>NZ_DATCRF010000246.1:0-22237 GCF_036569125.1 Chitinophaga sp. | reverse complement strand
TTGGATTCAATACCGGCCAGTATGCGCAGGGCATATAACAATACCAGTATTACCAGCAGCTCCAGCGCTATTACGGATGTAAGCACATAGAACGCAGTGGCGGAAAGCCCGTTAATGGTTTCTTTCACCGCAGGCGCCGGCGCAGACTGGGCCATAGTATTGCTGCTGAATAAACAGCCGGTGATGGTAATGCCAATGAGCAGTAATGTTTTGTCAGTAGTTTTTTTAATACGCTCCCGGTAAAGGTCCATGGCCTGTATCACTACATTTCCCAGCACGGCAATGGCAATGAACAAACCAAAGATCACGGCCAGCAATACCTGCGCTACTGCATTATCCAACAGGGAAGAGGGCTGTGGCGGCCCCTGCGCCAGCACCGGTGTAATACTGCCTGGCAGCAGCAGGTATAAAAAACAGAGCAGCTTTTTGTTCATATACAAATGTGTTTATAGGCTTTGAGAATCATCATGGTCTAATGGTGTACGGCTTACGTGATCCATCATTCCTTTATCTGCCCTGAATGCCCAGATACTGGCCACGGTAAAAAATATGGTGAACAGGAGCAATGACGTTAACGGGTACACGCTTACACCGGTAATGCTCTGCAGGTAATTGATGAATTTCATGCGGTTTGTTTTAAAGTTATTTCATGGCGGTTTTAGCCGGCGCTTCCTTAATATCCCTTCCTACTCTTTGCAGGTAGGCTATCAATGCTACGATCTCGCGGTCCGGCGGTGTTTCCAGCTTATCTTTTTTCAGGGAAGCGGCTATTTCCTTTGCCTGTTTCTCCATATCTGCATTGGCCTGCAGCTCATATTTATGAGGATAAGGCACACCCAGCTTACGCATGGCATTGATCATGGCCGGGGTAGCGCTTTTATCCACCCGGTCGTCCATTAACCAGGGGTAAGAGGGCATAATAGAACCCGGCGACATGGAAGACGGGTCCAGCATATGGTTGTAATGCCAGCTATCAGGATATTTGCCGCCGATACGCGCCAGGTCAGGCCCGGTACGTTTGGAGCCCCATTGGAAAGGATGATCGTATACAAATTCGCCGGCTTTGGAATATTCCCCGTAACGCGCTACTTCATCGCGGAAGGGGCGTATCATCTGCGAGTGGCAGGTATAACAGCCTTCCCGGATGTAGATGTCGCGCCCGTGCAGCTCCAGCGGCGTATAGGGTTTTACGCTGGTAATGGTAGGCACATTGCTGCGCACCAGGAAGGTGGGGATCAGCTCTATAATACCGCCAATCGCTACTACTACCAGGCTAAAGGCTACCATTTGCAGGGGCCTGCGCTCAATCCAGTTATGCCAGTGTGTTTTGCCATGTGCAGCTGCAGGCACTGTTTTAGGCAGGGGCGCTGCTTCTGCAGGTTCATCGGCTACAAAGGTGCCGCTGCGGATGGTTTTTACCAGGTTCACGATCATGAGCGCCACACCGCTGATGTATAGCATACCGCCAACGGCACGCAGCGCATACATAGGCACAATGGTGGTTACTGTTTCCAGGAACTGGTATTTCAGCTGGCCTTCTGCTGTAAACTCTTTCCACATCATACTCTGTGTGAAAGCGGCCCAGTACATTGGTATTACGTAAAAGATAATACCCAGGGTGCCTAACCAGAAATGCGCGTTGGCCCATTTACGTGAGTACAGCTGTGTGGCAAAAATGCGGGGCATTAACCAGTACAGGATGCCAAAGGTGAGAAAGCCGTTCCAGCCCAGCGCACCTACATGCACGTGTGCAATGGTCCAGTCGGTAAAGTGGCTCACCGCATTTACGTTCTTCAGCGACAGCATAGGGCCTTCAAAAGTGGCCATGCCATAACAGGTAAGCGCTACTACAAAGAATTTCAGGATAGCATCTTCCCGCACGCGGTCCCAGGCGCCGCGCAGGGTAAGCAGGCCATTGAGCATACCGCCCCAGGAGGGCGCAATGAGCATGATGGAAAACACCGTACCCAATGATTGCGCCCAGTCCGGTAAGGCAGTATATAACAGGTGATGTGGCCCGGCCCATATGTAAATAAATATGAGCGCCCAGAAATGTATGATGGACCACCTATAGGAATAAACAGGGCGGTTGGCCGCTTTGGGAATAAAATAATACATGAGGCCCAGGTAAGGCGTGGTAAGGAAAAAGGCTACGGCATTATGCCCGTACCACCACTGCACCAGCGCATCCTGCACACCGGCATACCAGCTGTAGCTTTTAAACAGCGATATGGGCAGCTCAAAGGAGTTTACAATATGCAGCATGGCTATAGCTACCCAGGTGCCTATATAAAACCAGATGGCCACGTACAGGTGCATTTCCCTGCGCCGTAAAATGGTACCCAGCATATTAGCGCCGAATATGAGCCATACCACGGTAATGGCTATATCAAAAGGCCATTCCAGCTCCGCATACTCTTTACCGGTAGTATAACCTAACAGCAGGGTAAGCGCGCCGCCGGCTATAATGGCCTGCCATCCCCAGAAATGCAGCTTGCTCAGCAGGTCGCTGAACATACGGGCTTTGCACAGGCGCTGAAGCGAATAGTACACGCCCATGAAAATGCCATTGCCCACAAAAGCAAAGATCACGGCATTGGTATGCACCGGCCGCAAACGCCCGAAAGTAGTGGGCGCATAACCCAGGTTCAGGGGAGGGTATGCCAGCGCCAGGGCTATCCAAAGCCCCGCCAGCATGCCTATAAGGCCCCAGAAGGTAGCAGCGTAAGCAAACCATTTTACGGTGCGGTTGTCATAAGAAAACTTTTCCAGAGACATAAGTATAGCTTGTTGTTTTATCCGGTTATGGTTGTTGATCGTTTGCCTGCTCATCAAACAGGATGCGGTGGGCGGGCGAATAGTCATCCTCGAATTGCCCGCTTTTTACGGCCCAGCAAAAGGCTGCCAGGAAAATGATCCCTACGGTAAGACTGGCCCCCAGCAACAGTATGATAACACTCATGGATATGTGTTTTTGAACAGTTCAAAATTAGCATGCCCGGGCTGCGGCCACTATGACCTGGCGCAGGCAAATGACTGATCTTCGTCAGCTGTGAGCTGTAATGCTTTACGGTGCAGCTTTTTGCCGGCCACTGCGCTCAGGCTCCAGGTAAGCAGTATAATGCTGATGGAGCTGGCGGGCATTAAAATAGCTGCGGTAAGGGGGGATAGCTTGCCCTGTACGGCAAAGAACAAACCGGTGAAATTGTATACCAGCGAGAAAATAAAGCTGGTGAGTATAATGCGTTTGCTGGTTTTACATAATTGTATATAGTGGGGAAGCAACGGCAGGTTAGCGGCTGCTAAAATGCCATCGCTGGCAGGGGTAAAGTTGTTACTGTCCTCAGTAAGGGAAATGCCGGTATCGCTTTGTTTCAGAGCGCCGGCATCATTCAGCCCGTCGCCAACCATCAGCACGCGCTGTCCCTGTTCCTGCAGGGCCAGTATATGATCCAGCTTATCCTGCGGCTGTTGTAAAAAACGCAGGGTGGCCTTTATTCCCATGAGCTTGCGCAGGGTGCTTTCATCCCGTGCATGGTCGCCGGAAAGTACGGTGAGCTGATATTTTTTCCGCAGCTGCAGTATTAAGGATTGGATGCCGCTGCGGTAGCCGTTGCGGATGCTGAAATAGCCGCGTACCTGCCCGTTAATGGAAAGGTATACCACGCTGCCGTTTGTAGCGGCAATACCCGCTGCGTCGGTAAAAGCTGCATTGCCCAGGCGGATGGTATCTTTCATAACCGTACCGCTGATACCCATACCCGTTACCTGTTCAAAATCTTTTACAGGTATATGGTTACTGCCGCAAAAGTCGCGCACCATGCGGCTTAGCGGGTGGGTGGATTGTGCTGCCAAAGCTGCTGCCTGCAGCCGTTCATGGCGGGTAAGCGGCCGCCCGTTAAAAACAGTAACAGCTTTTTGCTTGTCGGTAAGCGTGCCGGTTTTGTCAAATACAATATGATCTGTAGCGGCCAGCCTTTCAATGGCCGCGGCATTACGAAGGTACAATTTGTGCCGGCTTAAGATGCTTAAAATATGCCCGTTGGTAAAGGATGCTGCCAGCAGCAGGGCGCAGGGGCAGGCAATAATCAGTATAGCCGTTACAGATGGCCATATTTTTGCCGGGTCATGAAAACCCCACCAGGCGGCTGTTAACACAGTAATGCCCAGCACCACCCAGGTAAAATGGCGGCCCAGCAGGTGTATGAAAGAGGGTTGCTTGTGCGTGTCCTGCTGCAGCTCCTGCCGGTTCCACAGGCTGGTGAGGTAACTTTGCGCTACAGCTTTAATGGTGTGCAGCTGTATGTTGCCTTCCAGCTGCCGGCCGCCGGCATAAATAAGATCTCCCGTAAGGCAGGGCACAGGATCGGCCTCGCCGGTTACAAAGCTGTAATCGATCAGCGCACTGCCTTTTACCAGGATGCCATCTGCCGGTACCAGCTCATTGTTATGGATCAGTAAGGTTTCTCCTTCCTTTATATCCGGCAGGGCAACGGGTACATTCTTTTTACCGCGTATAGCGGTAACGGCTATAGGAAAATAGCTGGTATAATCCCGGTCAAAGGAAAGGCCCTGGTAGGTTTTATCCTGCAGCACACGCCCTGCCAGCATAAAGAACACAATGCCGGTCATGGCATCAAAATATCCTGCTCCGCTGTTGGTGCCAATATCAATAAGGCTCCGGGTAAAGGTGACTATAATGGCCAGCACAATAGGCACATCTATATTCATGAACCCGTGTTTAAGGCCGCCCCAGGCGGAACGGTAAAATGCCTGGGCGCTGTACAGGAACACCGGCAAGGATAAAAGCAGGTTCAGGTAACGGAACAAATGGGTATCCATACCGCCGCTGCCGGAAAAATATTCTGGGAAGCTAAGCAGCATAATATTGCCAAAACAAAACCCGGCTACGCCCAGCTGGTAGATCAGCTGCCGGTTCATTGCCGGTTTTTTATGCTGCAGGTCCTGCAGGCTGATGTAAGGCTCATACCCAATGCTGGTAAGCAGCTCGGCCACCTTACGTAAAGAGGTTTGGGATTGCTGAAAGATCACCTGCGCTTCCTTACGCGCAAAATTCACGGTTACGCGCTGCACGCCGTCATCCAGCTTATGCAGGTGCTCCAGCAGCCACAGGCAGGAGCTGCAATGGATCTGCGGAATATAAAAGGTAACATGGGTATGGGTATCATTGCGGAACTGTACCAGCTGCTGCCGGATCTTTTCATCTTCCAGGAAGGCAAATTTATCGGGCCTTGCCTGGCTGCGTTGGGGGGCGCCCGGCTGCCCGTTCAGCTGGTAATAGGTACAAAGCCCGTTGCCGTTCAGCAGCTCAAATACCAGCTTACAACCTTCACAGCAAAACGGTTTATCGTCCAGGAGAATGCGTGTACTTTCACAGGTTTCGCCGCAATGGTAGCAGCTGGTTTCAACAGTGATCATGCCTTTCGGTTATAAGTTCAAAAGTAAAGGGAGGGGGCAGGGGCGGCAATGACAGGGATCATATGTAGGGATGATATTTATCAGGCAGGGGAAAAACGGCATAAAAAAACCGGCTGCCTTTTAGCAATACCGGTTTTAAAAGCATAGATTATGAAAAGGTAAAAATTATCCCACCGGCTCTTCCGGGTAGTAAAAAATGTTCTTTTCCGCCAGCTTTCCTTCTTCGTTCATTTGTCCCAGCGTCCAGTTATCGGTGGCAGTGGTTTGCAGCCACAGGTCGCCGGACTTGCGCAATATTTGTACACTCAATCCATATTTGCGGAAAAAATCAAGTTCTACAGCTGCTGCCGTACGGTGGTGGCTAATATCCAGCCAGCCAAAATTGTGCATCATACGGATCTCTTCTATGGGCGTTGCCGGCGGCAGCTTATCGGCTACGGCGCAGGCCTGGCCTTCGCTGTGGGGCTGCCGGTAACATTCCAGCTTCAGATAAGGATAAGCCTCCCGGAACTCATGCTGCAGGGTGGCAATGGTAGCGTCCTCGCTTATATAGATCTCCATGGTTAAAGGTTTATACGCTGCAATGTAAGCTGCTGCTGCCGGCCCCTCAATGATGGTTGTCAGCAGCGGTAATGATCGTGGTCATATATCCTTCCGGGGAATCTTTGCATTTTGGACCGTAATGATACAGCCGGAAAAAACTGTAACTTTCACACTACTTTACTATTATGAACTTTTCCATTCACGATCTTGATATTAATTTCCAGCTTTCTGTTTTTGCAGCTGTGCTGGAGCGCGAGCCCGGGCTGGTGGCTGTGCGGGAGCAGGGAAGCGGGCAGCTGTTGTATATTAATGAAACCGGTATGAAAATGCTGGGCACCGAAGATCATGCTGCCTTGCAGGCTATCCTGGATAAGCATGCGTTAGGCATCTGCAGGCCCGGTACTGAAAAAAGCGAAACGTCAAAAGAGCGGCAGTGGACCAACCTGGCAGGCGTAACCTTTTCCGGTTTGTATGATGATATTTCATTCCGGCATGCAGGTAAGGACTATTGTGCTTTCCGCATTAACACCCTGCCTTCAGATACCCGTCACCAGCAGCAGTTAAGTAAAGAGCTGCAACGTTTCGGGGCTTTGTTCGACTATGCCAGCATTGGCATACTGGTAACGAATAAAGAAGGGGAGATTGTACTGATCAATGATTTTGCGCTGAACCAGTTTGGCTACCAGCGGCAGGAGCTTACCGGGCAAAAGGTGGAGGTGCTGATACCGGCCCGTGCGCATGGCCGGCATGTAGGCCACCGCGACCGCTTTAATGACCACCCGCAGAACCGCCCTATGGGCATAGGTTTAGACCTGTTTGCCGTGCGGAAGGATGGTTCGGAGTTTCCTGTAGAAATAAGCCTGAGCCACTACCAGAATGAAGAAGGCGCATTTGTGATCGCCTACGTAAATAATATTACCGAAAGAAAAAAAGCAGAGGAAAAAGTAGAGCGGCTGAACAATGAGCTGGAACAAATGGTAGAGGACCGCACCCTGCAGCTGCGCAAAGCGCTGGAACAGCTGGAGCTTTCCAAAGAGGAGCTTACCTTGGCCCTGGGCAAGGAAAAGGAGCTGAACGAGCTAAAGACCCGCTTTGTGTCTATGGCATCCCACGAGTTCCGCACCCCGCTCAGCACCATCCTGTCATCGGCTTTTTTAGTAAAGCAATATGCCGCGGAGGCCGATCAGCCTAAAAGGAACAAGCACATACAGCGTATAGTCACCTCCGTGAACCTGCTCACGGATATCCTGAACGACTTTTTATCTGTAGGCAGGATCGAGGAAGGTAAGATCCAGGTGCGTATGAGCAGCTTTGATATTGCAGATAATATTAACACCGTTATACAGGAAATGCACGGTATGATCAAGGAAGGGCAGGAGATCAGCTACTTTCACACCGGTTCCCCGGAAGTATTGCTGGACCCTTCCCTGATGAAGCATATTATCATGAACCTGCTGGGCAACGCCATCAAATTCTCCGGCCCCGGCGCCACCATTGGCATTTATACTAAAAAAGATCTTCACAGCTTTCAGCTGCAGGTAAAGGACAATGGTATAGGCATGTCGCAGGAGGACCAGCAGCACCTGTTTGAGCGGTTTTACCGCGGGGCCAATGTAAGCAATATACAGGGTACCGGCCTGGGGCTGCATATTGTAAGCAAGTACAGTGAGCTGATGAACGGCCGCATTTCCTGTGAAAGTGAATTAGGCGTAGGCACTACCTTTACCATTGATTTTTCTTTAAATAACGAAACAGCCAGCTATTAATATGCAAACCATTTTGCTGATAGAAGACAATACAGACATCCGGGAAAACACAGCAGAGATCCTGGACCTTGCCGGGTATAAAGTATTAACCGCAGAAAACGGCAAGCTGGGTGTGGAGCTGGCTTTGCAGGAAAAGCCCGACCTGGTGATCTGCGATATTATGATGCCGGTGCTGGATGGTTTCGGCGTATTGCATATGCTGCAGCGTAACGATGATATGCAGGATGTGCCCTTTATTTTCCTGACGGCCAAAACAGAACGTACCGATTTCCGTAAAGGCATGGAAATGGGCGCGGATGATTATATCACCAAACCATTCAGCGGTACAGAGCTGCTGCATGCTATAGAAGGCCGTTTGAAAAAAGCCCTGCTGAAGAAACAGGAATTTGCCTCTAACCCGGAAGGATTGAATAAGCTGATGCAGGCCGCTACCGGCAAAGAATCGCTGCAGCTGCTGTCTGAAGGGCGTAATACAGATAAGTTTAAAAAGAAACAGGTCATATACATGGAAGGGAACCATCCTGCCCACCTGTTCTATGTTCAAAAAGGAAAAGTAAAAACCTTTAAGCGGAATGAGGATGGGAAAGAGCTGGTAGTGGAGCTGTATAACGAAGGCGATTTCCTGGGGTACATAGCCCTGCTGGAAGGAACCGTGTATAAAGAAACTGCAGAGGCCATGGAAGAATGTGAAATAGCCGTTATTCCCCGTGAAGATTTTGAGGAGCTGCTGCATAACAACCACGAAGTAGCCGTGCAGTTCATACGGCTGCTGGCCCGCAATATTACCGGCAAAGAGAAGCAGCTGCTTGGCCTGGCGTATAATTCCCTGCGCAAAAAAGTGGCCGAAGCATTAATGCACCTGCATAAAAAATACAGCGGGCAAAAAGAAGGGCCGTTTGCCATTGACATCAGCCGTGATAACCTGGCCGCTATTGCCGGTACGGCTACTGAATCGCTGATCCGCACGCTGGGCGATTTCCGGGAGGAAAAGCTGATCGATATAAAAGATGGGGCCATCATCATCCTCAATGAAAAAAAGCTGGGTACCCTGCTGTATTAAGAAAAGGTTTTCTGGAGGTAACCGCTGAATTCAGCGCTCAGCAGATCAAAGTTCCCCTGGATAATGATCATCTTCACCTCCAGCCTGTATTGCAGGTCCAGGATCTTTTTCAGCTGGGGGCCGTTGGACTGGGACAGCTGCTGCAGCAGGTGCAGCTGCTCCCTTACTTCATGCCGCAACAGGCTGATCTGGTCGTCCATTTTCAGGAACTTGTTCTGGAAATATTCAAGCTGTTCCAGCTCATACGGTTGAAGATCCGCTTCCAGGATGCCCGCCAGCCTTGTTTTAAAACGTATAATGCCGTCTTCCAGCACTTTTAGCTCGTTTTTCCAGTTTTCGTTATCCGCGATCAGCTCCCCGGTTTTTCCGTTTCTCATTGCTTATAGAAAGTTTTCATGGCAATTTAGTACGGCGTTCTTTCCTGGCCTATGATGGTGGTCAGTAGGAAAAATATCCTACATCAGTACGATGCTGATATGGCTTGGTCTTTTGCCCATAAATCGATAAATTTGCAACAATGAATACATCTTTTGACCTGAAGCGGATTGAGCGGATCTCCAAAGCCTTAAGCGATCCTTACCGGATCAAGATCATGGAGGCCATCAAAAAAGAGCCGGACTGGATGCAGTGCGCTGACGTTATGGATATGCTGGACCTGGCCCAGTCCACGGTTTCTCACCACCTGAAACAGCTGGTGGATGCGGAGCTGCTGCATGTGGAAAAGGATGGCCGCTGCACGAAGTATAGGGTGAACCGGGAAGGCTTTAACGACTATGTGGATTTTTTAAGGAAGTTTGAACGGTAAAATTTTTTATCCCAATTAATCGAAATATTTCGTTTTGTCGATTTGTTTGCATAGCTTTGTATCAGCAAAAGCGGCAGCGTGGAAATTAAGAGATTGACAGGTTTAGATATTTAGCTATAAGGGATAGTGAAAAAGGGTCCGGGGAAAGTGTAACTGGCACAACCGGCCCTTTTCTTTGGATTTACTAATCGATTTATTTCGATTTATGAATGAGTTGAAGCCGTTGTTCCATTCAAAGCAGGTATTATGAGCAATCGTGAAATTGAAAAAATATCCAAAGCCCTGGGCGATCCGTACCGGCTGGAGATTATGCAGGCCATCTGCAAAGAAGGATGGATGCAGTGCGCTGCTGTTACGGATATGTTACACCTGGCGCAGTCAACGGTTTCGCACCACACCAAACAGCTGGTGGATGCAGG
Source organism: Chitinophaga sp. (assembly GCF_036569125.1). Taxonomy (GTDB): domain Bacteria; phylum Bacteroidota; class Bacteroidia; order Chitinophagales; family Chitinophagaceae; genus Chitinophaga. The sequence continues at coordinate 12,205 of NZ_DATCRF010000246.1, read as the reverse complement.
GCTGTTAATAGCAGAAAAGGAAGGCCGTACCACCCGGTACCGCATTAATCAGCGCCGTTTTGAAACATACCTGCAGCTCCTGCACCCGTATGTGGCCAAAGCGCCTGCAGATAAACTAATATCTTCTGACAATAATAAAATCGTAAAAAATGAAAACAACATCTGAACCAGAACTTTCACAAAGTGTGGTGCTGGTAACCGGTGCGCTTACCGGTATAGGCCGTGCTACGGCCATTGCATTTGCCAAAGAAGGCGCTAACGTGGTAGTAAGCGGCCGCCGTGATGCAGAAGGGCAGGCCCTGGCCGCAGAGCTGCGTGAGCTGGGGGTAGGCGCAGAATATATAAATGCCGATGTGAGAAAAGAAGCGGATGTACAAAACCTGGTTGAGCAAACCGTTGCAAAATTCGGGCGTTTAGACGTAGCCGTTAATAACGCCGGAACAGAGGGGATCCCCGGCCCGGTGGTGGAGCAAACACCGGAAACTTACGAAGCCACTTTCCAGACCAATGTGCTGGGCGTATTACTGAGCTTAAAGCATGAGCTGAAAGTGATGGTGGCGCAGGGCCATGGCAGCATCATCAACGTATCATCTGTACTGGGCCGGCAGGGCGCCGCAGGCGCATCTGTATACACGGCCAGCAAACACGCAGTGGAAGGCCTTAGCCGCTCTGCTGCGCTGGAAGTAGCCTCCTCCGGTGTACGTGTGAACGTAGTAGCGCCCGGCCCTATTGAAACGGGTATGCTAAACCGTTTTGTAGGTGATAACAAAGAATTTAAATCAGGGCTGTTAGCCACGGTGCCTGCACAACGCGCCGGCCTGCCTGAAGAAGTAGCGCAAACCATTGTGTTCCTGGGCACCAACAAATCACTTTTTCTTACCGGGGAATCTATTGCTGTAGATGGCGGTAAGCTGGCATAAGCAATTCCCGTCTTTAAGCATCAGGTGATGAAATAGCGGTTAGGGTGCAGGCAGGCTTTCCAGTAATTAATAACCAGCTCCAGCTGCGCTCTTAGACCATCATGGGTATTGGCTTTTTCAAAAAAGCCCTGTACAGTGAGATCATATGCCTTCGCCACATTGCCCTGCGTTGCATAATCGCTGAAGAATACAAAGGGGATAGATTTTTTCCTGAGGTAATCATTCTCGGTGATATGTGCACGTAGTTCCAGCCCATTCATGCCTTCCATTTTAACATCGCAAAGGATCAGGAAAGGCTGCTGGGGTGTCGAAACCAGGTAAACCAGCGCATCCTGCCCGTCATGAAAGCATTTTGTGGTAATGGCCGGATCTATTTCCTGCAGGATGGCTGCAATAAATTCCTGGTCTTCCAGGTCATTGTCAATGATAAGAACGGGACCACTTACGGGCATAAGCTTAAAAAATTGTAATGAGTAATAAATTAAAAGCAGTGCTTTCTTTTGTAATTATCAACAACACTGGCTGTACAATGATGAACAGGCGGCCGGGCAATGGAAACCGGCCTTAGTGAAGATGGCTACGTGTAAGCGTACTGCTGCGTATAAATATAACCATTATTTTATAAAACAGTTGCCCGGCCGCATTCATGCAGGCCGGGCAATTTCTTTTTCCTGGTAGTGGAAATATTATTGATAAGTTACTTCCAGGGTGATGGGGGTAGCGCTCAGTGCTTTTGAAATGGGGCAGTTTTCTTTAGCGCCATTGGCAATGGTTTTAAACTGCTCTTCAGATACGCCTTCAATTTTAGAAGCGGTAAGCTCCAGCTTTATATTGGTGATCTTGGGACCAGCAGCAGGATCCAGTTCTACGGTAGCTTTGGTATCCAGGGTACCGGCGGTAAAGCCAGCCTGGGTAAGCGCAGCGCTCACAGCCATTGTAAAGCATCCTGCATGAGAAGCGCCCAGCAGCTCTTCAGGGTTGGTGCCTACACCATCGCCAAAACGGGTATTAAAGGAGTATTGCGTTTTATTCAATACGGTGCTTTGTGTAGATATTTCTCCTTTGCCTTCTTTGAGATTGCCCGTCCAATGGGCATTTGCTGTTCTTTTCATATTCTGTGATTTTATGGATGTAAAGGTGATGAAATAAAAGGTAAGAATTTTTAACTAAAGTTAAATTTACGTAATTAAAAATAGTTGGCAGTGGGCGGTTGGCAGTCTCCGCGGATCAGGAACCTGGTTTTATATGTTTGTTATATGGTATATGCTTAAGCTGGTGGCTGCCGCTGGCTTATATCATTGTCTTTGGCTCTTACATTTTATATCCTACATCCGGCATCCTACTTCTTACTTCGCTTTATCTGAAGCCGGTACCAGCTTCGCTGTAAGGTCCGGCTCAGGCATATCTTTATCCAAAGGGAACATGGGCCGTTGAATACGTTTATAGCCCAGGCGTTCCAGGTCCTGGTCCACACCGCCGGGTGTTAAGGAAAGTAACCAGTCGCCCCGCATATTATACAGGTCCGGCTCCAGGTACCCGATCTTTACCACTACAATAGCCGCTTTGCGGGGCTGCAGGTCCAGGTCGGTGAAGTCTTTTTCCTTATGATAGGGTTTTCTTTTCCGGGTAACGATCACGCTTACACTGCCCACTTTTACCACTACTTCTACCTCCGCATCCCGGTCGCCTTTTTTAATAGCAGTAACGGTGCCAGCTAAATGTACCGGCGGTGCGAAACGTGCATCTACCTTTGCGCCGGCATAGCCATCCACCTGGCCGCCAACACCGGCTGTAAGGGCCTGCTGTACCAGCTCAGGGCCGGGTATGGACGCATAAATTAATGCAGGGCCGTTCTCACTTTTAAATTCGGGCCGCGCCAGGATCTGGGTAATGGTCCAGGTAACATCCCCTGCGCCGCCGGCCGTTGGGTTATCGCCGGAATCGCTGATCATAAACGGATGTTTATCGCTGGCCAGCGCTTTATCCAAACATTCTTTCAGATCGCCGGTAGGCGCTACAAAAGCAAAATCCTTCCGGGCATTCCAAAAGCCTTTTGCCAATTGCTCTGCAGCGCTGGTCACCGCTGCCTTATCATCGCCGGTTACCATTACTACGCCATGGTTGCGCGGCTCATCAGCCCAGGCATAACCGATCCAGATGGCGGCATCAATAACACCGGGTTGCCTGGAAGCCGGCGCCACCGCCTTATATACGGTTTTACCGGGTTCTATGCGGGTGCTTGTTTTTTCACCGGGCAGCAGTATGGGAATAGGGATCCAGGCTTTGTATGCCGGTCTGCCCTTGCCGTTTTCCAGCCTTTCCAGCAGGTTGGTTACGGCCCGTTGTTTGGTTTCCATGGCATCTTCATGCGGCGCCATGCGGTAACAGGTAATAAGGTCTGTATTTTCCGCCAGCCGCCAGGATACGTTGCCATGCAGGTCCATGGAGGTGGAGATAAGCGTTTGCTTGCCTATCACTGCGCGGATGCGGGTAATAAGATCTCCTTCCGGATCATCCAATCCTACCACGCTCATGGCGCCATGGATATCAAAGAACAATCCATCATAGGGCATGTTCTTCTTCAGCGCTTCCAGTGTTTGTTTTACCAATGATTCATAGGCCTCGCGTGTAACCGCGCCGCCGGGTAAGGAGCGGCCCATTACTGCAGGCAGCCATACGGCCCGTTTCCGCAGGGAGGAATCAGGTGCAAAGAAGGGGTAAGAAGTAAAGATCTGCTCACCATATTTTGCATGGAATGCAGCTTCATTGGTTAATGCCGGTGAAAAAGTGCTGGATTCTATAGCCAGCCCGGTAATGGCAATACGGGGCAATGGTTTGGCTATAGCCATTACCGTTATACCGCAGAGGGAAAGTACCAGTAAATACAGTTGCTTCATTGTATGACGCTTTGATCTAATGTACTCAGAAAAGCGCTAATCTCATAACCCTTACAAAAACTTAGGCGATCCCAGGTCGACAGCGCCTGTGCCCGGCCACGGGCCATCTGTTATGGTAAGCTCAGCGTGCGGCCAGCTAATCCATTGACCATTTATTTGTGTTGATACAACCAGGTTATCCAACACTACTTTAATATCATCCAAACGCCATACATCTTCATTGGGATCATCTGCAGTGCCTTTTGTAGCATCCACAGCTGCTTGTCCAACCCGCGATATCACCAGCGTGGAGCAGGGCGGGCTCCAGCATCCCAAACCGGAGAATACCGCATGCAAACGGCCTGCAATTTCAATACCGCCTACCGAATCCATGGAAACAGCACAGGTGAACGGTTTTCCGAAAAAGGCAGGAGAATTTTCAAACACGCTTACTATTTCAATAAACCGCTGCAATGGTGAACTCCAGTTATTCCAATAAACGCCGGTTATTACCAAAAAGCCGTCATGTTCGGCTAACAGGTTATAAACTTCCTTTATATCCGGCATGGGATCCGTTAATGTAAGGATAGTTGTAATAACGTTTTTTTTACCATCGAGATATCTCAGGGCTGTGGCTGCAATACGTCCTGAATTACTCTGTTTGCCTCTTACAGATCCATTGATGATTAAGATCTTTTTGTTAGCTGACATATAATTGTGGATTGTTTTATTGTGGGATGGCATGGCTGCCGCTAAGCTTTTTTAACAGTGCCGCCTGCACGTTGTTTATATGCGCCGGGCGTTAAACCTGTGAACCGTTTGAACACGGTAGCAAAGTATTGGGCATTCTGAAAGCCGGTTTCATAGGCAATACCGGCAATAGACAGCTTTCCTTTCAGCAGGGCTTCCTGCGCTTTTTGAATTTTATATTTTAGTACATAATCCAGCGGGGTAGTGCCGGTAGCTTCTTTGAACCAGGTTTTAAAACGGGAGAGGGATAAGCCTGCCTGCGCGGCCAGCTCAGGTAATACCGCCGGTTCATCCAGGTGCCCGCGGATGTAGGCGTCTATCTTATCCATGCGTTCTTCTATCCGGCGCACGGTAGCAGATTGTGAGCAGCTGATCACAGCTAGTAAGAAGTCGGCCAGCAGGTGCTGTACATGGATCTGATCCAGCAGGGAGCTGTTTTGTGCATGATGGTGAAACACCTGTTCCAGCGTGGTTTTCAGCCGGCTGTTCCCTTTAAAGTGCCGGGGCAGCTGTAGCAGCTGCCGTTTCCATTCAGCAGCCAGCTTACCCTCGAAATGCAGGAAACGCCGTGCATTGCGGGGCGTATCCATGTTAATGATGATCCAGTACATTTCGCCTTTCTCTTCGGGGAATTCGCCGCTGCCGTGTAATTCACCGGGATAGGTAACAAACAGCTCACCGCCTTTTACTTTATACAGGGCCTTGTTCACTTTATACACCTGTTCCCCCTTGCTGCAAAAACAGATCTCCAGCATATGCCGGTGGGAGTGTGCATCCAGCGAGCTGCGTGTTTGCTTATAATGATATTTCCCCAGCACGGCAATATCCTTCCAGCCCCATTTACGGAAGTCAATGATATGGCGTTCTGCGGTGGAATGAATATCTAATACCGTACGTTTTGCCATGTATAAAATAGTATTGGAGTACTATGTTGAAATAGTTCTTAAATATACAATAGTACATTTGAACAGGGACAAAAAAAATATATTATGGGGGTTATTACTGCAGCCCAGATCGAAGCCTTTAACCATGATGGTTACCTGGTAATGAACGATCTGCTGACACCGGACGAGATCAGTTATTACCGTGAGATCTACCAGCAATTCCTGGATGATAAGATCAACACCGGTAAGTTCCGTTCAGACCTGGGCGGCTTTTCCGATGGCACCCGGTCTGCCGCTACCCGCGAGCGTATCACGCAGATCATGTTGCCGGGCAGGCTGCTGCCCTCATTGCTGGATGAGGTATTGCATGTAAGAACGCTGGCAATTGCCAAAGAGCTGTTAGGGGACGATATGGATATGGATTTTGATATGCTGATAGATAAGGCGCCTTTCACCAATACGCCTACACCCTGGCACCAGGACTGCGCATATTGGATCAGCATGCCGGACACACGTGCCGCCAGCTGCTGGGTAGCGCTGGATGATGCGGTGAAGGATAACGGCTGCATGTGGTATGTACCGGGCTCGCATAAACAGCCCGTTCGCACACACCGGCCGGCGGGCAGTGGGGGTGGCGCATTGATGTGCGATGCGGAAGAAAAGGAAGGTGTAGCGGTAGAAATAAAAGCAGGTTCCTGCGTATGGCACCAGGGCGCTACGCTGCATTACAGCCGCGGTAACAGTACGGGTAACCGTCGCCGTGCCTTCATTAACAACTTCAGGCCTGCAGCCATGATACAATTTGAGCGGGAGCGTGGCTTTGACCATACGGGTGAGCGGGAGGTGCGTAATACCAGCGCTAAAGACTAATGTTAACAACCGGGCGGCTGATTATTTTTCTATATTTGTTACATACGTTTGAAGCTTTATGAAGAAAAATAATGCCAAAGCTGCTGCCGGCGTAAAGGAAATAGCAAGGCTTGCACAGGTATCCATCGCTACGGTTGACAGGGTGATCCACAACAGGGAAGGGGTGTCGGAAAAAACCAAAGCTAAGATACAGGCTATCATAGATAAGCTGGGATATCAGCCGAATGTGCTGGCGCAACGCCTGGCACTGGCTACCCGCGGCACTATTAACCTGGCGGTATTGCTGCCGGTGATATCCCCGGAAACAGAGTTCTGGCAGGCGCCCCGGGATGGCATCAGTAAAGCGGAAAGCGAGATCAAACAATACGGGGTGAACATTCACTACTTTTATTTTGATCAGAATGATGAAAGCACGTTTGAAAAACAGGTGAAGAAGATCATCCGCTTTAAACCGCAGGGCATTTTATTTACGCCCACTTTCCCGGATCCGGCAATACAGCTTACAGAACATAGCAAAAAAGCCGGGATCCCGTATGTGCTCATTAATACGGATATTCCGGGCTATGATGCCATGTGTTATATAGGACCGGAAAGCTTTCACAGCGGTTACCTGGCAGCGCAGCTGGTACACTATTGCACGGCCAGGGATAAGAAAATAGTGATCGCTAAAATAGCCCGGGAAATAAGCACCAACTACGCCATTTTGCGTAAGGAAGAAGGGTTCAGGGCTTATTTTAAAGACCGTAAGCTGGAAAACCCGCTGCTAACGCTGGATTCCAAGGACACAGAATATGCCGGGGTATCGCGTAAGCTGGCAAAGCTGATCAAACAGGAACAAAATATAGGCGCCATCTTTGTCACCAATTCCCGTGTATCGCTGGTGGCCCGTTACCTGGAAGCTGCCGGCCGTACGGATATTATTTTGTTAGGTTATGATTTTACAACCGATAACGTACAACACCTTAAAGCAGACAATATAGATTTCCTGATCTGCGAAAAGCCGCAGGAACAGGGATACCGGGGTATTATGACGCTGTTTCAGCACCTGGTATATTCCAATGTTATAGAGAAAAACTACCTGATGCCTATTGATATTATCACCAGGGAAAACTACCTTTTTTACCGCAACTAACGGTAAGGGGTATATAAAGGCATCAGGTGTGAACAGCAATTGCTTATGACCCGTGTTCTTATATATCTTTTACTGGCAGGGTTGCCGGGAATAGCTGTTCCGGCCGGTGCGCAGGAACTATCACCAAAAAAAGAATATGCCGCCACACTGGTAGCCTTAACCAATGCGCTGCTGGAACGGCAGGCTGCAGACAGCGCCGGGAATAATGCCGGCGGCATCTGGTGTGCGCATTGCAAGGTATGGCATACCCGCGCAGCAGAAGCAGTGTATCCCTTTGTAATTACTGCTGATATTACCGGTGATGCCCGTTATGTGCAGGCTGCAGAACGTGCGGCCGCCTGGCTTTTCCGCCAGCAGCAGGCGGATGGCAGCTGGAAAGAAACCCCGGAAGAATGGACCGGCACTACTACTGACCAGCTGTTAATGTTATTATTGACCTACGAAAAATTATCCCCGCAGTTAACTACCGCACAACAAGCACAATGGCGCAGCAGCATGGAAAAAGCCGCTGCCTATCTTAACCGGGTAATGACGCCGGAATTTGCCAGCATTAATTATGTAGCCACCACTACCGCCACTCTGGCCAAAGCAGGATTGGTGCTGCACCAGCACGCCTATACGCAAAGGGCCCGGCAGCTGGCCCGCAGAACCGTTGCCAAAATGGATGAAGATGGCTTTCTGAACGGTGAAGGAGGCCGCAGTCATGGTAATAAAATGGGCGTGGACCTGGGTTATGATATGGAAATGTCGTTATGGGGGCTGGGCCTGTACGCCCGCCTGACGGCCGATACATTGGTGGATGGTTATGTAAAAAGAGCCTTGAAAAATCATTTATATTTTATTTATCCCGATGGTTCGCTGGATGCTTCCTGGGGCATCCGCTCCAATAAATGGACCGGTTATGGCAGCGCCACCTCTGACGGCAGCCAGGTTTTATTTAGTTTGTATGCAGATGATGATCCGCGTTATGCCAATGCTTCCCTGCGCAATTTGCAGTTCCTGCGCAGCAATATAACCGGTGGTTTAGTTGGTTATGGCCCGCAGCATGCGGAGCTGTTTAATACGCCGCCCTGTATTTATCCCACCTTTGCCAAAGCCAAGAACCTGGCGCTGGCTTATACGCTGGAAACCAAAGCTACGCGGCCATTAGCAGCCATCCCCGCGGATAGCAGCAGCTGGATAAAACACTTTACCACGCTGGATGTTATTGAGGTGCGCACGCAGCAATTTATGGCTACGATCACGGGTTACCGTTATAAAGATCCGGCAGGCGCCAAAGGTAAATACATGTACCGTCCGGATGGTGGTGCTATCAGCCATCTGTGGGCCGCAGGGCATGGTTTTATAACAGCATCCAGCCCTACGGTATACAGCCGGCCGGAGCCCATGAGCTTCCCCGAAGCGCCGGGTGTGCTGCCGCTTACACCCAGGATAGAGTATACAGATAGCGCAGGTTATTTCACCAACCTGTATGAGTTTGACAGCCGCTTATTGATCAATAAAGAAGTAAAAAACCAGTATGGGATAAAGGTTTCGGGTGAGCTGAAAGATAAGAACGGGCTTACCGGCGGGGTAGGGTACCAGCTGAACTACCTGTTCACCGACAGCGCGCTGCAAAAAACAATTACCGTTACCTGGCATGATGCCTGGCCCGTAGTGCATGTGATCGAGCCTATTATACAATATGCAGGTATGAGGTTTGAGCAAAAAGATGATCATACCATATTGATCCATGCCGGTAAAAAACAATGGGCGCTCAGGATCTTATCCGGTAAGGCACGCTGGATCGCAGGGCGGGAGGCAGCCCGTTACTGGACGCCTTACCCCGCGCTGAAAGCCTGGCCGCTGGAGCTGGAGATACAGCCGGAAGGGGAGGCCATTTCCGGCAGTGTAACCTATTGCCTGCAGGTGTTAAATACACCAGCGGACAAATAAAATGATCAAAAACGGGTACGTACCCGAAAAATGCTTATTTTCGAATCAGATCTTATTTTATCTGTTAAAGTGAAAAACGTAATGCAATTGTTTCCCGTAACCAAAAGAATATTCCACGCTCTGTGCCTATGCTGCCTGTTCATAGGCATTACCGGCAGCGCAAAAGCGCAATGGTATGATGTAACCCGCTATGGTGCAGTAGGGGATAGCACAACAGATAATACAAAAGCCATCCAGAAAGCAATAGACGCCTGTGCTGCCACCGGCGGAAAAGTATATTTTCCTGCAGGCAGATTTTTAACTGCCACCCTTTACCTGAAAAGTAATGTAACCCTGCACGTGGCCGCCGGTGCTACTATTTTAGGGCACACCGATACAAAACAATATCCCTACCAGGATGCCGGCATCCGTTTTTATGGAGATGAGTGGGCTAAACAAAGCCTTATATTTTGTAAGGACCAGGAGAATGTTGGCATTGAAGGCAGCGGCACTATTGACGGGCAGGGGGGCGCATTTGTAATTACCACCAATAAAAAACCGGACCGTTACCGCGACCGGCCTTATCTACTCTGGTTCATCAACTGTAAAAATGTAAAGGTGCGGGAGATCTCGCTGCGTAACTCCGCCTTCTGGATGCAGCATTACCTGGGTTGTGAATTTGTGTGGATAGACGGCATACGCATCTGGAACCACTCTAACAAGAATAATGACATGATGGATATTGACGGTTGCCGGAATGTGCATATTTCCAATGTAACCGGCGATTCGGATGATGATGGTATTACCATTAAAAGCACCTCTCCGCATATCTCAGAGAACATTACCATTACCAATTGCGTTATCAGCAGCCATTGTAATGCATTAAAGTTCGGAACAGAATCAACCGGTGGTTTCAGGAATATTGCGGTAAGCAATTGTGTGATCAAACCCTCTGCGCAGCTGACTACCATTTATGGCAAGCCGGCCGGTAACAGCGGCATTTCACTGGAAATGGTGGATGGCGGTATCATGGAAAATATTACCATCAGCAACATCGTGATAGAAGGGCCGCAGGTGCCGCTGTTTGTACGTTTAGGCAACAGGGCAAGGCCGCATACCAAAGATGCGCCGGTACCTGCGCCGGGCCGTGCGCGTAACATTCACCTTTCCAATATTACCGCTACCGGCGCAGATGAAACAGGCTGCTCTATCAGCGGTATTGCAAAAGCGCCGCTTGAGAATATTTCACTGGAACATATTTATATCGAAACAAAAGGCGATGGAGCAAAGGTGAACCTGTATGAGCCGGTAGTGGAAAAAGAAACAGAATACCCGGAAGCCACTATGTTCGGCAACCTGCCATCTTATGGATTCTTTATCCGCTATGCAAAAGATGTGCGCTTATCTGACATTACACTGCGGAATGCAGGAAAGGAAGCCCGCCCGGGTGTAGTGGTAGCGCAAACACAGCAGTTTACCCTGAATGGGCTGGATGTGCAAACCAGCAGCAGCACGCCTGCAGCGGTGTATATTAATAACAGCAAGGACGGTATCATCAGCAACAGCCGCAATGCTTACCCCGTGCAACGTGTATGGATCAAGGATCAGCAATCCACCAACATAAAAGCCGATGATGCAGCAAAGTAAAATAACAGGCCTGTTAGGCATGGCTTTATTGCTGCTGCATACCGCGGTAGCGCAGCAGGCGCCTGCATTGGAGCTGGCCTGCAAGGTGGCCGGCAGGCTTATAAAAGATACCCGTTTTGAATGGAGCTGGGAACCGCAAAAAGAAGTGTTAGGCATGCAGGTGATCGATCCCCGTTTTTTGAAAACACCACGGGGCGCCTATGCGGTGCGCTTTGCCAATGTAACAGCCGATACGCTGGTACGCTTTGGCATTACCACCCCAGGCCCGGTACAGGTATGGATCAACGGGCAGTCCGTGTATGAACAGGATAGGGCCACCGTGTTAAACCCTAAAGAGATTGCCTATAACCGTTTTACGTTCAATAAATATTTTACCGCATCGCTGCATAAAGGAAAGAATGAAATACTGATCCATAGCAGCCCGCAGGCAGTTACTTTTTTACGCGCAATAACAGCTAGCGGTGATGAGGAAGCCGCGGTACAATTCAGCGCGCAGCCCTGGTTGTATACCACGCAGGCTGCACAACCTGTATTTAACCCGCAGGGAGCCTATACGTATTGGCAAACAGCACCGCAACATTGGCTGCCGGAGCTGGTGATAGACAGTACAGCAGCCTACCAGCGGGAATCGTATGCTAACTGGCATTATTCCCACGGTACGGCTGTATGGACCTTGCTGGCTTTACAACAGGCTACAAACAACAGCCTTTATGGCAACTTTGTAAAAGGATATACCCGGTTCTTGTTCGATAACTATTCTAATCTTCAGTTTCAATACGATTCCTTGTATGCCTGGCGGGGCAGCTACCACCGCGTATTCCGGCGCACCATGCTGGATGATGCAGGGGCGGCTGCCCTTCCTTTTGCCGCCTTGTATCAAAAGGAAAAAGATGCTGCAGCCTATAACACTTTACTGGGGCCCTTGCTGCAGTATATAACGGATAAGCAGGTACGCTTACCGGATAGTACCTTTTGCCGCCCTGAGCCGCTTGAATTTACGGTATGGGCCGATGACCTGTTTATGAGCGTACCCTTCCTGGTGATCATGAGCCAGGCCACCGGTAAGCAGCAGTACCTGGAAGATGCCGTAAAACAGGTGCTGCAGTTCCGCAAATATTTGTACAACCCGCAAACCGGCTTATACAAACATGGCTGGTTCAGCACTACCGGCCGGCAGTCGGTAGCCTACTGGGGCCGCGCCAATGGCTGGAT
>NZ_DATCRF010000245.1:0-16111 GCF_036569125.1 Chitinophaga sp. | reverse complement strand
TAAATGCTATGGTGTTTGGCATTGTATTGTGTTTTACAGTTGCTTTAAAATGGTAGCTGCTATAGCGCCGGGTGTAAAGCCTTCAAAGGCCAGCACTTCGTTTAATAAACCGGGCTTAAACCAGCGTTCTTTCAGCGCCATGGGGAAGATGGCAGCCTTATGCGGCTGGTTCACCAGTGTTTCCGCTACTATGGAATACAGGCCACCGGTTTGCAAATGATCTTCTATAGTTACCAGCAGCTTGCTGTTAGTGGCACAACGGATAATACAGGCTTCATCCACCGGCTTTAAGGAACGCATGTTCACAAGCCCTACGCTCAGACCTTCTTTTTCCAGCAGCTGTTTTGCTTCCAGTACCTGGTTAAACAAAAAACCATAGGTGAGCAGGCTTACATCGGTTCCTTCACTGATAACCTCTGCCTTTCCTTTTTCAAAATCAGCATGCTTATAATTGCCCTGTTTATGATTGATGCGTACATAAGAAGGCGCATCTGATTCCCAGATGGCCGGCAGCATGCGTACCAGGTCATCTTCATCGGCCGGGCAAAATACTTCCATGCCGGGTATGCCGCGCATAATGGCTACATCTTCAATGGCCTGGTGGGTAGGGCCGTTACCGTCTGATAAAAAGCCGGGAATATAGCCGCTAAGCTTAACCGGTAAATGGGCAATGCCCACATCTGTTCTTATAAATTCATAGGCGCGCATGGTCAGGAACGGCGCCAGTGCATGCACTACGGGTATGCGGCCGCGCAGGGCCAAACCAGCTGCCATACCTATCATGGTTTGTTCAGTAATACCGGTGTCAATAAAACGTTTTCCTAAATGCTTAGGCGCGCTGCGCACCAGCGCCCTGTTCTCAGCGGTCATTACAACAAAACGTTCGTCTGCGCTGGCTGTTTGCACCAGTAATTCTTCGTAGTTCATTAGCGTACCGTTAAGCTTTCCGATTCAATAAATGCTTCCTTATTACCATGCAGCTCTTCCAGCAGCTGCAGTATTTCATTATCATTAAATGCGCAGAACCAGCGGTCAGCACGGGCTTCAATGCTGGGTAATCCTTTGCCGCGCACCGTATTGGCTATAATAACATTCACCTTGTTATCGCTAAAGGGTAATGTTTTGAACGTTGCTTCCAGCTGGCTCAGGTCATGCCCGTCCACTGTTCTTACCGCGCAGCCAAATGCTGCAAACTTATCGGCCAGGGGTTCCAGCGGAATTAATTCCTCTGTTCTGATGTTGGCCTGGAACTGGTTACGGTCTACAATAATGGTGAGGTTGTTTAACTGGTAGGCATTGGCTACCAGCAGGCTTTCCCAAACAGAACCTTCATTCAGCTCGCCGTCGCCGGTGATCACCATTACCTGGTTAGGCTGATCTTTGAGCTTACAATCCAGCGCAACGCCGGCAGCTACTGCAGGTAAATGTCCCAGTGAGCCGGAATGAAATTCCACGCCGGGAATGTTCCGGTTAGGGTGCCAGTAAACGCTGTCGGCCGTTAGCAGGTGCTGCTGCAGCCGTGCTGTTTCAATAAAGCCCAGCTCAGCCAGCGTGCCGTATAAGGCAGGTACATCATGCCCTTTGGAAAGGAACAGATAATCGCGCGCAGGGTTTTGCAGATCATCTGCATCAATATTCAGCAGCTCTGAATACAGGTACACCATCAGCTCTACGCAGGACAATGAAGCGCCTATAAAACAGCCGCCGCCTGCTGTCATGCGTATAATGTGCTCCCTTACTTTCAGTGAGCGGGCCATGAGCTCCGCCAGTTTATTTTTTGTCATACTTCAGTTTCAGGTTCAGCTTCCGGGATCTTTGTTTGATCCGGTGTAATGGTTTTCAACTCATCCAGGTGATGACGGTACCAGTTTACGCCGGCCCATTGCTGGTTAATTAAAAAAATATCTTTACGCTCTTCCAGCAGTGCAAGAATATCTGATACAGAGAAAAAAGGATTGCCTTCGTACAAAGCTTCGTACACTGCTTTTATAAATTGATAGTCTTCAGCATAATCAATGGTGAACCGGTGGTTCATGGAATGATCCACCTCCCCTTCCATCACTACATTCCCAATGCGGAACTTTTCAGGATGCTCCCATATATAAGGGGTGGTATGCTCCCTTTCCAGGGGCCGCTGCGCCTGTTTCCAGGCATTTTCCAGCACAGCAAAAGGCATGATCTCCACATCATTCCCATCCGGATAGGTGGCGGGGTGCAGGTTGCTTACATAATCATACCGCTGTTTGTGCTGTAGGTAATAGTTTATTACCCGGTCAATGACTGCAGGGTCTATAAGCGGGCAATCACTGGGGATCTTGATCACTACATCTGCCTGGTATTGCAGCGCTGCCTGGTAATGCCTGTCCAGCAGATCTGTGGCATGCCCGCGGTAACAGGGAATATCTTCGCTGATGCAGGTTATTTCAATAATATCATCTGTAACATCGGTAGTAGTAGCCACTACGATCTTTCCGGCCAATGCAGCTGCACGCATGCGCTGCACCTGCTGCACAAACAGGGGTTTGCCCATAAGCGGCATCAGCGCCTTACCGGGCAGGCGGCTGGATCCCATGCGGGTTTGTACTACTGTTACAATGTTCAGGTTATGGTGGGTATTATGCATATTGCAATTCCGGTTGTTGCAAAAAATCGGCTCTGCTGCCTTTGTGCTCTATATAACCGCGGCAAATGGCTGCTATGTTATGTGCGGATGCGCCGCCGTTCTGCAGGGGTGTTAGCCGCTTCAATGCTGCTACATCAAAATAGGAATGCACCTTTTTCCCAAGGGCAATGCCCATATATACCAGCGTTGAATATTGTGTTATCAGCTCTTCGCAATTGGCAACCATAGGCCCCGCATTCCCATCTGTATATACCAATGCTTGTGGTGCATATTGCTTTATTTCTGCAGTAGCCCTTTCCCGGTTCTCATTAGGGTGCAGCTTAAAAATAAGCTGCCGCCCGGCTGCGGTTTGCACACACTGCTTAATGAAGGCTGCTCTGTCGTCACGGCCACCCAGCTCGCGTATATCTGATGTAGCTACCATCACATAATCATGGTAAGGGAAATCATTGTTATTATGCACGGCTACATTATCGTAGTTAGGGATACCGGTAACAAAGATCCTTTCAGCATCTGTTCCGTATTTTATAAACTGCTGTTTGTACCCTTCGGAAGCAGCGCAATAAATATCACAGATGTTATTGCTGCCATTGAAAGCCGTGTTCATGGCCAGTACCGGCGGCAGCTTCAACGCGCGTACTATTTTACCCCAGGAGGTAACCGGGTCTGTCATACCTTCCTGTACAAATACTGTTTTTATTTTCCGCAGGCCTTTGGGTATCACCAGGTCTGTGCAGCATACTGCCAGGTCGTATTTATTATGATAGATGCCGCAGGCATAATCATTCCGTAAACCATGTTCGGCTATATACTTATCGGATTGCTTTTTAAAAACGCCGCCAAAGATGGTATGATTCAGCCATCCTCTTTTTACAAGCCATTTGATCATCGCATCATCACTATAGATCTGGCTGAAGAAACAATCGTATTCCGGAAGCGCGTCGGCTATCTGGTGCATTTGTGTGGTCTGGTTCAACGAACCAATCAGGAACAGGATCTTCCTTCTTGACATATTATAGGTTCTTTCACCCTGACCGTTATAGGTAAACGGCAGGTCGTACATTGCTCCATTTTAAACAACGGCTCAAACGTAGGAATTTTCGTTAATCTGTATAACGGGCGGAAGGGAAGATCACAATAAGTTAATATTGGCAGGAATGCTTAAAAGGGGGGAATTAAACTTTATATCAACCATATATCTATTCAATGGCGGCCAGGTCAAACTGTAAAACACGGAGGTCTCTTTGCAGGTTATTTGCGCTGAAAAATTCACAAAGCTGCGCTAACCTTTTCTTATTATCATATTTAAAATTCCAGCACAATTTCTGCTGGCATTCAGAACACAGGCGGTTGGGGCATGCATCGGTTTCAGATAGGGTGTTGCTGCCATTCATAACACATCGTGCAAAGGTGCAGTGATGCATGGATAGCATATGCCCGATCTCATGCGTAGCAATGTTGATAAGCCTTTGCAGGCACAGTGTAAAGTTGGCAGTATCCAGGTGTGCGCTCTCTAACCTGTAGATGGAGCTTACGCCTACCCTATCCACATATGAAGCAATGCCAAAAACATAGTTCCAGTCATCTTTCGGATACAGGTCTTTTGCCGTAATGGCCATTAATGCAATACTGTTGTTGGGTGCTTTGCCTTTAAGCAGGCTGTCTAAAACATAAGGGGCCAGCAGCTGCATGTTATCATCACCTTTTAACCGGGTAGGAATTATGCTGTCGGCCACCGCGGGTAACAATACTGTTTGCTGTTGAAAAAAGATGGCCACATACTGCTGCATTAAATGCAGCATGCTTAGCTGAAGCGGTGTAAAATTTCCGATAGGCTTTAAGTAAATAATATGGCAGCTGGCAGAAGGCCGCACCGGCTTTGCCTTTTTATATTCTTCAAAGGTTTGCCCCTTTTCTTTATGATGATAAAGCCATTCACCTTTTTGTGGAGGGTTTAGCGGAACATCGTTTGCTGCAATAGCTTTGAAGTACCCCTCTTTTGTATTACAGGAAAGGAAGATGAGTGTTATTGCAAAAAGTATTACTCTCATAGTAAACAATCAACCCACTGCTTCTTTTTTCTTCTCTTCCTCCCCCTCTACCATCCAGCGCGTTAATTTATACTTCGGGAATATTTCGTTCATCTTTCTTCCAAGCCATTTGGAAACAATTTCAAATACCAGGAAGCCGATCACAATAGAGATCACCCATTCCATAGTGCTGTAGGTATGTTTATCCACTACGGTTTTATGAGCTGTAAGTCCCCATAAATTCCGGATGCTGCGGGTAGTGAAGAAGTGCGATACCAGCCGGGTAGACGCCATCCCGATGGCAAACCCTAAAAAATTACCAATGTAGTTGTTACACACATATTCCACGAACTTCCTGGCTACCCTGCTTTTCATATAAACAAATTTTTACATACTAATCTACCACTTATTTCTGGAAATGATAGTACATAAAAAAATAATTTAGCCGGTGTTATAGATGAGTGGAGTAAAATAATAACCTTCAATGGCGTTGTTCCTCCGGGAGAAGGATATCTTTATTCAGCGGCAGCTCTGACCAGGCCCAGGTGATGCTGTATGAGCCTACTGTATCGGCAACCGGTACAGGCACGCTGGCTGCAGCCACTTTATCAGCAGCGCCGGTGCTGTCGGCCTTTACGCCTTCCAGGTCAAGATTAGCAGCCGGGATGTTTACCTTAATACCGGTTACTTTTTCATTGCTGCGTAAAAAGGCGATCTGCCCGCCATATTCATCCACCGTAAATGTATCGGCCTGCTGACGGGTAAGGGTAGCAGAACCTAAGCTGGAGCTCACAAACAGCTTACCATCTTTCACCTCCACCAGGGATTCTGTTATGCTGCTGCCTGCCGGGAAAGTGTACTTTCCGGTGTACACGGTTAATGCGGTATCCTGCGCCCATACTGAAAGCGAAAGAACAAGTCCGGCAAACAAAAAAAGATACTTCATATACTGCTGCTTTATTTTTAAGCCGGAAAATTACCTTGGCCATACGAGCGTTACAAGAAAGAACAGTAAAATTATTGTTAAACTATTGCTCCGTTTTCTTTACCACACTATTCCTGATAAGCGCAAAACCTACCGCAGCCCCGGCAAAACCCAGCAAAGCCGCTATACGCATAATTTTGCCGTAAGCCGCTATAAAGCTCTCATGGTAAAATGCCTGCACCTTTTCCTTGTCACTGCCCTTCAGCGAGGCCGGCGCCTTTGCATTGCCCAGCTCCATGGCTTGCTGCATCACCGCTTGTTTTGAGGGATCGCTCAGCCGCACGGGTATAAGCTGCTTTTGTAAAGCACCCGAAAAAAGCACTACGGCCAGCGCACCGAAAATAGCATTGGCAAAAACGCCGGAAATGCGCGACAGTGCATTATTTACACCTGAAGCAGTGCCGGAAAAATGAGGGCTCACCGCACCCATTACCGTAGCCGTAAGGGGCGCCACGGTAAATGACATGCCCAAACCTAAAATAAGGATGCCGGGAAAGAACGTAGTAAAATAAGCAGATGGCCCGGCTGTTTGTTTCACAAAAGACAACAACAGCAGGCCCAGTCCTGCCAGGGCCGGCCCGATGGTAAGCAGTAAACGGGGGCCATATTTATCAGCCAGGCTGCCGGCAAAGCGGGCTACAAATACCATTAAAATAGTAAAGGGCAAAAAGGTTAACCCGGATTGCAGCTGGTCGTAGCCCTGCACCTGTACCAAATTCAGGGAAAGGAACAGCATACCCGCGCCCAAACCCGCATACAGGAAAAAAGTAAGCAGGTTAGCGCCTGAAAACGTGAGGTTGGCAAACAGGCTTAGGGGCATCATAGGGTGTTTGCTTTTTTGCTCAATCACAATAAATACCACCAGCAATAACAGCCCCACGCCCAGCGATAAATATACCTGCCAGTGCAGCCAGCCCAGCGCGGGCATCCGCAGAAAACCAAAAGTGAACAAGGCCAGCCCCAGCATAATAGCCACGGCGCCCGCATAGTCCAGCGTGTGATCTGCATCCTCATCCCGGTTCTCTTTTACCAGCTTCCAGAGAATGATCAGCGCTGCAATACCAATAGGCACATTAATAAAAAAGATATAACGCCAGTAGCCGGCATCTGCCAAAGCGCCCCCCAGCACCGGCCCACCCAGGGTCACCACCGTTGTAAAGGCCGACCAGGTACCAATGGCCTTGCCCCGCTCCTTTTCATGAATGGAGGAAGATATGAGCGCAAGACTACCCGGTATCATCAGCGCACCGCCAATGCCCTGTAACATCCTGAAAATAATTAACAGCGTTACATCCCCGGCAACGCCGCAGGCAGCTGAACCGGCAATGAAAATAAAAATGCCGGCCATAAAGATCTTCTTACGCCCCAGCTTATCGCCCAAAGAGCCGCCGATCAGCATTAAGGCAGAGAGCATTAAAAGATAAGCGTTCAGGATCCAGAACAGGTCTGTACCGCTGGCATCCAAACTTTTTTGAATGGAAGGCAATACCACGTTTAACGCCGTAGCATCAATAAAAGCCATTGCAGAAGCCATGATGGTTGACACCATGATCCATTTGCCGGCCGGGCTGGACAGAGATACTGTTTCCATGGGAGGTTTTTAGCGGGTATCTATAAAGTTAACGTGCTTATGATATAAAACAACTTCTCTTGCTAACATAGATGCGGGGGTATTTAAAAAATATTTTCCTGTTGATGTCCAATTCGCCTTTTCCCGGTCATTATTCAGGTATAAACACGATCAATAACCTTTAAATCAATACAAAATGGAACAACGTATCAATGCATTTGTAAAAGGACAGGCAGCTATGAAATCTTTATACGGCATAGGCATGTACCTGGCAAAATCCTCCATAGAAGAGCGGCTGCGGAATTTAATTTACTTCAGGGTATCGCAGGTGAATGGCTGCGCCTATTGCCTGGATATGCACTCCAAAGACCTGCGCGCAGCCGGTGAAACCGAACAGCGTTTATACATGCTGGATGCCTGGCGCGAATCGCCGGTTTACACCCAACGCGAACGCGCAGCCCTGGCCTGGGCTGAATCCGTTACCAGCCTTCACGAAGGGCATGTGCCGGATGAAGTGTATGAACAGGCTCATTCCGAATTTTCTGAAGAAGAGCTGATTGACCTTACCCTGGCCGTAATAGCCATCAACAGCTATAACCGTATTAATGTAGCCTTCCGCACCGCTGCAGGATCTTATGAGCCCGGCCAGCATGCAGTAGCTGCGAAATAGTATTTAATTGTATATTCAATCACCTGTAAAAAATAAACCAATGAAAGATTTCATGTTAATTTTCCGCCAGCCCAGCTATGACTATAGCAATCTATCGCCCAATGAAATGCAAACCCTTTCCAAAAAATGGCAGGACTGGGTAGGCGGTGTTGCCGCACAGGGAAAGTTAAAGGCCACGGGCCAGCGCCTTTCTTCAGAAGGCAAAGTGCTGAAAGCAGGCGGTGTAATTACCGACGGTCCTTTTGTGGAGATCAGGGAACGTTTAGGCAGCTTCATGATCGTAAAAGCCGATAACCTGGACGAAGCCACTACCCTGGCGCATGGCTGTCCTGCGCTGGATTACAATGGCAGCGTGGAAATAAGGGAGATCGTTTAATTTATAAGAATGTAAAATCTTAAATGATGAATGTAAAAGTAAAATGCAGCGGTACCCCTATTGGTTAATCTTTGCTGCATTTTATTTTACATTTTAAATTTTACATTTATGATTTTACATTCTTTTAGCCCATGCTTTATGGAAAAAGAACACACGCCGTTAAAACATTTATTCCAGCAGGAATTTTCCAAAATGGTAGCTGTTATCAGCAAGCTGTTTGGCCTGCAGCATATTGAAATAGCGGAAGACATTGTAAGCGAAACTTTTTTGCAGGCCACAGAAACCTGGGGTGATAAAGGCATACCTCCCAACCCCACTGCATGGCTGTATGCCGTAGCCAAACAAAAAACGCTGTACCATTTCAGGCGCAATAAAATATTTGAAGAAAAGGTAATGCCGGCGCTCAGTGCCGTACAGGAAACTACACAGGAAATGGATGCACTGGACTTTTCGCAGCAGAACATACAGGACAGCCAGCTGCAAATGCTGTTTGCCATCTGTACGCCGGCCATTGCCAGCGAAGCCCAGATAGGACTGGCCTTACGCATCCTTTGCGGTTTTGGGATAGATGAAATTGCAGAAGCATTCCTGTCAAACAAAGAAACCATTAACAAACGTTTATTCCGCGCCAAAGAAAAGCTGCGCGCAGAAAATATAAAGATGGAACTGCCGCCGGAAAATGAAATTGTACAACGGCTGGATAATGTGCTGCATATTATTTACCTGCTTTTCAGCGAAGGATACTATTCTAAAACCAGCAACCAGACCTTGCAGAAAGACCTTTGTTTTGAAGCCCTGCGCCTGGGCGTTATGCTCACCGCTTACGAGCGTACCAATCTGCCGCAAACCAATGCGCTGCTGGCGCTCATGTGTTTTCATGCCTCCCGTTTTGAAGCCCGTGAAACAAATGACGATACTGTTATACTCTACGAACAGCAGAACGAAGCCCTGTGGGATACGGCCCTCATTAACCAGGGCATGCATTTTTTACACGTGGCTGCACAGGGAAATGAGCTCAGCTCTTACCACCTGGAAGCCAGCATTGCGTACTGGCATTGCACCAAAGAAGATACCCCTGAGAAATGGGAGAACATCCTGCAATTGTACAACCAGCTGCTAACCATCAACTACTCCCCCAGCGTAGCCCTGAACCGCACCTTTGCCCTGTACAAGGCCAATGGCGCAGCAGCAGCTATTGCAGAAGCGGAAAAGCTACGGCTGGATAATAACCACTTTTATTTTCTGCTGCTGGGCGAGCTGTATAAGCATACGGATCCTGCAAAAGCCATCGCCCATCTTCAAACGGCATATACCTTAGCCAAAACACAAACGGAAAAACAAGGCATCCGGGAAAAAATAGAGGCCCTCCGCTAACCCATGTACATATCCGGATAAAGCGCTTATCTTAGTGCACAACAAACCTGCACCACGGGGTTTTTAAACATTTATCCATTACACAATGAAACGCTACGTCATCATCATCACAGCGGCTGTTCTGGGCGCCTGTCAACAGCCTGCGGGCACACCGCAACAACAGGAAAACCAAACAGCTCTCAACCTTAGCGGCCGCAAAGTAACGGTATATACTACCGCAGACAGTACCAATTACCGCATTACGGCCACGGGCACACTAAGTTTTGAGGATCTGCCTCAACCGCTTGAAACACAGCCCTGCATTTTTGTAGATCCGCAAACCACCTTCCAGCAATTTGAAGGCATTGGCGGCGCGCTTACAGATGCAGCGGCAGAAACCTTTGCCAAACTGCCCAAACCGGAACAGGACTCCCTGCTGGCTGCGTATTACGATACTGCCAAGGGTATTGGTTACACCATTGGCAGGACCAACATTCACAGCTGCGACTTTTCCAGCGATTCCTACACTTATATCAAGGAAGGCGACAGCACCCTGAGCACCTTTAGCCTGGCGCATGATGAGCAGTTTAAGATACCGCTTATTAAAAAGGCCATTACTGCAGCAGGCGGCAAGCTGCCCTTGCTGGTGAGCCCCTGGAGCCCGCCGGCCTTTATGAAAGATAATAACAGCATGCTGGGTGGCGGTAAGCTGCTGCCCGCTCACCGGCAAAACTGGGCCAACTATGTAGTGAAGTTCATTAAAGCCTTTGAAGAAAAAGGTATCCCGGTATGGGGCCTTACCGTGCAAAATGAGCCCATGGCCAAACAAAAATGGGAGTCCTGCATTTTCACTGCAGAAGAAGAAAGGGATTATATTAAAAGCTTCCTGGGCCCTACGCTGCAAAAGAATGGATTGGAAAGCAAAAAGCTGATCGCCTGGGATCATAACCGCGATCTTATTTTCCAGCGCGCCACCACTATCCTGGAAGATGCAGCAGCTGCCAAATACGTATGGGGCATAGGTTTTCACTGGTATGAAACCTGGACCGGCGGCGATATGCAGTTTGATAACCTGCGGCTGGTGAACCAGGCCTTCCCCGATAAGCACCTGGTATTCACGGAAGGCTGCAAAGAAAAATTCAGCATGGATAGTGTGAACAACTGGAGCCTGGGCGAACGTTACGGCCATTCCATGATCAATGATTTTAACAATGGCACCGTAGCCTGGATTGACTGGAACCTGCTGCTGGATGAGCATGGCGGTCCTAACCATGTAGGCAATTTTTGCTTTGCACCCGTACATGCAGATACGCAGAATGGCAAGCTCATTTATACCAATGCTTACTGGTACATCGGGCACTTCTCTAAATTCATACGCCCCGGCGCTAAACGTATTGGCGCCGCTGCCAGCCGCTGGCTGCTGCAAACAACCGCATTTCAGAATACGGATGGCAGCATAGTGGTAGTAGTAATGAACACCTCTGCTCAAAAGATCCCTTTCCAGCTGTGGATCAAAGGGAAAGCAGCCGGTACGGAGAGTTTGCCGCATTCGATTATGACGCTGGTGTTGTAAGGCATGATTTGCTATAATTATAACGGGCTCGCGCGTTAGTACGTGCGGGCCCTTGTATTTTAAACCCGGTACGATTTTTCCGCACATACCTCCATAAACACAATCACCATGAAAAATTCCCCCAGAGAATACGCAAAAATAGCCGGCGCCAGCGCCGTTGCCGGCTCAAGATCCATGCTGGCGCCGGCTTTAGCCAACCCGGATAATAAGCTGCTAACCGTTATGGCTGTTATGGAAATGTGTGGAGATAAAGTACCGGGTGTGGGCGACCGCATTGCTATGCCCGGCCTCATAGGCCGTGGTATTTCGGGCGCTATCACCGGTGCTGCGCTCAGCCGCCGCAGGCATAAAGATCCCTGGCTGGGCGGCCTGCTAGGCGCTGCCGGGGCACTGGCGCTAACCTATCTTACCTTTTATGCCCGCAAACAATTAGTAAAAAGAACCGGCCTGCCCGACCCATTGGCAGGGCTTTTGGAAGATGTGCTGATGATAGCTGCCGGGAAAAAATTGCTGGCGAAATAAGATCGTATTACATTTATCTTACGATTATACTTATCTTAGGCAAAATAATCTACAGCTTATGTCACTACTGAATAACAACAACAAAAAGGGAAAAAAGGACAAAAAGCAAACGCCCAACGCCATTCCCGGGGCTACCAATTTTATGAAACCGAATAAAGCAGCCGGTAATACTAAAAAACCAATGCGCACCGGCGGCACCCGTGGCAGCTGATTGTACTATCAACGCCCAACAGCCCGTTTGGCAAAGGATACAAAGGAAAAGGCCGGAATCACTTCCAGCCTTTTCTTCTTTATAAAACCTATTATGCAGGGGTTATCAGTTCTGTAATATCCACTGGCTGCTCTCAAAAAAATCCGGCACCGCCGTACATTGTGCAAACCCGCCCTGGTTTTCCACGTTCAGGTAAGTATTCTGCCATTCATTCTTCAACCGTACATTACCGTTATAAGTTTCCAGCTTCCAGTAGCTGCTATAGTATGTATTAGGCACATCCGTACTTTCGGCATAGGGGTACAGGTGCTCAATATTTAAATAGTGATTGGTAGCCAGGTTCTTAAACCGGGTATGCCCGTTCACCGTTTCCTGCACCCACCGGTACTGGTTGCCGCTATTGCCGGCGCTGTATTTCACCTGGCCGTTGTCTTCATACAAATAGGTACCTAGCCATTTGTTTTTGATAAGCACACCGGTTGGCGGGGGATTGCTGCCCCCCAGGGTATTCAACAGGTTCTCTGCCTGGCTTACCTGTAAATTGGCCAGGTAGGTAAACACCTGGTTCAGCTGCTGCTGTATGCTGCCATTGCCTGCGTATTGCTTGCGCGCATTATACAGGCGGCTTACCAGCTCCAGCTCATGCTGTCCATAGGGTATGCCCAGCTTTTGCTGCATAATGGTAAGGAAAGAATAGCCATATTCGTCCGTAGGTTCTATGATAGTACCTTCCCCGTAATCATTCCAGGTAGCAAATTGAATAATGTTCACGCTGGAGCTTAAAGCCTTATCCAACATGGCAGAGAAGGTGCCGGTTCCGTTAAACGGTATTTGCCAGGTAGGGCCATCCGCGCCACCGGCTGCGTAAAAGGAATTGAAACCCGGATATACTACGCCAATGGACAAGGGAAAGCTGCCGGCCTGCGCATAGTAATTATTTACCACCGTGGGATGATCCTGGTAGATCCAGGGAAACTCGCCACCAGCATTATTACTGCCTACCTGATTGGTAAAACCATATAAGGGGATCACTTTCGGGCGTGGATTTAATCCGTTCAGGATCACATCCCATTCCGCAGGCTGGTGAAAGGTTATAGGCCCAAAGTTCAGCACCACCGGCGCATTATTGGTTTTCAGATAATTACTTTGGTTAAAATAATTGCTTTGCATGTAGGTAAAATCGCCATGCGCATCAGCGGCCATGCCAGGGTCCCAGTTACGGTCCTCATGCACAATGCCAAATTGCAGCCCTACGGCGCCCAGCTTATTGATCAGGGCATTGGAGTTGGCAAGGTTATCCGGATAGTCGTACCGCTGGCGGGTTCCCGGCCAGTCAATAAACACGCCATCTGCACCGGCATACTTCATTAAAAGCAGCTGGTATTCAATAATATCCGGATCGCCGGAAGCATAAGGTCCTGTTTTGGGATAATAATAAGCTGCAATTTGCCTTTTCCCGTTCACGATCACATCGGGGTTGCGGGTATTCATTTTCCAGTGATAGCCCCAGGCGCCACGGGAGGCAGGTGTTTCAAACCAGGGCATCCAGTGAATGAATATTTTTTTAGCGGTGCTTTTAGGAATAGCCACTGCGCTGGCAGATACGCCGGCGAGCGCACTGCGGCCTTGTAAAAGATCATTTTGCTGCAGGGATTTATTACACCCGAACAGCAGTAGTGCACAACAGCAGAAACAGATAAGGGTTCTCATGTAAAAAGATATTTAGTTAGTGGAATAAGGCGCTGCCGCCCTTGAATAAGTGAACAGGTTTTCAGATATGTATGAATAGGTTTTCAGGGATGGAAAATAGGCAGATGCCGCATGCCTGCATAATAATATCTGCAAAATATAATAGTAACGGAGATCAGCTTGTAAACGAACAGCTGGCAATCAAGGGGTTGGGAAATGGGAGGTATGGGAAAAATATAACGGGGTTAACAGCATTTTAAACAGGCGGCTGCTCCCATCCCCGGGGAGCAGCCGCTCTATACTTACTCGCTCCAGGGTGAATGCAGGATCTCATCGCAAAAATTCTTACGCTTAAAACCGGGGATCATGAAAGCGCATACATCGGCCTTAATATTGCCGTAAGTGGTATCTGTTTTATGCGCAAACCCGCTGAAAAAAGTGGGAATGATCTTTTGCTTAAAATTATCCCGCGGGAAAGCGCTCACAATAGCTTCCCGGTCCTCAGCAGATAAATGTTCATACCCTTTTCCCACTACATCCAGGCCCACACCGGCATTCAGCAAGGCCACCTCCGGCTCCTTATGTTCTGCAATACCAATGGTGGTATGTAAGGCAATGCTATCCCATACCAGCTGCAGGGAAGCCGGCGGCAGGCCATGGCCTTTCAGGAAATCGCGGGCCGCATTAGCCCCATCTACTTCAAAACGTTTATCAGGGCTGCTGTAATGCGGCACCAGGCCCAGGTCGTGAAATACGGCGCTTACATATAGCAGCTCCGTATCGTATTTTATTCCGCGGCGCTGCCCGTTGAGGGAGGAAAATAAGAATACCCGCAAAGAATGGTTGTAAATAAACTCTGTACCATGGTCCAGTAACAATTCCGTGGCTTGCTGCGCGATGGTGCTGTCGGGCAGTGTGATACCCGCTACAGACCTGTGTTTCAAAACTGACATAACATTAATTTTTGCATTCAAAATTATGCCCGTTCTGCCCGCAGGTAAATATCAAAAACAACGTATCAGATACCAATTTCTGCAAACTGCTTTTTATAGGCAGCGGGCGACTGGCTGGTATTTTTCTTAAAGAAGTTACTGAACTGGTAAGGGGTAGCAAAGTTCAGGGAAAAGGATATTTCCTTAATAGGCTGTTCGGAGAATTGCAGCAGGCGCTGGGCTTCCACTATCAGCCGGTGGTTGATGAGCTCTTTGGCGCCTTCACCGCCATACTGTTTGCATACCTCCGTAAGCTTGCGTGTGCTAAGGCCCAGCTTTTTCGCATAGGCGGCAACGTTATGCTGCCGGTGATATTCCTGGTTCACCAGCTCCAGAAAACGCTGGTACAGCCGGTAATCATGGTTATGGGTGCTGAGGGTTAACAGTGACCTGAGGTTGGCTGCCTTAATAATAATGATCTTTAAAAAAGCTGCCAGCACATCCGGCTTGTTGGAGTAATTACCGGCCTGGTATTCTTCCAGCAGGTGCTGCATCAGTTTAGTGAGGGAGGCGCCGGCATCATCATCCAGTACCAGCAGCTGCTGCAGCCGGGCGTTATTAAACAAAGTGGCTTTGCAGTTACGCGCGCTGGCAGGTGTTCTTTCCCAAAAGGCATCGCTGAAGCTTAATACATAACCCTGAAGAAGATGGTTGTTCAGCACCTGGTACATTTGCCCGGCAGCCATTAGCAGCAGCTGCCCCGGAGCAATGGTATAAACGGTACCGTCAATATTCATAGTGCCTTCACCACCGGTTACCCATACCATCATGTGGTAAGGATTGCGGTAGCTGTTATCAAGCATAAAAATTTGGGGGTGCAGTTCCCGAATATCAAAAGCCAGGTCCTGCATATGCCTGGCAGCTGCTAACTCCTGGATCTTCATGTTAAGATTTATACCGCAAAGTTACATCATAGCTCATCCTCTTTGGCCAGGCGCAGTAATTTCTCTATGCTGATGATGGCAATCTCTTTATCGGTAATGCTGATAATGCGGTCCTGCACCAGCTCACTCAGGGTGCGGAACACCGTTTCATAGGTAGCGCCGGTATAGGCGGCCAGGTCGTTCCGGCTGATCTTCATATTCAATACACCATCGGTATTAAAGCCAAACTTGCCGTGCAGTAATAATAAGGCATTGGCCACACGCCCTTTTACCGACATATGCGCCAGGTTGCGCATGTGCCTTTCAGATTCCTGCAGCTCGCTGGCGTAAAACAGCATCAGCTCATATAAAAAGGTATGGTTCACCTGCAGGCTGGCCTGGAAAAAGGCCATATCCACATAACAAATGGTCACCGGTTCCAGCGCAGTGGCGGATATAGGGTATACCAGCTCCTGTCCTACCCCGCGGTGCCCTACAATATCGCCCTTTTGGGCAAACCGTACGATCAGCTCCTTATCCTTACCCCAGTGTTTATGCACCTTTACCTTTCCTGCATATACGAAATAAATGCCCGTTACCTTATCGCCTTCCTTAAAAAGCATTTCACCCTTTTTAAGGGAAAAGTTACGGCGG
>NZ_DATCRF010000244.1:0-22134 GCF_036569125.1 Chitinophaga sp. | reverse complement strand
CTACCGGCGACCGGTATACGAGGTTACAGTTCTCCGGGTAGGGCACCACTACCTTTGTCCAGGGCGTATCTGCCTGAAAGGCGGTTACACGCAGCAGCTGCTCATATTCTTTAGGGTTAAAGCCGGCGTGCAGCTGCTGTGCCGTTGCAGGTAAACAGCAGCACAGCCATGCGCAGACGGCGGCTGCCAGTAAGCGTTTGTACATATGCTTATAATAATTTCGCGGCCGCATCTTCCCAGTTCAATATACGTTCGTACCCTTGTATATGTACATTGTGGTGGCCGGTGAATAAATAAGGCTTGCCTTTAAAGTTTTTGAAGTTGCGGATGAGATCATCGATCATCATATCCGTTTGTACCAGGCTTTTATCGCCGCAAAGGCAAAACTGCCGCCAGGTAAGAAAGGGAAAGTTTTCCATCAGCCAGTCGTATTTATCTTTCAGGGAGTTGGGGAACTCCATGGCGGCTGATACAATGTATACCCGGTATTTTTTATTTAATTCTTCTATAACGCGCTGCGCGTTGGGAAAAATAGCCAGGTCGCGGAAGAAGCCGGGGGTGTTCAGGTATTCCAGTATTTTTCCTGCATGGTCCACGGGCAGGGCTTCAGAGAGGGTTTTGCCGTGCAGCTCTTCTTCGGTAAATACCCTGCCATAATCCCGGTAGTACCATTCCCGTGCTTTTGTAATAGGATCGGCAATGGTTTCATCCATGTCAATTGCGATAGAGGGGAGTTCCATTAATGCTAGTTTTAAGTCCATGGTCGATGGGCCATAGTCCATTGCCTGCTTCGGAGCGAATTGTATTACGCGTTAGGGCAAAAAATAACCTAAACTTTTAATACTTCAATATGATATAGGCTATGGACTATGGACCATCGGCCATCGACTAAATTAATAAACCTGCTCCACTCTTCCTACCGTACCATCGGCGCCTATACCTTCCACCACTACACGAAAATGTTTGGAGAAGTCGTTGTTGAAGAATTTGATGGTGGCGGTATGGGTAGTGGTATCTATTGGCAGGTCCGGGTTCCAGTACAGTGTAAGGCGTTTGTCGGCCAGGGAATGCACGTCCTTATGTACATTATAGTCCGGTGAATAAAATTGTTTTACTACTGCATAACCGGGTTTGCGGTACAGCTCAAAACCCTTCACGGTATTGTCGTTACCCTCACCGCCTTTTTTGGTGTACACTGCAATAGCCCCGTTAGCGCCACCGCCAAAACCGCCCATAAACGGCGGGCGGAACACTTTTACCATGGCAATGTCTGTAACCGGTATGCTGCTGATCATGCTGGCATCTATGGGCATTTCGTTCAGGTACAAAGAGGGGCGGCCACCGCGCCAGCTAAGGCTGGGATCGCTGAGGTTACCGGTGATCTGCAAGCCGGCTACCCTGGATTGCAGGTACTGGAAAATGTTCATGTAGCTGGCCGTTTCCTTGGTCATATCAAACGTATAACCATCGCCACCGGCAAACATACCCGAGGCGTACTTTTTATCCATGGTTTCCTCTTTGGTAACCCTGCGCTCGCGGATATTCACTTCTTTCAGCAAAATGGCGCGGCTGTTAATGGAGCGGTTCACCCGGTTGCCATCATAAGCGGTAGAGAGGTAATTCTTCAGCGTATTGTAATCAATTGCCGGGGGCAGCCGGAGCGGGAAGGGATCTGTAACCGGTACGCTGTTCTCAAAGAAATGCGTGTTGAATTTTACCGTTACATCTTTCCAGCGCTGCTGCTGGTCATTGCCCTTGTAATATACCAGCGCAGTATCCAGGAAGGCCAGGCCGGGCACTGTAAACTCGCCCATACCATTGGTAGGGGCCGATACAATAGAGGTAGAGCTATCTGTGATCTGTTTAATGATGAAATCCACTTTCCCGTTCATCAGCTGGTAACGGCCGTTATTGGTAAAGGCCGTGCCTTTAAGCAGGATGCCCTGTTCGTAGGGATAACGGGTATCGGGGTATTGTTTGTTCAGGATCTTTTGCCAGCTGAAACGCCGCCAGCCGTTGGTGAGCATCAGCAGGTCAAGGGCCTGCAGGCGGGCTTTAGCGGTATCCTGTAAATACCAGGCCGGGTTATGAATGTAGCCTTTCAGGTCAGAGGTAAGCAGCAGGTTGGATACAATGTTGTTCTCATCATTGTTCTTTACTACCAGGTCGGCATCTGTGATGGCTACCGATAAAATGCTTTCCAGTGAATCGGGCACCTTCAGGGTTACGCTGTTAGGCGCACGTTCTTCGCTGTTAAAGGCGGGCTGCTCCAGCTGCAGGGGCAGCAGATCGTTCTGGCGCAGGAACACCAGGCGTTCTGATAAAGGCTGTCCGCCTTTGCCAAACAGTGTTAGCTGCAGTATGCCGGTGGGCATTTGCTGTGTGGGCACAAACCCGCTGATACGGCCGTCAGATACTTTCAGCGGCGCTTTGTATACCAGCTGGTCGTTGATCTGGCCTATGAGCAGCAGCTCGTCGTACGCAGTATCGGCCAGGTTGGCAATCATGGCCTGGTAAAATACGCGTGCGCCGCGGTTGTATACTTTTAAACCGGCGCCGGTGGTTTTTACGGCCGGCAGGTCAAAGGTTTTTTCCTGGCCATTGGCGGCTTTAACCACGGCTTTATACGTTTCATTGCCGCTGGCGGGCTGCAGGTCAAACTGGCCCATACCATCATGGATGGTTTGCAGCGTAGCTACCTTAGCGCCCTTGCTGTTCTGCACACTACCGGCAACGGCTATGGGATAACCATTCTGGTCAATGGCTTTAAAGGCAATGGTGTTGTTCTGGTTAATGATCATATCGCCCCCTTCCGGGAAGAACTGTACGGAAAAAGCCGTAACGGCAGTGCTGTCGCGGGGTGGCGGGTTGTTCCGCTTCTGCGGGTCAAACACTTCTATGTTGCGGGAAAAAAGCAGGGCATGATCAAAGTTCAGCATCCAGGCGGTGTAGGCGCGCACCTGGTACATACCTGGTTTCTGTGTTTCCGGGAGGTCCAGGTTGCCGGCGGCGCCGGCATTGCCGGCTGCAAATAAGTGTTTTTGCACGATGGAACCGCTCTGGTCTACCAGCTCCACATACAGGTTGGTGGCCCGGGTATCCGGTAAGCCCTGTAAGGTAATGTAGGCTTTGAACCAGATGGTTTCCCCGGCTGCATAATAATCTTTATCCATGTGCAGGTACACTTTCTGCTGCGGGTAACGGCTTGCAAAATCGTCCAGGGCCTGCACTATACGGGCGCTCCAGTCATCGGCCGGAAAAAAAGAAAAAGCGCTAACCAGCATGGCCACGCCGCAGGCGGGGATCCACCAGCGTGCACGTAACGGCTGCATAAGGGCGCGAAATTTTTGCATGAAATATCTTTTTAGAACACGAATAATAACCAAAAATATGCGGCACAATTTATACAATATAAGAATAACGGCGGTTTACTTATTATTGCAGGCGGAGAAAGTGGTATGTGGATGGCTGATTTTAAGGAAACTTTAAGAAATGTGCTGATGTGGTAATATGCTAATGTGCTGGTATTTGCTAATGTGCAGTTTTTTTACAATGCACTTATCAACATAAACCGGCACATTAGCATATTAGCACATCAGCACATTAAAATTATTTATAGTGAAAAAACGACTAATCGTTATCGGCGGTGGTGCAGCGGGTTTCTTCTGTGCGGTGAATGCGGCCAGGTTGTGCCCGCAGCTGGAAGTGCTGCTGCTGGAAAAAACGGGTAAGCTGTTATCCAAGGTAAAGGTGTCTGGCGGCGGGCGTTGTAATGTTACGCATGCGGCGCCGGATATTGGTTATATGGCGCAGCGCTATCCACGGGGGCAGCACTTTGTAAAAAAAGCCTTTGGCCATTTTTTTGTGCCGGACACCATCAGCTGGTTTGCAGAAAGGGGAGTGGAGCTTAAAACAGAGGCCGATGGCCGTATGTTCCCGGTAACAGACAGCTCCCAAACCATTATTGACTGTTTACTGCGGGAGGCAGACCTGTATAAAATAAGCATATTGATGCAGCAGGAGGTAACAGCCCTGCAACCCACTGCAGATGGCCGCTGGCAGGTACAATTGCAAAACAGCCCTGCGCTGGATGCAGATTACCTGTGTATAGCTGCCGGCGGGTATGCGCAGGCCGATAAGTTTAACTGGCTTAAAGCCACCGGCCATACTATAGCTGCACCGGCGCCTTCCCTGTTCACCTTAAATATGCCGGGCCATCCTATTACGGCGCTCATGGGTGTAAGCGTACCCAAAGTGCTGGTAAAGGTAACAGGCTCCAAATTGCAGGAGCAGGGGCCCGTGCTGATCACCCATTGGGGACTGAGCGGCCCGGCAGTACTGCGTTTGTCGGCCTGGGGCGCCCGGGAGCTGCAGCAAATGCAATACACTTTCACGGCCCTGGTTAACTGGGTGCCGGATTACCATGAAAACAGCCTGCGGGAAGAAATGCAGGACCTGCGCCATTCCCTGGGCGGACAAAAAATGCATAATAAAAATCCTTTTGAGCTGCCCCAGCGTTTATGGCAGTTCCTGCTGCAACAGGCAGGCATACACGAAACTGTGCGCTGGGCCGATATGCCGGCTAAAGCACAGCAGCTGCTGGTGAAAAACCTGGTAGCCATGGAGCTGCCGGTAAAAGGGAAAACTACTTTTAAGGAAGAATTTGTAACCTGCGGTGGTGTGCAGCTAACAGAGATCAATCCCGCTACCATGGAAAGTAAGCTGCAGCCTAACCTCTATTTTGCAGGTGAAGTGATGGATGTGGATGGCATTACCGGCGGGTTTAATTTTCAGCATGCGTGGACCAGCGGGTTTGTTGCTGCAAAAAGCATAGCAGGGGCAATTACGAATTAGTCAATTACAAATTACGAATTGAGTACTGCGGCATGCTGGTGCCATTAAGAAATGTGTGAAATAGCTGTGATTGAATAATGTAATCAATAAATGATAATCAATCAAACACAATCTCCGTTGCATTTTAATTCGTAATTGACTAATTCGTAATTACAAGTAATTGATCCCCACCTCATAATCCTGCTCCAATGCATCCAGGATCCGTTGAAAATCGGCAGGGTTGGCGAGGAAGTTAATTTTGGTGGTATCTATCATCAGCGTACGTACCGGGTGCTGTTTCAGGTACTGGGTGTACATGTTGTGCACTCTTAGCAGGTAATCATCTTCTATCTGCTGCTCGTAAGAGCGGTTGCGTTTTTTAATATTTGCCTGCAATTGCGTAACAG
Organism: Chitinophaga sp.; assembly: GCF_036569125.1. Lineage (GTDB taxonomy): Bacteria > Bacteroidota > Bacteroidia > Chitinophagales > Chitinophagaceae > Chitinophaga. Next base: position 16,894 of record NZ_DATCRF010000244.1, on the reverse strand, counting down.
GGGCGTTCAGGAAAATGAGCAGATCCGGCTGCACCAGCTGTGGGTTAATAATCTCAAACAGTTTCTGGTACAGGTTATATTCTTCTTCCAGCAGGTTGATCTTGGCAAACAGCAGGCTTTTTACAAACAGGTAATCGGAGATCACCAGGTTGCTGAACATGTCCTGTGTTTGCAGCATATCTTTCAGCTGTTTATAGCGTTCCGCCATAAAGAACAGTTCCAGGGGAAAGGCATACTGCTGCGGCTTTTCATAGAACTTAGGCAAAAAGGGATTGTCTGCAAATTCTTCCAGGATCAGCTTTGCGTTAAAGTGTTGCGCCAGCATATGGGCCAGCGTGGTTTTGCCGGCGCCAATGTTGCCTTCTATGGTTATAAAGCGGTAGTTCATTTTAGCTGTTGGCGGTTAGCTGTTAGCAATTGGCCGTTGGCAGTCAGTGATCGGTTGATCAAAGAAAAGCCGTGACTTATTGCTGATGCTATTGCCATTTAGTGTTTTATTATGGTTCAAGTGATTAAGGTTGTTTTAGCTGCGGTATTGGCCAGCGGACTGCTAAAAGCTAACAGCCAAATGCTAATAGCCAGCTGCTAACTGCCCAATTTCTTCGCCGGCAGCTCATCATCACAGGCGGCCAGCAGGGCATGTACGGTTTGTTGAAAAACGGGGTGCACCCAATCCGGCAGTATCTCATTCAGCGGCACCAGCACAAACTGGCGGTTTTGCATGCGGGGATGCGGTATTTTCAGCTCCGGCAGGGAAATAACGTCATCATTATAAAAAATAATGTCGATGTCTATTACCCGGGCGCCCCACTTTTGCTGGCGGATGCGGCCTATTTCACGTTCTATATTCAGGAGGGTATGCAGCAGGGGCAGGGGGGCCAGCGGGGTTGAGATCTGCAAGGCCTGGTTCAGGTAGTCCGGCTGCTGCACATTACCCCAGGGAGCAGTTTCATACAGGCCAGATAATTTTACCACCTTACCGGCCTGCTGCTCAATGAGCTGCACGGCCTGTTGAAGCAGTAAGGGGCGGTTTCCCAAATTGCCACCTATAAGTAATATTGCTGTATTCATGTATATTTATCGGCGCAAAAGTAACCATATTCCTTATTTTTGAAAAAACAGTTGGAATTGGCCTTTACAATAATTGGGCGTACTATAGACAAATCACCCGGCAAAATTGATCCGAATCTTTATGCGTAGCTTTCTAAAAATCTTCTTCGCGTCCCTCCTGGCATTTTTTGTATTTGCAGTGATCGGCGTGATCGTATTAATGGTCATGATCGGAAAGGCAGTATCGCCTGAAAAGGTGGTGATCAGCCCTAATGCAGTGCTGGTGCTTGAAACCAGCCAGCCTTACAATGAGCAAAAACTTTCCAACCCGCTGAATTCCCTGTTAAAGGGCCAGTCCAATGAAATACCAGGCTTATACGACGTGGTACGGATCCTGGAGCATGCAGCGGACGACGATAACATTAAAGGCATTTACCTGAAAACAGACGGCAATCCCAATGGTTTTGCTACCAGCGAGGAGCTGCGCCGCGCCCTGCTTAACTTTAAAAAGTCGGGCAAATTCGTATATGCGTATGGGGAAGGTATGACCCAGCAGGCTTACTACCTGGCATCCGCTGCCGATAAGGTGTTCCTGCACCCCCAGGGCGGCCTGGATTTTGCCGGTTTCTCCTCTACCATCATGTTCCTGAAAGGCACGCTGGAAAAGCTGGAAATACACCCGGAGATCTTCTACGACGGCAAGTTCAAAAGCGCTACTGAGCCTTTGCGTGAAACGCAGATGACAGAAGCCAACCGCATTCAAACCTCCGCTTACCTTGGCCAGCTGTATGGCAACTATCTCACCAATATTGGTAAAAGCCGTAAGCTGGATACCGCCACCCTGCACCGTTATGCCAATGAAGGGCTGATCCAGAACCCGCAGGATGCGCTTAGCTATAAGCTGGTGGATGCGCTGAAATATGACGACCAGGTAATGGAAGCGCTGCGTTCCCGGATAGGATTGGAAAAGGATGCGGATATTAATTTTGTATCGCTTACAAAATATGAAAGCGCGGCAGATTATAAATCAACCTCCGGCGACAATAAGATCGCGGTATTATATGCACAGGGCAATATTGTAGGCGGTGATGGAAGTGATGATGTGACCATCAGCAGCGAGCAATATATAAAGGAGATCCGCAAGCTGCGGCTGGATAAAAGCATTAAGGCGATTGTGTTCCGCGTGAACTCGCCCGGCGGCAGCGCACTGGCTTCTGAAACCATCTGGCGCGAGCTGGTGCTGGCTAAAAAAGCTAAGCCGGTGATCGTATCCATGGGGGATTATGCTGCCAGCGGCGGATATTATATTTCCTGTATGGCAGATTCTATTTTTGCAGAACCTAATACCTTAACAGGCTCTATTGGCGTGTTTGGGGTGATGATGAACCTGCAAAGCTTCTTTAAGAATAAGCTGGGCGTTACGTTTGATGGTGTAAAAACCGGTCAGTATGCTGACCTGGGCAGCGCTACCCGCCCTATGACAGATATAGAAAGGAAATTTGTGCAGGAGGGGGTAGATAGTATCTATGCTACCTTTAAATCGCGCGTGGTGGCGGGCCGCAAGCTAAGCCAGTCCGTAGTGGACAGCATTGCGCAGGGACGTGTATGGAGCGGCGTACAGGCGAAGTCGTTAGGACTGGTAGACCGGCTGGGTGGTATTAATGATGCCATAGCCAGCGCTGCCAGGATGGCCAAAATATCCTCTTACCGCCTGCGTGAGTACCCGGAAGTAAAACAGCCGCTGGAAAAGCTGCTGAAAAGCATTGGCGGCGAAACCAGCGAAAGCATGGTGAAAAAAGAGCTGGGCGCCAACTATACCATCTATCAGCAGCTCAAACGCCTGCAGCTGATGAACGGCGAGGTACAGGCCAGATTGCCGTTTGATGTGATGATCAAATAATGTGCAGATGTGCAAATATGCAGATGTGCAGATGTGGTTTCATTTGCATATCTGCATATCTGCACATCTTAAAATTGACTTAAATCCCGGGCAGCGTTCCGGGATTTTTTATGTAAATGGGCAAAACAATCTTAGTTTTACCAAATTTTTCAAAGCAGTTTCTTATTTATGGCAGTGCAGTACAGTCAATGGAAGGCCATGCTGGCAATTACCAAGGCCAGCTTACGGGCTATTCTCCGCAGTCCTTCCACGGTAGCTTTCACCATTGGGTTTCCCCTGGCATTCATCCTGGTATTTGGTTTTATCGGGAACAGCGTGGTAACGGTAAAGGTGGGCGTAGCGGCGGGCACTGATACGGCCAGCTATATATACAAAGGCCTGGCAGCCGTAAAAAGCATAAAGCTGATCAACGAGCCGGCCGCAGAAATGGAAGATGATATGATCAAAGGCCGTTTAACGGCTATTGTGCACATCACCCAAAAAAGCGGGCAGGCCGCTAACCCGGCGTACGAGGTAAAGGTGCGTTCTTCCACCGCGGGTATCGATAAGATCCAGGTATTCAAGTCTATTTTAACGGATGTAATTAACCGCATTGATGACCAGTTCTATAAACGGCCATCTGTAGCGCATATAGATAGTGTTGTAGTGCCGGGCCGCGCCTATAAGACCATTGATTTTATTTTACCCGGTATGCTGGGCTTTTCTTTGCTGAGCGCGGCGGTGTTCGGCACGGCTTTCCTGTTCTTCAGCTTACGGCAAACACTGGTATTAAAACGCTTTTTTGCCACCCCGGTTAAACGGGCTTACATTATTATGGGCGAAACCCTATCCCGCCTGCTGTTCCAGCTTTTTGGCGCTATTGTGATCATTGGCCTGGGACATTTTGCGTTTGGTTTTACGCTGGTGCATGGCGCCGTTACTTTCCTGGAAATGCTGTTCCTGTCTTTATTCGGGCTGGTGGTGTTTATGGGATTTGGTTTCCTGGTAAGCAGCGTAGCCCGCAATGAGAGCACGATACCGCCTATTGCCAACGTGATCAGTATGCCGCAGTTCCTGCTGGCGGGCACTTTCTTTTCTGTGGATGCGTTGCCCGGCTGGCTGCAGCCGGTATGCCGTGCGCTGCCGCTTACCTACCTGAACGATGCTTTCCGTAAGGTTGCCTTTGAGGGGCAGCATTTATGGAACGTAGGTACAGAGCTGGGCGTGCTTACCTTATGGGGTGTTATTATTTACGCCGTTACCATTAAAGTGTTTAAGTGGGAGTAGCCCGTTAACAACTCCGCCTTTTCTGCCTTTTTTTTCTTAAATTGGATACATGCAAGTCCTGTACATCATTCTGGGTGCTTTGGCTGCTCTTATCCTGGGCCTTTTTGTATTTTCCCTTTACCTGCCTGCCCGTTTAAAAATTGAACGATCCCTGGTGATGATCGCACGGCCCGACGTGGTATTCCGCGAGGTGGATACCCTGCGTAACTGGGAGCATTGGTCGCCCTGGCACCAGCTGGACCCTGAGATGAAAATTGTGTATGGTGAAAAGGAAAGCGGCGCCGGCGCCGGTTACAGCTGGGAAAGTAAAAAGCGTAATGTGGGCCGTGGCAGCTTACTGATCACAGAATCACGCCCGTATGAATTTATAGCTACCAGTATCAACTTTATGGAACAGGGCAGCAGCAAAGGTTATTTCCGTTTTGAGCCGGCAGGGGAGCGCACCCGCGTTACCTGGGGCATGGAGATGACGGTTGGGCAGAACCCCGCCCGTAAATTCCTGGGCCTGATGATGGATAAGTGGGTGGGCCGCGATTTTGAACGGGGCTTGCAACAGCTGGCCAAAGTAAGCAGCTGATATGCAGATGATGTGCAGATGATGTGCTGATATGCTAATGTGCTGATGTGCCGGTTGGTTTAATGGTTTGATGTTGATACAGTGGGCGGCTTTACGCTTTCTGCTTTGCGCTTTCTGCTTTACGCTTTCTGCTTTACGCTTTCTGCTTTGCGCTTTCTGCTTTCAGCTTTTTGTATGTAACTTCGTTCATGCGTTTTATCAAACTATTCATAATCAGTGTATTTACTTTTGCAGTATTTATCTTCCTGCTTTCGCTGTTATTCCCCTCCAAGGCAGTGGTAGAGCGCTCCGGTGTAATTGATGCCCCGGTGGCCGTAGTATACAGCCAGATCAATGAGCTTAAAACCTGGCAGGAGTGGAACCCCTGGACGAAATTAGAAGCAGTGAATACGCTGCAGTTCTCAAACCCATCACAGGGAAAAAACGCCTGGTACAGCTGGACCAGCGCCTCCAACGATGCTGCTTCCGGTAAGCTGACCGTTTTGCGCAGCGAGCCTGATAAGGGTGTTTATTATAACATGCTGTTCAAAGATATGCGGCCTATATTGGGCGGCCTGGAAATAAGGCCCTCCAAAGAGGGTACCGGTACTGTTATACACTGGTATATGGAAACAAGGTTGGGCTGGAAACCCTGGTGGAAGCTCCGCGGTTTTATGGCCGACCGTTTAATGGGCCCGCAGGTTGAGCAGGGCCTGACGGAGTTGAAGGCGAGGTGCGAGAAGATGAAGTGATAATTAATAATTAAGAATTAATAATTAAGGTGAAGGAGGTTCAAAAAAAGGGATGAATGGTATCTTCAGATCTATTGAATAGCTGTAATTTCCTGCACGGTTTTTTTATGCCATTAAAATCAATAATCTATATGAAACAGATCTTTTTATTCCTGGCCATCCTTGCTACCACCAGCAGCGTGGCATTTTCTCAGGACCCACCAAAAAGTCCACGTATCACTGCAGAAGGTAAAGATGTAAAGATCAGCTACGGACAGCCTTCCAAGCGGGACCGCGAGATCTTTGGCAAACTGGTGCCCTATGGCGAAGTATGGCGCACCGGCGCTAATGAAGCCACTGAAATTACTTTTGCAAAAGATGCCACCTTTGGCGGCAAGCCCGTTAAAGCAGGTACTTACACCCTGTTCACCATTCCCGGTGAAAGCCAATGGACATTCATCCTGAACAGCTCACTGAAACAATGGGGTGCGTATAAGTACAATGAGATCAAAGGAAATGATGTACTGCAGGTAAAAGTGCCCTCTTCTAAGCTTAGCGCTCCGGTAGAAAAGCTGACCATTACCCTGCCGGCTAACAAACTGGTGGTAGAATGGGATAAGACGAAGGTTGAAGTACCCGTAAAATCTTAATGTGCTGATGTGCTAATATGCTAATGTGCTGACATGTTTGATCAAAGCGGATCTGAACTAACCAGCACATTAGCATATCAGCATATTAACACATTACATCCCCTCCACAAACTCCAATATACTCTCATACACTCTCCCCAGCTCCTCATTAGTAATACAATACGGCGGTAAAATGTAAAGGGTATTGCCCAAAGGCCGCAGCATGATCCGTTTTGCGCGGAAAAAGCGATGCAGCTCATCTGCCAGCTGGTTGGTATAAACATCCTGACCGGAAGTGATTATTTCAAAAGCCAAAACAGTTCCCAGCAAACGTGTATGCTTCACCGTTCCCACAGCTGCCAAACGCTGCAGGAACTGCTGATGCTGTGCGTGTATACGATCCCGTTGCTGCGCACATTCCGGCTGCAGGAACAGGTCCAGGCTGGCCAGCGCCACGCTGCAGGCCAGTGCATTGGCCGTAAAGGAATGTCCGTGGAACAGGGTTTTCAGCTTGCTTTCTGATAAGAAAGCATTATATATATCAGCTGTACAGGTGGTAACGCCCAGCGCCAGGGCGCCGCCGGTTAAGCCTTTGGAAAGGCAGATGATATCCGGGGCAGTGGCTACGTTCTCCATGGCAAAGTTCTTTCCCGTTCTGCCAAAACCAGTCAGTATTTCATCGGCTATCAGCAAGATCTGTTGCTCTTTGCAGTATTGCAGCAGCTGATCCAGCGCAGCGGCTTCATACATGAGCATACCGCCCGCGCCCTGTAACAGGGGCTCAAATATAAAAGCGGCAATATCATCAGGTCCCAGGCTTTCAATGGCCGCCTTCAGCTGCGGAAGATTATCCTGTGTGGGAGTATCTATAAAATGCACCTCGAATAACAGGTCGTCAAAAGGGGCGGTAAATACGCTGCGGCTGCTTACGCTCATCGCGCCAAAAGTATCGCCATGGTAAGCATGGTTGAATGCCAGGATCTTTTGCTTGCGAATGCCTTTGTTCTCCCAGTATTGCAACGCCATTTTCAGCGCAACTTCTATGGCGGTAGAGCCATTATCCGAATAAAATACCCTGCTTTGGCGGCCGGGTAACACGGGTAATAATCTTTCTGCCAGCTCCACGGCGGCGGGGTGAGTATAGCCTGCAAAGATGCAATGCTGCAGCTGCATAGCCTGTGCGGCCAGCTTTTGCGCAATGTACGGATTGGCATGCCCATGTATATTAACCCACCAGCTGGAAGTAGCATCCAGGTAGCTGTTGCCTGCTTCATCAAATAAAGAGGCGCCTTCCCCGCGTACAATGCCAATAGGCGCAGGCGCTGTTTGCATTTGTGTATACGGATGCCAGATCACCTGCTGATCGCGTTCACTCCACGTCATTGTGATTAATAGTTAATGATTAATAAGAGGGCAAAGATAAGGTGAGAGGGGGAGAAATGAAGCACCTATAAACCGGCCAGGTTGGCTAATGTGCGGTATAAGGTAGTTGGATCATAAGGCTTATGCAGAATGGAATGTACCTGCAGGCTGTTAAGCTTGTCTGCTACGTTCGGTATCACATCGGCAGTAAGGGCAATAATAAAGGCATGCGGCTGCAGCCGCCGGATGTGGGGAATGGTATCATAGCCATCCATTTCCGGCATGTGCAGGTCCAGCAGTACACCGTCAAAGTGTTGCTGCTGCATCATTTCCACGGCCTCGCGGCCATTAACGGCAGTAAGGGTTGCTGCGCCTGTTCTTTGCAGCTGGTACACGATCACCATTGCATTAATGGTATTATCCTCTACCACCAGCAGCTTTTTATTTTTAAGCCAGTCCCACAATTGTTTTTCATTGTATACGATGTTGGTGCGTGTAACCGCGGGCAGCTGGTCAAACACAATATCAAACCGGAAAGTAGTGCCCAGGCCGGGCTCACTGTCAATGGCAATGCTGCTGTTATACAGCTCCACCAGGCTTTTGGTAATGGCCAGCCCAAGCCCGGTGCCGCCATGCTGGCGGCTGGTATCGCTTTGCGCCTGTACAAAGCTTTCAAAGATGCGGCGCTGCATATCTTTTTGAATGCCGATGCCGGTATCTTTTACACAAAAGCTCACCGTGGCATTGGCCGCTGTTTGGCTTAACAGTTTTACTTCTATAAAAATGCTGCCTTCGTGTGTGAACTTAATGGCGTTGTTGATAAGATTATTGAGGATCTGCGTTAGCCGGAACGGGTCGCCGCAAAGGCTGTGCGGCAGAAAGGGATCTATGACCGTGTGCAGGCGTACCTTTTTGGACTGGGCCAGGGGCTGGTAATTGTTCTCAATATCCCGGAGCAGGCGCTTAAGATCAAAGGGAACATTTTCCAGCTCTACCTTCCCGGCTTCTATCTTGGAAAGGTCCAGTATGTCGTTGATCAGCGTCAGCAAATGATCTGCGGAGTATTTGAGGCTGCGTACCAGGTTGCCATGCTGCGGCGTTTCTTCCAGCAGGTTGGCAATCCCAATAATACCATTCAGCGGGGTACGGATCTCATGGCTCATTACGGAAAGGAACTCGCCGCGTTCCCGCGCTGCTTTTTCTGCCTGCTCCTTTGCATAGATCAGCTCAAGATGAGTAAGCTTATATTGGGTAATATCCTTGATCACCACCATAATACGCCGGCCGCTGCCCGGGGCGCCGCCTTTAATGAGATTAACCCGCAGCCGGTACCAGTTATCCACCTCCGGGCGCTGATCTTCATATTCTATTTCCTGGGAAACACCCGTAGCAAACAGCGCATCGATCAATGCCGCAAACATTTCACTTTGCGGGCCCAGTACGTCATTCATATGACGGCCAATGATCTGGTCTTTGGGAAGGTACAGCAGGGATTCATCTTTGCACCAAACCTGTTTGAATATCCGTTGTTCGTTTAATTCAAATACAATATCATCCAAACAGGTTAATAAGGCTTCCACATCATTGGTTTGCCAATGTTCTGCAGGTTCCTGTTCCTGCGGTATAGTTGCACTGCCTGCCTGGTGTGTGTGATCGGACATTCTAATAAATTTAGGGGGGAAAACTGAATAACAACGAGTGGCCCTCTCGATGTTAGTACTGCTCTATTGGTTACTGGTTTATCAATCAGGGGTTAAAATTAGTAAATTATATCAGGAAAAGTACAATCCTTTGGGAAAGGATTGTTTCTGACACGGGCCTGCTCAATTAGCTTGCTGCGGTTTAAGTTTGATCTCTGAAATAAGTGTTCCTGCAAAGATCATTGCCCCGCCGATGAGCATGCGCCAGGAAAGATCTTCCCCCAGCAGGAATATGGCAGCAATGGCGGCAAACACGGGCTCAAACAAATAAATGATCGCTACTTTTTCAGCGCTGATGTACCGTTGCGCGATATTGGAAACAGTGTACATATAGGCGGTGGAAAACAACGCGCAGTAAATGATGCCGGTCCAGAAGCCCTGGTTTTGGGGGATCCAGGCAGCGGTATGATCGGCTAAGGCAATACCGCACATGATCAGCGTGCAGGTAAGGAACATAGGAACAATAGTAGGCACAATGTTTCCGGCCATGGAGTATTTCTCAACCCTGATCAGGTAAATGGCAAAGCCAAATGCCCCGATGATGGTGTACAGGTCCCCGATGCTCACATACATTCCATCTTTGACAGAGATCACGAACAAGCCAATCAAGGCAATGGTAGCGGCCAGCCAGATCTTGAGGTCAACCGCCTTTTTATGAATGAGCAGCTTTAAAACCGGGATAATGATAACAGAGGTGCCGGCAACAAAAGCACATTGCGATGCAGCCGTATACCGGATACCCAGGGTTTGAAAATAGATGCCAAGCGTTAATGGAATTGAGAGGGTGATGCCCTGAACAATGTGCTGCCGCGTGATGGTTTTCATGTGCCGGGCCAGCACCACCGTTAGTACGAGGGTTGCCAGCAGGAAGCGGTAAAATAAAAAAGTTGACTGGGAAACAGCGCCCATGGCCATTTTAGTAACCGGAAAAGAAATACCCCAGAAAGCAGTGCCTAATATCAATAAAACTATTAAAAGCAATCTCTTATTCATATCGTTATTTCAGGGACTTCTTTACCATAATGTCTGTTTGCACATCGTTCCCCAGTTTAAAGATATGCTTGTCGAATGGTAAAAAACCATTCTTTTCATAAAACCGGAGGGCGCGTGCATTCTTTTCCCACACCCCCAGCCAAACATATTCCAGTGCTCTTTCCCGCGCTATCCGGATGGCGCTTTCGTAAAGCTGCTGCCCTACCTGTTTCCCATGATAGGCCTGCAGCACATAGATGCGCTCAATTTCCAGTGCATGATCGTCCTGCAGCTCCGTTTGTGCGTTGCCGGTATTGATCTTTATATACCCGATCACCTGTTCATCCAGCCGTGCAAAATAAAATTCAGCGCCCCTGGTGTTTAGCTCTTTTGTCAATTGCTGCAGGGAAAAACTTTTTTCCAGGTATTGTTTCATATCCTCCTCAGTATTGTAAGATGCAAAAGTGTCAACAAAGGTTTGTATGCTGATCTCCTGCAGCTTCATTATTTCATCGGGTGTAACCCTGCTGATGCTGATCTTTTCCATGGTGTTGTTCATTGTTTCCTGGTTAATGCAGGGCAAAACTATGCAAGTATTTGATGCTTAAAAATGCTAAATTGATGCATATTGATGCAAAAAATGCATTAATCCGGGATATGACAACGCAACAAATAGAATATTTTTTACAACTGTCTGATGAGCTGCACTACTGGCGCACCTCCTATAAGGTAAACATCACCCAATCGGTTCTCAGCCGCCAGATCAAGGCGCTGGAGGATGAGTTGCAAATAGAGCTTTTTAAACGATCGAACCGGAAAGTTGAATTAACCCCGGCCGGGAGATTTTTGCAGCAGCAATGGAAGCCGATAATGGAACAAATGAATGCGGTTATCCAGTATGGGCGCAAGATCCACCAGGGAGCGGGCGGCAGTGTGGTGATCAACCATCCCGGCTCCATCAGCTACGATCTGCTGCCCGACCTGCTAAACCGGATATTATCGGTCTATCCCGACATTAAAGTTGAACTGGTACAATCGAAACATTCCCATGGAATAGAGCTGCTGAAGGCTTTTGAGGCGGATCTGTGTTATAGCAGGAACCAGTACATCGACGATTTTGTGGCCTCAAAACTGATCGGGGAGGACAGCCTTGCGCTGGTGGTGCCTGTTGCAAACCCCATCCTTACGGAATCTGATATTACCCCGGAAGCCCTGAAAGGCGAACCTTTTATCTTATCCACCTTAACGGACGGTGAAACTTACCAGGTTAAGATGGAGCAGATGTTCACCCGCTACGGCATTGAGCCTGATATCCGCTTTGAATCCGATTTCGGTTCTATGATACTTAGCCTGATAGAGAAAGGCTTTGGCGTATCTGTGATGCCTGTTTCCTATTCACTGGCCAATCACCCCGGCGTGCGTTTTATAAAACTACCTTTTGAAGTGCCGCTATACCTGCATTGGCGGAAAGATGAAGATAATGCGGTAGTGAGCAATATTTTACAGCTTACTTAACCCCGGTTACAAAGTATATTTCACAGAGAAATTAATGGTACGGCCATCAACAGGGCCCCATAGGGGCTGGAACTGCGGCTGCGTAATGCTGCCGGTGTATAAGGCTTCCCGCTTACCCTGGCGGGCATCAAAAATATTTTCCCCATTCAGCACTACCGTAAAATGATCGCCAAACTGGCGGGAGATCATGGCGGCCCAGAACCAGTAGTTGGGCGCCAGCTGGTTATTATACAGGTATTGATGGCCTATCCAGGCATTCTCAATACCAAAGCGCCATTTATCCGGGATCTCATAGGCCAGGGTGCTTGCAAATTTATCCCGCGGGGCAAAGGGTACAAAGGTATGGGCCGGATCAGAGTATTTGGAGGTGGTATGATTGTAGCCTACATACAGCTCCAGGTCGTCATAACTAAAACGTATATACGTATCGGTGCCCAGGCTCCTGCATTGATAGGGCTGGTTTTGCAGTAATATTTTACCTTCTGCCTGCATAACGGGCATAATGGGATGTTTGATGTAGGTATAATATAATGCCTGGTCTACGGTTATTTCCACCGGGCCCAGTGATGTTTTGTAGCTTGCATCTACATTCAGGCCCCGGCTTTTTTCCGACTGCATGCCGGTGGTAAGCGGCAGCAGATCGCGGTAGGCAATGTTCTGTGTTTGACTGGTAAAAATGGCCGGCGTTTTATAACCGGTGCCGCCGCTCAGGCGTATGGAAAGGTCATCTACAGGCCTGTACACAACGGCTAAACGCGGCAGAATATACCAGCCGTATACGTTATGATAGTCTATACGCAGGCCCCCTTCCACCATTAACTGTTGGGTGATATTAAAACCATCCTGCGCAAACAGGCCGGTAGTGTTGTAGGTGTAGTTATTAATAATGCTGCTGTCGCCACCGGCCCGTTTATATTTTTCGCCGGTATCATTCAGACCCAGTACCCAGTTATGCCGCCCGCTCTTTTTGTTGTAGGCTACTTCTGCATACAGGTTGCCCTGGTTGCCGCGTAAGGCAAAAGTACCTTCAGTATTATCCAGGTGATAATAGCTGTTCACTCCTTTGGCGGTAAGGGTGCCGCCGCCTAATTGTTTGCGGGTGAATTGCAGGTCTATGCTGTGGCGGTGGCTGTTATTGGTTTCGGTATATTGATGCGCGCTGTCCATACCATGTGCCAGCACCTGCATATCGCCACCGGCGCGTTTTTCAATAGTGCCGGTATAACCTGCTACCAGCGTGGTATTAGGATCTATATAATAAAAAAAGCGGGGATGCAGTGTGTATTGCCGTAAGCGGGGCACATCGCTAAACCCGTCTTTATTTACATCACTTTCATTTTGTACAGTGGCGCCGGCAAAAAGGGTAAGTCCTGTTTTTTTTCCGCGTTGCGCATAATAGATGTTTGCGTTATTTTCTTTGAGGGTGCTGCGGTTCAGCAATACGTTCAGCTCCGGCTCATTACCCGGTGTTTTGGCAATAAAGTTGATCATGCCGGCAATAGCGCCGCCGCCATACAGGGTGGATATGGAACCTTTAATGATCTCGATCTGCTTCAGGTCCAGCGGGGGAATGGCCAGCACGCCAAAATTGCCGCTCAGGCCTTCATACACCGGCATACCATCGCGCAGCAGCTGGGTGTATTTACCATCCAGGCCCTGCATACGAATGGCATTGTTGCCATTTACGGCAGAGGTGTTCTGGATATGGATCACCGACAGGTCGCCCAGGATGCTGGCCACGTTGCCGGGTTTAATGCCACTTTCCTCCTGCATATCTTCCTGTCCTAATACTTCCACTTTCATAGGCAGATCTTCCAGGCGGCTGTTGGTGCGGGTGGAGCTGATCACTACCTCCGCAATGTTCCTGACCTGCGGTTTCGGTACGCCGGGGATCGTGTCTGCCGGGGATTGCCTGGTAGCGCTGTCTTTTGCAATGACCTGCGCCTGTGCCGCAAAACCGCAGCACAGGAAGGCTATAATGTATAACAGTTGTTGCATAGTATTCCTATGCTGCAAAGGAAGGTTTGGAATTTGTAGAGAATCTGGAGATGGTGAATGTATGCACACCATTTTCAAAATAGTAATGGATGGGGAGATTGTAGGTATCGCAGATCTTTTTTACAATGGCCAGCCCCAGGCCGTTTGAGCTGTCCAGCACAGCGCCGCCTTTTTTAAAACGCTGAAAAAGCTGTTGTGGCGGAATGGCCGGCCAGCTGCTGGTATTGCTGATGCTGAACTGCTGATCATCCAGCTGCAGCTTTATTTTTCCGCCGGTATAATTATAGCGGATGGCGTTGCCTACCAGGTTGCTGATCAGCATATCGGCCAGCGCTGCGGGCATTTGCCAGGAGGCATCCTGCGTAAGCTGCGTTTCCAGCGTAAGCTTTTTATCTTTTATCAGCTCATCCAGCAGGCCAAGGTATTGTTTGGTAACGTGCTGCAGGCTTTCAGGCTGGGAGGTATCGTACTGGTGATTCTCTATTTTGGCCAGCAGCAGCAGGGAGTGGTTCAGGCGGGCCAGGCGTTCCAGGGCTTCGCTGCTTTGCGCAATGGCCTGCAGCTGTGCATCGCTGAGGGTTTCGTCCTGCAGCAGCAGCTCCAGCTTACTTTCCGCAATGGCCAGGGGTGTTTGCATTTCATGGGCCGCATCTTCCGTGAGCTCTTTAATGCTTTGGTAATCTGCGTGTATGCGTGTAATCATAGCCGTTAGCGCGGTATGCAGCTGGTTAAATTCCTTGATGGAGGAAGGGCTGAAGCTAACGTTTTCCATCTTCTTAAGCTCAATGCCATGCAATTTTTCCAGCGACTGGTAAAAGGGCCGCCACAGGCGCTTGCTCAGCATCCGGTTCAGCAGCAGAATGAAAACCAGCAGGCCGCCGAATACGATCAGCATTACAATGGAGATGTTCTTTATAAGATCATCGCGTTCTATTAATGATTTGCGGATGGTTAGCAGGTAAGAATTATTGTGAATGCTTAATACCTGTGTAAGCTGGCGGTAGGGCGTTTTTTTGCCTTCTATATCCTGGTACAGCATTACGCTTTCTAAAACGGGTTTTGCCTGTGCGGGCTGTGTTACCGGCTGCAGGCTGAACTCGGGGGTGGAGAGCTGGAACACCGGGCTGTGAATGCTTACGGTATCCATATAACGCAGCCATTGGATCTGATCGTTCAGCAGCTCTTCATCTATTTCATGCCCGATCTCTTTATTGAACTGGGAAAAGAGGTAAAAGGTGCTGATGGTGAGCAGCGGTAATACCAGCAGCAGGAAATAAATGGTGGTTTGCGTAAGTAACTTCATCGGTCTCATACAGCCCCGGTTTATTGATCAGACCAGCGGTAGCCGGTACCATAAATGGTTTTAATATAATCTTCCCCGCCGGCTTCCAGCAGCTTGCGGCGCAGGTTCTTGATATGTGAGTAAATGAAATCGTAGGAGCCTGCCTGGTCATAAGCATCGCCCCAGAGGTGGCCGGCCAGCGCAGTTTTAGTAACCACCCTGCGCTGGTTGGCAATGAAGTATAACAGCAGCTGGTACTCTTTGCTGGTAAGCGTAAGAGGCGTATCCTTTACATAAACCGCTTTGGAGCCCGGCGCTATGCGGATCTCATTGAAATGGATATTGGTGTTGCCATCAAAATGTTTACGCCGCAAAATGGCGTTGATACGGGCATTCAGCTCCGACAGGTGAAAGGGTTTGGTGAGGTAATCATCAGCGCCCAGGTCCAGGCCGCTGAGCTTATCTTCCAAAGAATCTTTGGCGGAAATGATAATAATGCCGGCTTCTGATTCCAGCGCTTTTAATTCTTTAATAATATCCAGGCCATTGCCTTTGGGCAGGCCTATGTCGGCCACAATACAGTCGTAATCATAATCATTCACCTTTGCCATGGCCTGGGGAAAGTCAGGCGCTGTTTCACAAATATATCCCTGCTGCTCCAGGTACTGGCGGATGGCCGTTTGCAGGGCCGGTTCATCTTCTATGACCAAAACTTTCATAAGGCTATTTTTTTACAAAATCCTGCAGGTACGTGCATTGTGTTGCTATGGTTTCATAAAATGCAGTCTGTTTATAATCCTTTACCAGGGTTGGAAAATACGGATTTTTATATGTAGCCGGGTACCACCATTCTTCTTTGCCCGTTAGCTGCGCATGTTTTTGTGCGCAGCGCGCTGCCATGTACAGGGCTTTGGCTTTAAATTCCGGGTCAGTGGCTGCACCGGCTGCTTTTTTATAGTATTCCTCTGCGCGGTAACAGCCAAAGTATTCGCGCAGGAAGGTGGTTCTTTCATGTGCCGGCTCATACCACCAGGTGCTGGGGCGGTAGCTTACAGAGAACTGGTAGGAATGGCCGTAATAGGAAATGCTGAACAGCCCTGTTGCATATTCAAAATACACTTCCGGCGCTACCTTTGCACCCTGCATCTTTTTCTCCAGCTCCACCATGCGGGTGGCATATTCCAGCTCGCTGATACCATGGCGGATGGAATCCTGCTCTTCATACCCGAAATCCTGCAGCTGTTCCTCAAACACCAGCTCCGAACGGCGGGTGCTGCCGCTGCGTTTGAACCAGGTAACGGCATTGGGGAAATCGTGCTGGCGTACATAGTTGATAGCAATAACCTCTCCAAGCTGCTGCTCTGTTAAGGGCAGCTGATCACAGAGATATTTTTCAAAAGGCGTTTTGTTCTTGCTTTTATACAGGCTGGTTAGGGAAATCAGCTGTGTGGCAGACAGGCTATCTTCAATGAAATCCTTTCCGCTGGTGCCGTTCCAGCGGAAATAAGAAGGGTCAACCGCATCCCTTTTAGTGAGGATGAGCGACAGGCGCAGGGTATCATTCTGTTTGGCATAACGCGGCGCAATAATATAGTCCAGCAGGTTGCGGTACATGCGGGTGTAAAAGGATGCGTTCACCCAGGTATTATCGTCCGGGTAATCCCAGTAAGCATTGCTTTCTTTTCCCTTTGGCTGCTTGCTGTCCAGCCATTTTAAAGAGGCCAGCAGCTTGCTTTCATAGGCTTTATCTATGTTGGGCTGTTCATTAATATTCACCAGCAGCTGTACAATTTCCCATTGATCCTGCAGGTCGGCCCGTTGAATGCCGGGTTTTGCAGCTGCCAGGCGGGTATGGGCGCCGGCATAGTCTTTTGTCATAAAAGAAAGGTAGGCGGATGTGATCTGCCACAGGGCCGGCTCTTTTACCTTACCC
>NZ_DATCRF010000243.1:0-4658 GCF_036569125.1 Chitinophaga sp. | reverse complement strand
AGTCACATTGGTTGCTTTGATGTAATCAGGATGATCCGGATTATTTAGCACCCCTTCGTTCCAGTACAGGCCACCACCGGCTTCCGGGCTTTCGCCCGAGGCGCAGAAGGTGTAGCACAGTTTTGCTTTCTGCAGCAGCTGGGCATCACCGGTTACGTGAAAAGCTTCAAGCATGTCTATCCCGGTAATGGCGTTATCATCGTAGAAACGGTCTGCCATGCCTTCGCTTACCGGAATGGACTGATAGGCTGCAGGTGTCCGCGTGGCGTCGAGATAGCCTTCCATACCGGTACGGGTGCTGGTGTAATACCCCTGCGCCACCTCATCTGTATATCCCAGCTGCTTCAATAATGTTGCGCCGGTGAACATAGCTGAATAGGGCCACAGATAAGCATATTTCGGGTCTCCCGGTTGTACGGGATAGCTTTCTTTAACGTACGGGCTGCCGCCGATGCCGTAGCTTTTATAAATGTCGTCGAGGACCTGTCGCGCCTTGAGCTTGTAGGTGAGGGTGGTGGAAGTAGTATCCCGCTCAACTTTCACCGGTACGTCTTCCCGCTCTTTGTAACATCCTGTAAGAATGAGCGCCGCGGCTGTTATACTTAGAATGATCGATCTCATGTAATTCGCTTTAATGATTCAGCAATCAATGCACGGTTAGTTGATAGGAATATTCTCCCTGTGCATTCAGTTTCAGGGTGAAGTCACCAGCTTTACCGTCGGAACCGCCGGGATATTTGTAGGTGTAATCCCACTGGGAATTATCTACCGGTACAATGCGATAGTAAGCCTCCGGTGTATTGGCATCCGGCGGGGTGGAGTTGGACTGGTTTACGCTGCCGTAATACTGGGTGCCGGGTGTACCGCCTGCATCTGCGGTGGTGAACTGGAACTTGAAACGGTCATCTTTCCAGCTGCCGAAATCATAATAGGCAATGGGAACATTCTGCGCAGTCCAGGTACCATTACCGGCATAGGTAAGCTTGCCGATCACTTTATTATAAGCAGATGCGAAAACGCCCGCGTCAGTGATCTCAATCATTTCAGCAGCAGCATTGGCGAAGTCCAGGCGGATGCGATAGATCTTTTCAGCAGCCTGCTGGTTCTCACCGCCTTCCTGCAGGCGGGTGCCCTGTACGGAATAGGTCACCGGCGTGCCGCTGTTGCGGTCTGCGAAATGGAAGGCGCCGGCTTTAAGGCGTGTGAAGATCTCAAATACACCGTCAGCACCAAGCTTCATGGCATTTGCCTTCGAGAGGTCGGTACCACCTTCGGTAGCTTCACCGGTGATAAATACATTGGCCGGTATTTCAGTGAAGCCTGAAGGCCTTTCGATCACGATCGTTCTCGTGGAGTCGGCACGTTTTTCATTAAGGCCTTTGCTGGCGATCACCGTCCATTGCAGCGAGCCGGTGGTGGCGGGCTGAATGCCTGCTTTGCTGGCAATGCTGTTCAATATTTTGTGTGAAAGCGAAAGGGAGTTCTGCACGCCGTTGCCATTGGAGGCTACAGAATACACCGGGCGTTTGAAATCTCCGCCAACGGTATCGAATGCCACTTCATACATTACAAGGCTGCCGTCTTCAGCCCTGGCGGCGCTCCATTCGAAATTCACCACTGCATTGGTGGCGGGCTGCAGCTTAAAGTACCTGCCCACTTCGGGGTAATACAATTCCTTTACAGTGGAGATGTTGCTGTTGATCTCCTTTTCCTTTTCGCAGGAGGAGAAAACGCCGAGGGCGGCCAGTACGGCGAAGATGGTATATATCCTGAATTTTAAAGTACGTGTCATGATAGTTGATTTGATAAATGTTGATAGAGCTTGCACCTGGTAATGGATAAGAATGATCACCAGCCGCTGTTGTTGGGCAGCAGGTTTTTATTCATTTCAATATCAGCCTGCGGCACCGGCCACAGATAATGTTTGCCGGCGTCGAACACACGGCGGTTTACGGCCAGGTTGGTATTACCTACCTTCATACCGTAAAGGGTGCCGTTCAGCACTGTCTCCGCTATCTTCCAGCGGCGGATGTCGAAGATCCGGCTGCTTTCCAGCGCCATTTCGCTTCTGCGTTCGCGGCGCACCAGGTTGATCATGGTTGCATTGCCTATAGCTGCATAATTAGCATAGTTAAGTGCTGCAGGATCTGTGAAGCCGGCGCGCTGACGGATGGCTTTAATTGTTTTATTCCACACATCTTCATTCATCTGGTTGAGCATAGCCTTAGCTTCGGCATACATCAGCAGCACATCGGTGTAGCGGATCAGGATCAGGTTCAGGCCGGAATTGTTATTGCCGTCTGCCGTGCGGTCGTAGTATTTACGGAAGTAGTATCCGGTGGGAGAGGCGTCTGCTTTATCCACCGCATTATCCCCTGTACCGGGCGCCGTGCGTATAGTGACTGTTTCTCCGCGTTTGGTGACAAAAGAAGAGCCGTCATGTATGATGGTTGCTTCCAGGCGGGGATCGCGTTGTGCAAAGGGCGTGTTCTCATTGTAGCCGGAGCCTGATTCGTTGATGCCCTTGCCGTTAGCCATGATAAAATCATCTACCAGGGATTGCGAAGGCGCCATGCCGGTAATGAGCGTACCTTCCGTAAAAGGAATAAAGAAGCGCTGCATGGACTGTGTTCTTTGCACGGGCACAAATTCCAGGTCCAGCATCACTTCGCTGTTGTTCTCATTTTCCGGCTGAAAGATGCCTGAGAAGGAAGGATACAACGTGTAGGTGCCATAGGTACCGCCCATGATGCCTTCCAGCACGGTAGCCGCATCAGCCCACCGGCTTTCATACAGCAGCAGCTTGGCTTTAAGCGCTGCGGCAGCACCTTTGCTAATACGGCCTTTGTCTGTTTCCGGATATGCTGATCTCAGCGGCAGCAGGGCGGTCACTTCATCCAGCTCAGAGAGTATATAGCTGACCACATCGGCTTTAGGTGAGCGTGCAATGTTGAAGCTTTCATCGTAAGAGATCTCGTCTTTTATCAATGGCACATTACCGTACCAGTTAATGAGATGAAAATAGTGGAAGGCGCGGATAAAACGGGCCTCGGCCTGGTAGCGGGCCTTCAGGTCTGCAGCGAGGTTGGGTACCTTATCTATATTCGCCAGCAGGTTATTGACATTGCGGATACCGCCGTAATGGAAAGCCCATTCTCCTGCTACCCGGTTGGTACGGCCATCGTACGAGCCTGCAGCAATGCTTTGCACGGCGCCGCCGTTAACAGGGCTGGAGCAAAAGGCATTATCACTCAGGCTTTCATTGAAGAAAAAGTAATCGTCGGAATACATGCCTGCATAACAGTTGTTGAGGCTTTGTGCCGCGGCTTCCGGCTTTTGCCAGAAGGTGAGGTCGGTATCCTGATAGGAGGGCCCCAGGTCCAGCTTTTTACAGCCTGCCGAACCCAGTAGCAGTACTCCCATCACTATTAAGCTATACTTTCTAATCCTCATAAATTCGATCATTTAAACGTGGTTAAAAGTTGATGTCCAGCCCTACTGCCCATACTTTCTGCACGGGGTAGATACGCCCGCTGGTAGCGCTGCTAAGCTGGTTCAGGTTAAGGGTGTTATTGAACTCCGTGAGCTCAGGGTCAAAGCCGCTGGTCATGCTGGTAACAGTGAGCAGGTTCTGGCCGGTGAGGTATACTCTCACTTTCTCGATCTTCACCCGCTTTGTAAGATCAGATGGTAATGTGTAACCGATCTGCGCGTTCTTCAATCTTGCATAGGCGGCATTGGCCAGCCAGAAAGTTGAGTTGGCGTTGTTATTCACCGAAGCGGTGCCAATGGTCAGGCGGGGATATGATGCGTCCGGATTATTCGGTGTCCAGCGGTCAATGTGCTGATCATATACATCGTCCCAGTTATTGTGAAATGCCTCTACACCTTCGCCGCGCATGTAAACGTTACGCTTTCCAACACCCTGTATAAAAATGCTGGCATCAAAGCCTTTCCAGGTAACACCGTAGTTAAGCCCGAAAGTATAGCGGGGGAAGGGGTTCCCCATAACAAAACGGTCCCTGTTATCGATGATACCATCTCCATTCCGGTCTACATACTTGATATCGCCCGGCTTCACCTCATTCGCGAAAGTGGGTTTGGGACTGTTCTTAATATCATCAAGGTTCTGATAAAATCCGTTTGCCTGGTATCCGTAGTAAGAGCTGATCGGGAAGCCTTCACGGTTAATGTAGGTAACATCGCCTTCCTGTATGGTGGTTCTGCCGCGGAAGTCCGCGATCTCATTCAGGTTGTCCGCCAGGTTGGCGCCGATGGTATGATTGAAGGCGCCTGTTTTCGCTGTGTAGTTTATCGCCAGCTCAAAGCCCTGGTTCTTTACCTTTCCGGCGTTCTGGAAGGCCGGTGTGGCGCCATAGAGGCCGGGAGCGGGCAATTGCAGCAGAATATTGTCTGTGATCTTGTGAAAGTAATCATAGCTGATGGTGAGCCGGTTGTTCAGCATAGACAGGTCAAACCCTATGTTCGCAGAATTCGCAGATTCCCAGGTGATCACAGGGTTGCCCACCGCAAAGGAGCTGCCGGATGCGGGGATGTTGTTAAAACCGTAACTGTTGCTTACCGTGGTGTATATATTCAGGTAACCGTAGTTGGAAATGATCTGCTGGTTACCCAGCTGGCCCCAGGAGCCGCGGAGC
>NZ_DATCRF010000242.1:0-43596 GCF_036569125.1 Chitinophaga sp. | reverse complement strand
GTGCGGATCCAGGTTAGCCGACCAATGTTTGCACTCAATCAAAATGGTAGGCTTGTTATCCTTTATAATAGCATAGTCCACTTTTTCCCCTTTCTTAATTTCCAGATCGGCAATAAACTCAGGAACCACTTCCAGGGGATTAAATACATCATAACCCAGGCATTGTATAAAGGGCATCACAAACGCATTCTTGGTTGCTTCTTCAGTGAGGATCTGATCTTTGAGCTTGGCAACGCGATTACCAAGTTGTTTCAACTGGTCCTTGAAATCCATAGGGATAAATTTTTTAAAGGGTAATAAAAAATACTTGTTATTCTTTTGAGGAAGATCAATAAAGGATAGGACAGGGGACCCTGTGAGCAGCCAACAAGAAATGAATTTAAATGAAATGTAGTATTTGGCCAAATATTATATAGGCCATGAGTATAGATAAATTAATATGATATCGCCATTGAGTTAATTAGATGTTAATGAGTAGTTATAAGATAAGTAGCGCACTTACTCCCCCAACTCCATCTCAAACCTGGCTCCTTTCCCTTCCTCCCCATACGCTCTTATCTCCCCCTTATGCAACGATACGATCTTCTTCACAATCGCCAGCCCTATCCCCGTACCTTCATACTGGTCCTTCGTATGCAGCCGTTGAAACACTTCAAAGATCTTAACCGCGTACTCATTCTTAAAACCAATCCCATTATCGGAATAAACAATCCGGGTTACATTGCCGTCTTTAACAACCTGGATAGTAATAACAGGCGTACGCTCACTATGCGCAAATTTCAGCGAGTTGCTGATCAGGTTTTGGAACAGCTGCCCTAATAACAGGGGCACGCCTGTAATTTCAGACAGCCCCGAATAATGCAGCACGGCATCTTTTTCCTTTACAGATATTTCAAGGTCCAGCCAGATCTGTTGCAGCAGCGCGTTCAGGTCTACGGGTTCAAACTCCAGGTTATCCTGCGAAAGGCGGGAAAAGGCCAGCAGGTCATCTATCAGCGACGACATGCGGGTAGAGGAGTTAATGATATTATCAATGTATTTATTGGCCGCAGCATCCAGTGTGTTGCCGGCTTTATCCTGCAGCATTCTGCTGAACAGGGAGATCTTCCGCAAAGGTTCCTTCAGGTCATGAGAGGCTACGCTGGTGAACTGCATCAGCTCATAGTTCAGCTTTTCCAGGTCAGCGGTACGTTCTTTTACTTTTTGTTCCAGTATGTGTTTGGTGGCTGCTTCCTGGTCATGAAGGGCTTCCTGGATCCTTTTTTCTTCCGTAATGTCGCGCACTTCCAGCACCGTGCCTTTTAATACGCCATTCTCCACAATAGGGCTGGATACAAATGCTACGGGGTAAAAATATCCATCCCGGTGTATGAATATTTCTTCCCCGCTGGTTTGGTGGCGGGTGCTGGTTGCCTTGTCAATAGGGCATTCTTCTATGGGAAAGTGCCGGCCATCCGGGTGAGTATGGTGCACATAATAGTGTAATGGTTTTTCCTGCAGCTCATGGATCTTAAACCCGGTCATTTTTTCTGCAGCAGGATTCATAAAAGTGCACATGCGGTGTTCATTCAGCATAAACAACGCCTGCATGGTGTTATTAGTAATGGTGTTAATGAGTACATTGCGGCTTTGCAAATGCTGCAGGGTTGTTTTTCTTTCTGTAATATCCATGCAGGATCCGGTATAACCTTCAAACACACCGGCAGCGCTGTAATAGGGGCTGGCGCTGGATACGCACCATCTTAACTCGCCATCCCGTCTTTTCAGGCGGAACTCAAACTCAAAATTCTTACGTTGCTGAAAGTCCTCCATAAAACGCGCCCGCATACTTTCCTTATCATCATCATACACATCAGACAGCCATTGATAACCCAAATGCATTTCCTGGGGCTTGCCGGTCCAGTCAACCCAGGTTTGATTTACAAAAGTATTCTCTCCTTTGCTATTGGTTATCCATAACGCAACCGGCGATGTTTTGGCAATTACTTGTGTAAGCGCTTCGCTTTTTTGCAGGGCTTCAGCAGTACGTTTATCACCCGTTACATCACGTATTACAGCCAGGTAATGCTGCTTTTCCTTAAAGATGAAATTCGTGAGCACCATATCCGTATGGATCACTGTACCGTCCTTTTTTACATGCACGCCTGCGCCGGAATAAGACTTACCGGTTTTCACAATTTCGCGGATGCCTTCAAATTCTTCCGGAAATTGCTGCATCAATGCGCTGCCGTGCAGCCCCACCATTTCTGTATTTGTATAGCCGTACATTTTTCCTGCAGCGGGATTGGCTTCTGCTATTACGCCCTTTTCATCATAAATAAGAATGGCGTCGGAGGTAGCGTTAAAAATACTGGAATACTGCTCCTTTTGTTCCAGTAACCGTTTCTCTGTTTTTTTCTTTTCTTCAAAGAGACGTGCGTTACCCATGGCAATAGCAGCCTGTGCCGCAATACCTTCTATCAGCTGCTCACTGGTTTCTGTAAATACGCCCGGTGTAGAATGGCCAAAGAACAAACCGCCAATTACCTCATTCGTAATAGGCGCCACTACAGGCGCTGCCAGGTAGCTCCTTACAGGCAGGTGGCCGCGGGGCATGCCATGGTAAGGGGCGTTCTGCCCATAATGCGGTTGTTGCGTAACATCGTCATACCGCACTACACCTTTACCTGAAAAGGTTGGACCAAATATTTTGGTATTCCGGGGCATAGGGAATTTAGAGAAGGCCTCTTTAGGCACCCCGGAAATAGTGTACAATAAATACTTTTCGCCGCTTGGATTTTCTTCATTATAAAAAAATGCGCCAAACTGCGCACCGCTAAGGGAGGTGCCAATATCCGTAATACGCTGCACCAGCTTCTCCAGCTCCACCTCCGAGTTAATTGCTTTGGCAGATTCCAGCAGCAGTTCCAGTATAGGATAGGTTTGGAGCTCGCCCGCATCGTGGGCGGTATCTTCAATGGCCATAGCGGTAAATTATTGTTGTTAATTGGCAAGTAATTAATAAATTTACCAAAATCAACTCAGATTAAGGATACTTGTCTCCGGACTATTTTCCCTGCAATAAACTTATTTAAAACTGTGAAGCCGATTGTGAACAAGCACTCTCCCCTGAACATTCTGTTGGCGGATGACGACGCGATTGACCGGGAATTATTTATTGAAGGCATTAGCCATACCGGTATTACATATACCATTAACGAAGTGGAGAACGGAGAGCAGGTTCTTTCTTACTTATCCGGCGCCAGCGAAAACCCCGACCTCATTATCCTTGATTTTAATATGCCCGTTAAAGATGGCAGAAGTACATTGAAGGAATTAAAGAACCAGGATCAGTTCAAACGCATTCCGGTGGTGATCATGTCTACTTCCAACTCAAAGTTTGATATAGCCCTGGCTTATGATAACGGCGCTAATTTGTTTGTAGTAAAACCAGACGATTTTAAAGAGCTGGTACATTTGCTCAGCTGCCTGTTTGCTGTATTTTCGCCTTCACTGCATCTGCTGCGCCACCATAATTAAAAAAGTATAGCCTGGCAATTTATCATCACCAGGCTATCTGCATCACAACGTGTTACTAGTTGCCCTGCTTCTTCAGCAAGGCGCATGAACAAGGCCATATCTTTTGCCAGTAACATTACCATAGGATATATATGCCGTAGGTTAGATCAATGTCTGAAATGAATACGTGCCAGGCTGCAATAAGGTTGCCTCATAATTTCATTTGCACCATACAACCCGGTACTGTAATTTTGATGCTATTGTAAGATCTAAACTTCATTTACCATGCGCCTTATCCATATCTTAACCATCCCTGTACTGGCTTTAATAATACTCTCTGCACGCCCGGCCGGCCAAAGCCATACGCACAGCAAGGCAGATACGTCACAACATCATTTATATACCGCCGGTATTGGCGGCGCATTGATCGGTGGTTTGTACGATGGTATTTACCCATACGGCACGCTGAAGCAGCACGGCAACTTTGGTCTGGGTGCGCCGGCCCTGCTGGATGGTGAGCTGATCATCTTTAACGGCAAGATCTATCAAACGCAATACACCGGTAAAACTTTTGAGGTGAATGATCAGCAGCTGGCCTCTTTTGCCATGGTCAATTATT
The DNA here is from genome assembly GCF_036569125.1 of Chitinophaga sp. GTDB lineage: Bacteria > Bacteroidota > Bacteroidia > Chitinophagales > Chitinophagaceae > Chitinophaga. Next base: position 39,479 of record NZ_DATCRF010000242.1, on the reverse strand, counting down.
TTCATCCAACCATAAAGATCACACCCAATAAAGCAATGGATAAAACCGCTCTTTTTCATTTACTGGATAGTGTGCTTACGAACGTGAACGGCATGTATGCTATTCACATCAGCGGTACCTTCAGCATGTTAAAGACCCGCGCCTTTCCGCCTGTAAAAGAGCATCAACATACACCGCTGGCAGATATGTTAAGCCTGCAGCACTTCTTTACTTATAACAGCGCGCAGGGCGACCTGGTAGGGTACCGCCTGCCGGTGTTTATGGATAACACCAATATCTCCGGTTATCACTTCCATTTCCTGTCTGCACAAAAGAATGAAGGCGGGCATATGATAGATCTTTTAACAGACCATATACAAATTGAGATAGATGTGCTGGATAGCTACGGGGTACAGGTGCCTGCCACGAGCGATTATGAACATTTTGATTTTAAAAAGAACCGGGAAGAAGATATTAAGAGCGTAGAACGTGGCGGCAAAGCACAGGCGCAAACGCAAGGAGGCAAGGTGGATACCATGACCGTTTACCGTGAGAAAATTGATCAGCTGGACAAACAAATAGTGCAGCTGCTGGGAGAAAGAATGGAAGCTGCCCGCGCTATAGGCACTTATAAAATGGTGCATAAGATTGGCGTAGTACAAAGCAACCGGTTTAACGAAGTGTTGCAAAGGGCCATTGCAGAAGGTAAGCAGCTGGGCCTTTCAGAGGAATTTATTAAAAAGCTGTATGAGGATGTGCATGCAGAAAGTGTGCGTCAGCAGGAGGCATTAAAACAATAATTACACGTATGAAAATACTGATGATAGGCGCTGGTGGCACCATAGGGCAAAAGGTAAAAGCCGCCTTAGGCAAACATGAGATCATTACTGCTGGTCGTAACAGCGGCGATGTGCGGGTAGACATTGCACAACCCGAAAGTGTGGAGCAACTGTTTAAACAGGTAAAAGGTATTGATGCGGTTATTGTAACAGCCGGCTCCGTGGGTATGGATGATCTGCAATCCCTTACCACCGCTAAGATCATGGAAGCGCTGCCCGGTAAATTAATGGGCCAGATCAATGTGGTACTAACCGGCCAGCATTATTTAAATGAAGGCGGCTCCTTTACGCTTACCTCCGGCATACTGGCCGACGATCCCGCCAAAGGCTTTGTTAGCGGCGCTTTGGTGAATGCTGCATTAAATGGCTTTGTATTATCCGCTGCCCTGGAGCTGAAAAAAGGCATGCGCATTAATGCCGTAAGCCCCGGTGTGGTAGAAGACTCATTTGCAGAACTGCAACCGCTGTTCCCGGGCTTTAACCCCGTGCCCATGGATAGAGTTGTGAATGCTTATGTAAGGAGCGTAGAAGGCGGCATTACAGGGCAGATCATTAAGGTATACTAAGGGTATGCATGCAGATGTTTTTGAATACCGCTCCCTGTTGCTGGACGGATTATGCAGCCTGCAATAAAAGGCCTTAAAATGAAAAGTCCTCCGGAGAACCGGAGGACTTTCTTTAACACAACTAAAAAACAATCAAACGAAAAAATACAGAGACTTAACCCATGAGAGATCGCTCCTCATTAATCGGGTTTTTTCCCATCTAAAAAAGTATTGATAGTATTGATCTCTGCCTGGTTTTGCCCATTCTCACTCACGGTATAATTGGAGTAAAAACGTTCTGCGGATCCGGCGCCATTGTCCAGATCAACATTGCGGCGCAGGTAAGCGGGCACGTTCTCAATCTCCGTATTATTATCCATCGTTTTCACATTAAAGCTAATGCTCCGCAGCTTGGCTATCCTTTCCGCCTGCTTACGTTTCTGCTCTTCAAACTGCTCATCTACAGCAGATGTGGGAGGTGCAGGCGTAGGCGTTGGTGCAGGCGGCGGTGTTGCCGGTTCATCCTCTTCCTTAAACACCATTTTCATTTCCGGCTGGTCATTGGCCGGTGGCGGCGTATTGCTCAGCGGTTCTATATGAATAAAGGTGGCCGGCGGCGGTGTTTGCTGACGTATAACGTTAATTCCTGCACCGGTATTGTTGCTGGCCGGCGGCGCGGGCTGTGCGGGTATTGCCGGTGGCACATAATCCGGGTCAGGCTCAATGTTTAATACAAAGTTCTGTTTTTCCGGTGCGGGCGGCGGTGTATAATTAGCTGCCTGCTGCGGGTGTGTTACTACCGGTTCTACCAGCCGGGGCGCCATATGATCTGTGGGTTCCACAAACAGGTTGCCCTGCCCCTTAGGATGGCTCATTTTCTTTTCATCACCATCCTGCCCCAGCTGCATTACGATCTTAGGCTCGGCTACCTTAGTTTCTGCTTCCGGGTTCATGGGCATGCGCTGTATAGGCTTCTGCTCAAAACCGGTGGCAATAATGGTTACACCTAATTTGCGTTCCAGGGTTTGATCGTAGCCTACACCTAAGATCACATCACAATCCTCACCGGCCATGCTTTGTACATAGGCCTGTATGGTATCCATTTCATCCAGCGTGTGCTCAAATTCGCCTTCGGCAGATGAAATGTTGATCAGGATCCATTTAGCGCCGCTGATGTCGTTATCATTCAGCAGGGGAGATGTTAAGGCTTCTTCAATGGCCCTTTGCGCGCGGCTTTCACCTTCTGCAGTAGCAGCGCCCAGTATGGCTACGCCGCCGTTACGCATTACGGTACAAACATCCGCAAAGTCCACGTTTATCTGGCCGGTGCTGTTGATCACATCTGTGATACATTTGGCAGCGGTGGCCAGTACATTATCTGCTTTTTCAAAAGCAGCCTTGAATTTAAGATCGCCGTATTTCTGGCGCAGCTTATCATTGGAAATGATCAGCAGCGTATCCACGTATTCTTTCAGGCGGCTCACACCTTCATCTGCCTGCATCATACGTTTCTTCCCTTCATAGGAGAAGGGAGTGGTTACAATACCTACGGTTAAAATACCCAGCTCCTTACAGATACGTGCAATAATAGGTGCGCCACCGGTACCGGTACCGCCGCCCATGCCTGCCGTAATAAAGGCCATCTTGGTATTTACCTCCAGTATCTTTTTGAGCTCTTCAAAGGATTCCTCCGTTGCCTGCTCACCGATCTTAGGATTGGCGCCAGCGCCCAGTCCTTGTGTTAAGTGCGGTCCTAACTGCACTTTATTTGGAACGGGGCTGTTAGCGATTGCCTGCGCATCGGTATTGCAGATAATAAAATTCACCCCATCAATGCGTTGGTTGAACATGTGGTTCACCGCATTGCTTCCACCACCACCAATGCCTATTACCTTGATGATGGAGGATTTCTCCTTTGGAAGATCAAAATGTATCATGACTCTATCTCTTTTATGGGTTAGTTGCCTAAATAATTAATAATGAATAATGAAGAATTAACAATATTGAGGCCAGTCTTTCAATTATACTCCCGCGCTTCGCAATTCTTCTTATTAATTATTAATTCTTAATTATTAATTGGTACTATAGTTTTGCGTCCTCTTCTTCTGTGAACATATCTATGATCTTTGTCTTCATCCTGTCCAGGAAGCTTTTCAAAGATGCATTCCTTTCGTTTGCTTTCCTTGCCTGTATAGCTGCTGTATCTTCTGCCGGTCCTTCTTCTTCCTGCATCCAGTCCTCATCGCCAGTGGCTGCCTTATTGGAAGCTTTTTCCTTGGCTATAAAGCTGGTGTTGATCTTTACATAATTTTCTTCCAGCGCCCTGCGGTCATTCTCATAATCGTTATAACCTTTCAGTATCAGGCCTACGCAGGTAGCGTACATGGGTTTGGTCAGCTCGTCAATATGGCCGCTGGCCAGATGCTCGTTCGGATAACCGATACGTGCATTCACACCCGTAGTATATTCGGTTAGCTGTATCAGATGTTTCAGCTGGGAGCCCCCGCCGGTAAGGATAATACCGCCATTCAGCATTTTATTATCCATGCCTATCTGTTTCAGATGGTACACAACAAAATCCAGGATCTCGCTCATACGCGCCTGAATAATGTGCGCCAGGTTCTTTACAGATATTTCCTTCGGGTTCTGTCCGCGCAGGCCGGGAATAGTGATGTAGGCATTGTTCTTGGCTTCATCTGCCAGCGCGTAGCCGAACTGCACTTTCATTTGCTCTGCCTGTGTTTTCAGCACGCCCAGGCCATTCTTAATATCATTGGTAATGTTTTCCCCGCCATAAGGAATTACCGCTGTATGTTTAAGAATACCTTCGTAAAACACGGCCAGGTCTGTGGTACCACCGCCTATATCTACAATGGCTACGCCGGCTTCAAAATCCAGGTCGCACATAACGGCGGCAGCGGAAGCTAAGGGCTGCAGCACCAGGTCATGGATGCGCAGGCCGGATTTTTCCACGCTGCGGTTTATGTTACGGATCGCATTCTTATCGCCCGTAATAATGTGGAAGTTAGCGCCCACCTTCACACCCGACATACCAATAGGGTAGGTGATGTTCTGCAGGCTATCCACAATATATTGCTGCGGTATCACGTCAATGATCTGGTCACTGGCGGGTATCACCGTTTTATACTGATCGTTGATCAGTTGATCAATATCCTTCTGGGAAATTTCTGCGTCCGTATCGCTACGTACAATATCCCCGCGGGTTTGCAAACTTTTTATATGATGGCCGGCAATGCCTACATACACTTCATTGATCTCCAGGTTGGGATTTGAAGCGTAGCAGTTTTCCAGTGCCTGCCGTATGGCTTTGATCGTTTGATCGATGTTCAGCACCATTCCGTGCTGCACACCAAAAGATGGGGCTTTACCGAATCCCAGGATTTCCAGTTTCCCGTATTCATTCTTCCTTCCTGCAATGGCAGCAATCTTCGTAGTTCCTATATCAAGGCCTACAATGATGGGAGCTTCCTGATTCATGGCGTTTTATGTTTTTTTGTTGCGTTAATTGGTTTGTCCGCCGGTTTATATACTGCTTTGGGTGTCCGCTGCGTTTTGGCCGGTGGTTTTGGTGTTTTGTTATTGGATGAAGGCTTTACTGTTGTTTTCGGAGCCGGTTTTGCGGCCGGCTTTTCCGTGTGCTCAGCATGCCTGGCTGTTTCTTTTGCAGGCGCTGCTGCTGCTGTTGTTGTCGCGGCAGCAATGTCGCCTGTGCCGGCCATATCCACATCCACACTATCCAGATGCGGCGGGGTGGGTTTTGGCGGCGGCGTACCATCTTTACGGGTACATACTACTTCATTTTCAAACGCCACGTTAATACGGGTATAATTGTTCCAGCCTACCCGGCTGAGGCCTTCTTTGTAGAAGGCTAATAACTTGGTAAATTTTTTCTCTACATCGGTTCCTTCTCCAAAGTCAATAATATGATCGCCCAGCTTGGGGGTGATCTCAAATTTGCGTTCGCCGTTAATATTCACCTGCTCTACCTGCGCCATCCAGAAAGGATCGTTCAGCACATAGGTGCTGAAGTCTACGATGCCTGCGGTAAGCGCGCTGTCGGCCGTTTGCAGCTGCGGCGCATCGGTAGGGAAGCCGGTGAATACAGGCACCCTTGCGGTATAACGTTCAGATACCGGTATGCGGTCGCGCTGCGCATCCAGGTAAAAGCTGTTGCCGGTGGTGGTGAACACACGGGCTACCGGCTCACGCTGCACTACCTTAATGTTCAGCACACGGTTGTTGTCAATGAACAGATCGGCCTGTTTTACCCAGGGATCCTGCGCTACCACTTTTTCCAAAGTGGCTATATTAATGCTGCTTACAGGCTTGCCTATTGGGTTCAGGTCTTTATTTTTTACGATCAGCGCCTTGATGTCCTTTTCTTCTATAAAGAAATTCTCGTCGTCACCGGAAAGCTTTACCACGATGCCTTTGCACTGGGTGGTATCTTTCACTTTCACTGCGGCGCTTACCAATACCACAAAGCCAACAAGTACTGCCATCCATAAAAGGGCGGTACCCATACGTTTTAATGCCTTGCGTGTTTTAGGTTGCACTCTTGTTACTTTTTTATTTGTTATTAAACGTGAAAGGTGAAATGTGAAAACGCTTGCCTGTTTTCACAGTTCGCTTCTCACTCTGCACTATTTCTCACTCTTTTCACCTTCCAATATTTTTTTAGCCGGCTCTTTCATCAGGTCTATATCACCTGCGCCTGCAGTAATGAACAGGGGCGCTGTATTGGCTTTCAGCCATTCCAGCACTTCTGCCTGCTGTAATATCTGCACCGGCTTCCCGCTTATTTTACCGGCGATCATTTCACTGCTCACGCCTTCTATAGGCAGCTCCCGCGCGGGGTAAATGGGTAATAAGATCACCTCATCTGCCAGGGCCAGGCTTTCTGCAAAACCATCTGCCAGGTCGCGGGTGCGGGTATACAGGTGCGGCTGAAATACCACTACGCACTTTTTATCCGGGAACAGGTCGCGCGCGCTGCTGATCAATGCCCGCAGCTCTTCCGGATGATGCGCATAGTCGTCTATGAACACCTGGTAATCGTTATTGATCACATATTCAAAGCGGCGGCGTATGCCTTTAAAATCAGCTACTGCGGCTTTTATGGCTGCTTCGTCAATGCCTAACAGGTGCGCCACGGTAATAGCGGCTACACTGTTCTCCACATTATGCAGGCCGCCAATAGGCAGTGTTACATTTTCAATGGTCCAGTCCTGCTGCACTACATCGTACTGGTAACCGCCGTTCCGGTTGCGGATGTTCTTGGCATACGCGTTGGCGCTGCTGCTGTTCAGGCGGTACCACAGCTTATTATCTGCCTGCAGGTCTGCTGCGCGTTGCAGGCCCTCCCGCGCTATTAACGTACCGTTGGGCTTTATATTCTTTGTGTACTGAATAAACGCTTCCTGCATATCCGCTTCTGTGCCGTAAATGTCCAGGTGATCCGGGTCCATGGCGGTAAGCACGGCAATGTCCGGACTTAGCTTCAGGAAAGAGCGGTCGTATTCATCGGCCTCAATTACAGCTACCCGCTTATCACTGCTCCAGAAATTGCGGTTATAATTCACGCTGATGCCGCCCAGGAATGCATTACAGCCATACCCGCTATGGCGCAGGATATGCGCTATCATGGTTGAGATGGTGGTTTTACCATGGGTGCCGGCTACCGTAATGGCAAACAGCTCCCGGGTAATTTCCTGCAGCACATCACTGCGTTTTACCACCTCAAAATTATTTTCACGATACCATTTCAGCTCTGAATGTATTGCGGGAATAGCAGGTGTGTACACCACCAGGGTGGCCTGCTTATCCACTAAGTTCACATCATCTGTATAATGGATCTGCATACCTTCTTCTGCCAGCTGTTTGGTAAGAGCGGTTTCCGTACGGTCATAACCGCTCACCTGCACGCCGTTCTCATTAAAGAACCGTGCAATGGCGCTCATGCCTATGCCGCCTATGCCAATGAAATACACCCTTTGTATGTTATTCAGATCCATCTTGCTGATTTACGATTTCAGATTTACGATTTTAGATTTGATTGGAAACCTAAAATCGTTAATCTAAAATCTCAAATTAATTTGAGCACTTCCTGTGCTATGGTCATATCTGCATTGCTGTTGCCCAGCTTTGCAATATTTTGTTCCAGCTGCTCCGTAAGGGCTTTGTTCTGCAACAGGCTAAAGAGGGTAGTACCCAGCTCTTTGCCTACCTCGCTGTCTTTGATCAGCAGCCCTGCCTGTTTGCTTACCAGCGCCTGTGCATTAAACGTTTGGTGGTCTTCTGCTGCATACGGATACGGCACAAAGATCACCGGCTTTTTAGCCACACATTCTTCCGCAATGGTCATAGCGCCTGCACGGGAGATCACCACATCGGCTGCCTTGTACGCAAAGTCCATCAGGTTAATGAACTCAAATACCTTTATGTGCGATGCGTAGGGCAGGGCTGCTGCTTTTGCGGTTTCATAATACAGCTTACCGGTTTGCCAGATCAGCTGCACATCTTTTTCCACAAACTCCGGCTGCAGAGCTTTCAATGCTTCGCTGATGGATTTAGCGCCTAAGCTGCCGCCAAAAGCAAACACTGTTTTTTTACCTTCCTGCAGGCCAAACTGCTTCAACGCTTCGGGCCGGGTTACGGCCGATTGTGTGATGCTGCTTCTTACCGGGTTGCCGGTGAGGATCAGCTTATTGGCCGGAAAAAATTTTTCCATGCCATCATACGCCACACAAATACGGCTGGCTTTACGGCCCAGGATCTTATTGGTTTTGCCGGCAAAGGAGTTCTGTTCCTGTATTAAGGTTGGAATACCTTTGCGCTGTGCTTTCCGCAACATGGGAAAGCTGGCGTAACCGCCTACACCTACCACCACATTGGGCTGAAAGCTTTTTAATATACTACTGGCCTGGTTCAGGCTTTTTATGATCTTAAAGGGCAGCGCCAGGTTTTTGAGCATATTGCTGCGGTTAAATGCTGCAATATCCAAACCCTCTATCTGGTAACCGGCCTGTGGCACTTTTTCCATTTCCATTTTGCCCTTAGCGCCCACAAACAAGATCTCTATGTTGGGCTGTATCTTCTTCAATGCATTGGCAATAGCAATTGCCGGGAAGATATGTCCTCCGGTACCACCACCTGCTATTATTACCTTTGCCACTTTCGTTTAATTAATAATGAATAATGAATAATTAATATGATTATGTTTTGTTCCTTGCCTTGCCTTGCCATCGATCTATTAAGAATTAATAACCCCGCACATTTTCCACTCAGCACTACTTCCTATTAATTATTAATTCTTAATTATTAATTAAGCTCAGGCGTACTCTTCCTCTTCCTCCTGTTCAGCAAGCACTCTTGCTAACCGCTCCTGCTCTGCTTTTTTGCCTTCCATTTCCTCTACATTGCGCGCAACACTTAATATAATACCAATGGCCAGGCTGGTAAATATTACGGACGAACCTCCCATACTTACCATGGGCAGCGTAACCCCTGTAACCGGGAATACACCTACGTTCACCGCCATATTGGTGAGCGCCTGTATCACCAGCGTTACGCTCAACCCTAATGCCAGGAAGGCCCCAAACGCGTAGGGGCATTTCCGGTAGATGCGTATGCAGCGTAACAGCAGCAGCATATAAGCCATTAAGATCAAAAAGGCGCCAAAGATACCATACTCCTCGATAATTGTTGCATATATATAATCAGAATACGCATGCGGTAAAAAATTCCGCTGCGTACTGTTACCGGGGCCTTTACCTAAAAAGCCGCCGCCGGCAATGGCAATGTTGGCCTGCTGCACCTGGTAAGGTGTTTCTGAATTTTCTTTATTGGTAAAATGCTCGATCCTTTTTAACCATGTTTTGGTACGGCCTTCCATGCCCGAAACCTTTGCTACCACAAACATCAGCAGCACCAATCCTGCGCCCATGGCCATCATGGCGGCCAGGTATTTTACCGGTATGCGGCCAATGAAACATAGCAGCATACAGCTGGCGCCCAGCAATAAGGCGGTGCTCATGTTGGCCGGCATAATGAGCACACAGATAATGCCTACCGGTATAATGATGGGCAAAAATCCTTTTTTCAGGTCGGTGATCACATGCTGCCGTTTGGACAGCTGCCGGCTTACATACATGAAAATGGCCAGCTTGGCCACATCCGATGTCTGGAACGTAAGGTTAATAATGGGCAGCCGTATCCAGCGGCTGGCGTCATTAATATGCGATCCAAAGGCCAGGGTGTAAATTAGCAGCGGTATGGAAATGATGAACCCTATCTGCGCTACGCGTGAATAAATAGTATAGTTCACCCGGTGCGCAAAATAGATGATCAGCAAACCCATTACCAGTACGGTTAGCTGCTTTAACAGGTAATACTCCGTGTGGCCGCCTCTTTCCCTATACGCCAGTGAGCCTGTGGCGCTATACACTGCCAACAAGCTCACCAGCGAAAGGAAGACCACGATCGCCCATATCACCTTGTCACCTTTTGTTCTATAAAGAAAATCACCCATAGTCAAATCTTGATGTGCAGATCTGCAGATATGCAGGTGTGCAAATGTGGGTCTTATGTTTCAATCCATTTGCACATTTTCATATCAGCACATTTGCACATTATTACAGTTCTCTTACTGCTTCTTTAAACTGCTTGCCTCGGTCCTCATAATTCTTGAACAGGTCAAAGCTGGCGCAGGCCGGGGAAAGCAATACCACATCGCCTTTGGCAGCCAGCTTAAACGCTTCCTGCACCGCATCTTTCATGCTGCTGGTATTTACCATGGCAGGGGTGGCGCTGCTTAACGCATCCTGGATCGGCTTGTTATCTACTCCCATGCAAACAATCCCTTTTACCTTTTCCTGTACCAGGTCTTTGATGGCGCTGTAGTCATTACCCTTATCTACCCCGCCCATGATCAGCACTACGGGCTGCTCCATGCTTTCCAGCGCAAACCACAATGAGTTTACATTGGTAGCTTTGCTGTCATTAATAAAGTCTACCCCACGCACGGTGGCTACATATTCCATACGGTGCTCGAGGCTTTTGAAAGAGGTAAGGCTTTCGCGGATCTTCTCTTTCCGTATGTCCATGGTTTTGCCTGCAATACCTGCTGCCATTGAGTTGTATAAGTTATGTTTGCCTTTGAGGGCAAGATCATAGATCGACACGATCACCGGATCGTCATTCAATTTTATATTCACCTGGTCGTTTGCTATAAATCCGCCTTCTTTCTTCAATGGTTCCATGATAGTAAAAGGTATTGTTGTTGAGTAAATAGTTTTTTCGTTCATATAATTCCTGATCTCCGGGTCATCCATGCAGTAAATGAAATAATCTTCATTTGTCTGGTTCATGGCTATCCTGAACTTGGAGGCTACGTAGTTCTCCATTTTATAGTCATAACGGTCCAGGTGGTCGGGTGTTATGTTCAGTAAAATGGCTACATGGGGCCTGAATGTGGTAATATCGTCCAGCTGAAAGCTGCTGATCTCAATTATGTAATATTCAGCCGGTGCAGTGGCTACCTGCCTGGCATAGCTGATACCAATGTTGCCTACCATGGCGGCGTTGTAGCCGGCCGTTTTAAAGATGTGGTAGGTAAGCGCAGTGGTGGTGCTTTTGCCGTTGCTGCCGGTAATGGCTATGATCTTTGCATCTTTGCTGAAGCGGTAAGCCAGCTCTATTTCTGAAATTACCGGTACCTGCTTTTCACGCACCTTTTTCATCAGCTCCGACTTTTCCGGTATGCCCGGGCTTTTCACGATCTCGTCTGCACCCAGTATAACATCCCAGGAGTGCTGGCCTTCTTCAAACGGGATGTGGTTCACGGCCATTTCCTGTTTGTAGATGTCCTTGATCAATCCTCCGTCAGATACAAATACCTCGTAGCCCTGCTGTTTGCCCAGCAAAGCTGCGCCAATACCACTTTCACCGGCGCCCAGGATCACCAGGCGCCTGGCGCTGCCGGTGCTGTCTGCTGCTGTTGGATGATATTGTATGTTCTTATTCAATTATTATCTCATTTTCAAAGTTGCAATGGCTACTACCGCGCACATAATGGCTACTATCCAGAAGCGTACGGCTATTTTACTTTCATGGTATCCTATTTTCTGGTAGTGGTGGTGCAGGGGCGACATTTTAAAAATGCGCCGTCCTTCGCCATACTTCTTTTTAGTATACTTGAAATAGCTTACCTGTATCATTACGCTCAGGTTCTCTACCAGGAACACGCCGCAGAAAATAGGGATCAGCAGCTCTTTGCGCACAATAATGGCCAGGGATGCAATAATGCCGCCCAAAGCCAGGCTGCCAGTATCGCCCATAAACACCTGCGCCGGGTAAGCATTGTACCAGAGAAAACCCACACAGGCGCCCACAAAGGCGGCTATGAAAATGGCCAGCTCGCCCAGGTTGGGGATGTACATAATATTCAGGTACTCCGCAAACTGTATGTTACCGGATACGTAGGCAAACACACCCAAACAAATGCCTATGACCGCAGAAACGCCTGTGGCCAGCCCATCCAGCCCGTCGGTTATATTAGCCCCGTTAGATACGGCCGTGATAATGAAGATCACGATCAGGATGTACAGCACGAAAGTATATTTCTCTGCACCCGGTATCCAGGAGATTAACCGGGAGTAGTTGAACTCATGTGTTTTTACAAAGGGAATAGTTGTGATGGGGGTTTTTACATCCACAAAACGTTTTCCTTCTTTGGTGGTCCTTTCCGTTTTACTGATCACCCGTTCATAGGAAGGGAGGGGTTTTGCATTCTGCACTTCACGGGAGATCACTACATTATCATTAAAGTATAAGGTAGTACCTACTATCAGGCCCAGGCCTATTTGGCCCAGCACTTTAAACTTACCGGCTAAACCTTCTTTATTCTTTTTAAATACCTTGATGTAATCATCTATAAAACCGATCAGCCCCAGCCAGATGGTGCATAGTATGATCAGCAGGATGTATACATTCATTACCCGGGCAAACAGCAGGGTAGGGATCACAATGGCCGACAGGATGATGAGCCCACCCATGGTAGGGGTGCCCTTCTTCGTGTTCTCGCCCTGCAGGCCCAGCTCCCGGATCACTTCACCGATCTGTTTCCGTTGCAGGAAGCGCACAATGCGTTTCCCTAACAGCAGGGAAATAACCAGGGAAAGCAGCAATGCCATGGTCACCCGGAAGGTGATAAACTGGAAAATGCCGCTACCACTGATGTTGAACTCAGTTTTCAGGTAGTTGAATAAATAATATAGCATAAGTTAGTTAGTCCTCGTACATTCTATTTTTCCATCATCCGCATCATTTCCAGCAGCACGGCTTTATCGTCAAACGGGTGTTTTACGCCCTTGATGTCCTGGTATTTTTCATGTCCCTTCCCCGCCACCAGAACAATATCTTCCGGGTTAGCCAGGCTGATAGCGGTTTTGATCGCTTCCTTCCGGTCGGTTATGGACAATACTTTTTTCTTCTGGTGCACCGGCACGCCTGCTTCCATAGCTTGTATAATAGCTGCCGGATCTTCAGAGCGCGGGTTATCGGAGGTGAGTATCACCTTATCACTATGCTCTGCCGCTACCTGTGCCATGATAGGGCGTTTGGCGGTATCACGGTCGCCCCCGCAGCCTACCACGGTGATCACCTGCTCATTGCCTTTGCGCAGGTTCTTGATTGTGGCCAGCACATTCAGCAAAGCATCCGGGGTATGGGCATAATCCACGATGCCGATAATGCGCTGGTTGTCTGATAAAACATAATCAAAGCGGCCTTCTGCACCCTGCAGGTTGCTCAGGGCCTGCAGCACTGCGTGTTTATCCTGGTTCAGCAATACGCCGGCGCCATATACTGCCAGCAGGTTATAGGCATTAAATTCCCCGATAAGGCGGAAGTGCACTTCCTGCTCGCCTACCTGCATGATCAGTCCTGTAAGGTTATTCTCCAGGATCTTGCCTTTAAAATCGGCCATGGTGCGCAGGCTGTATGTGGCTTTGCGGGCTTTGGTATTTTGCAGCATTACATTGCCGCGCTTATCATCCAGGTTGGTGAGCGCAAACGCGGTGTTGGGCAGGCCGTCAAAGAAGGCCTTTTTCACGCGGATGTATTCATCAAAGGTTTTATGATAATCCAGGTGATCGTGTGTGATGTTGCTGAAAATACCTCCGGCAAACTTTAAACCGGCTATCCTTTGCTGGTGTATGGCATGGGAGCTTACTTCCATGAATGCATACTGGCAGCCATCTTCCACCATTTTCGCCAGCAGCGCATTAAGGCTGATGGCATCCGGGGTGGTATGTGTTGCGGGTATAACGGTATCGCCTATCTGGTTTTGTACGGTAGAGAGCAATCCACAATGGTAACCCATTTTGGTAAACAGCTTAAATAGCAGGGTGGCAATGGTAGTTTTACCATTGGTGCCTGTAACGCCCACCAGCTGCAGGTTACGGGAGGGGTGCTGATAAAAGTTATCGGCCATTACACCGCAGGCATGCGTACTGTCGGCTACCTGTATATAACATACACTGTCCGGCAGCGTTTCCGGCAGCACTTCACAGATCACGGCAGCGGCGCCCAGCTCAATAGCTTTTGCTATAAAAGTATGGCCATCCGTATGCACTCCTTTAATGGCGATGAATGCATCGCCGGGTTGTACAGCCCTGGAATCTATGCGCAGCTCGTTCACGGAAATATTATTATTCCCGTGCACCGCCTGGATGCTTACACTATATAATATGTCTCTTAATAACTGCATGCTGCGTTTATACTTCTAAGACCTGACTAAAAGAATGCAAAATGATAAATGTAAAATTTCAAACCGACGAAGGAGGTTCATAGAGACCATTTAAAAGACTTTATGAACGAGATAAATGTAAAAGTCGGTGGTAGTAGCTTCGCTGCATTTAACTTTTACATTTATGATTTAAAATTTTACATTTTACATTCTTTTAGTAGTTTTCTTAAGTGTTCAGTTCAATTACAATAGTTTGATCCCTGCCTATCTTGCTGCCGCCGGGTATGGATTGTGTGATCACTTTACCCGCGCCCCTGATCTCTACCCGCAGTCCTGCATTTTCCAGCAAATACAGTGCATCTTTTAATCCCATTCCCTTTACATCCGGCACTGCGCCTTTCAGCTGTTTTACCGGTTCCAGCGCTACCTGCTGCTCATTTACTGTTGCGCTTACCCAGTTGGTATTGGTTACCGCCGGGCCCTGCCAGGGCAGGTGCAGGGTAGTTAAGATCTCCTTCAGCTCAGTGCCTTTCCCGTTCTTCAGCGCCAGCATAGAATCCAGGCGCATGGTGGTTTTTAACGGTTTTTGTTTTTCCACTGCAATGGCATATAATTTATCTGCCACTTCGCGGAACACCGGGCCTGCTACGGATGCGCCGTAAAACCTTGCCGCATGCGCTTTATTCTTGATCACTACCACGCAGGTGTACTGCGGATCATTTGCCGGGAAATAACCTGCAAATGAGGATTGGTAAATTTTATCTGCATATCCTCTTTTGCCATTAGCTACCAGCGCGGTACCGGTTTTACCGGCAAAGGAGTAATACGGTGTCCATAATTTTTTTGCGGTGCCTTCCAGCACTACGCCTTCCAGCATTTTCTTCACCTGCTTCAGCGTGCTGCGTGAGCAAATGCTGTCCATTACTACGGTTGGCTCAAACTGTTTCTGCACCTGCCCGTACTCCATGATGTTGTTCACCAGGTACGGCTTCATCATTTTACCGTTGTTGGCTACTGCATTATATAACATGCAGGTTTGCAGCGGGCTTATTAACACCTCGTACCCAAACGCCATCCAGGGCAGGGAAGTAGCGCTCCATGTTTTGGATGCGGTGCTTTTTATCACCGGCCATCCTTCCCCTTCCAGGTCAATACCGGTATGTTTATCCAGGTGCAGCTTTTTTAAATGTGCTACAAAGTTGTTGGGCTGTTTGCTGTAATACTGATAGGCCAGCTTGGCCATACCTACATTAGAGCTCAGCTCAAAGGCCTGTTTAACGGTTACGTTGGTGCGGTGGTGCGGCTCAGAATCATATACTGTTCTGCGGCCTACCTGCCAGCGTCCGTAGTTCAGGTCTACCATACCGTTCATGGTGGTATACCTGTCTTCCAGCACAGAGATCACGGTGGCCAGCTTGAAAGTAGATCCCGGCTCCGCTACCTGCAGGGCATAGTTCATGTCCTCAAAGTAGCTGCCATCCGGCTGCCTGCCTAAGTTGGCAATGGCTTTTATTTTGCCGGTCTTTACTTCCATTAATATACAGGTGCCGTGTTCTGCTTCATTTTCCACCATCATATTCATGAGGGCATTCTCTACAATGTCCTGCATGTTCACATCCAGCGTGGTGTTCACATCATGGCCATCTTCCGGCTCAATATCATATCCTTCTACCGGTACAAAGGTGCCGCCGGCAATGCGGCGCATCAGTCTTTTACCGGTCACCCCTTTCAGGTAAGCATCGTAGGTTCTTTCCAGTCCTACGTTCTGGGCATTTTCCCTTGACAGGCCAATGGTTCTGTTAGCCAATAGCTTAAAGGGATTAATGCGTTTATTGCGGGTTTCTGCTATGAGCCCGCCTTTGTTAGGCCCCAGCCGGAACATGGGAAAGGTGCGCAGCTCCTGGTACTGGTTAAAGGGCACGTTACGTTTCAGCAGAAAGTAACGGTCCTTGCTTTTATAACCTTCCCGCAGCAGCTGTTTGTATTCCGCTGTGGTGCGGTCGCCAAACAGGCGGGAGAGGTAGCCTGACAAAGAATCCACGTTCTCTTTAAACACCTGTCCGTTCTTATCGCGCAGGCCATCGGCCGCAAAATCTATCCTCAGATCAAAATAGGGGATAGAGGTAGAGAGCATTCTCCCTTCCTCTGAATAAATGGTCCCTCTTTCCGCATCCAGCGAGACATAGCTTGTGTGCAGGCTATCGGCCATGCTGCGCCAGTAGTTGCCTTCTACATTCTGCAGCATGAACACCTTAGCCAGTATTACCACGCCAAACAGCACCATGCCGATAAAGCAGAGGTAAACGCGCCATAGTATGTCTTTCTTTACTTCCATATATGATGAAATGAAGTAAGCGGTATTTCTTACTTCTCTTTCTTTTTAATCTCAATTTTCTGTGGTGGATTGTTGAGCGTTTTCAATCCCAGCGGTTCTACGGCTTTGCTCACCTCACTCATTTTGCTGCGGAACATCAGCTCACTTTTCACATTCAGGTATTCCCAGCGCAGCTCTTTTATTTCCTTTCCCAGCTTGTTTATTCTGCGGATCTTTTTTTCCGCAAAATGGCTGTTGGCTATGTATACCAGCGCCAGGCAGCTCAGGAACAGGATGAAGGGCATATTTTGCGTAAGGGCCCGGTAGTTGATGCGCAGGCGCCATTCCTTTTTCTGTTCCGGCGCCTCCGGTACTTCCGGACTTTCTTCTTCCTGTTCTATTTCTTCTTCCAATAACTCTTCCTGCAACACGTTGATAAATTTTTAAGTGTGCAAATATGCAAATGTGCAAATGCGGTGTTATGCTGTTGTTCATTTGCACATATGCATATCTGCACATTTACACATTTATTAAATTTTCTCCGCCACCCTCAGTTTTGCGCTTCTTGCTCTTGTGTTCTGCTTCAGTTCTGCGTCGCCTGCGGTGATGGGTTTCCTGGTAATCAGTTGGAAGGTCTTAGGGGGAGGGGCAGTAGTGAAATCGTAAGACGAGTCCTGGATCTCGAACTGTCCAGTTTTCATGAAATTTTTCACCAGCCTGTCTTCCAGCGAGTGGAAGGTGATAACGGCCAGCCGGCCCCCCGGCTTTAATACCTGCGCTGATTGCTGCAGCAGCTCTTTCAGTGCGCCCAGCTCATCGTTCACGACTATACGCAATGCCTGGAACACCTGTGCCAGGTACTTTTGCGGATTGCCTTTTACAATGGGCTGTATCAGTGACTTGAATTCGCTGATGGTGCGCAGGGGATGCGTTTTACGCTGCGTTACAATGGTTTTGGCCAAAGTACGGGCGTTGGTAACCTCTCCGTATTCCTGGAACAGCAGGTGCAGCGCCTTTTCTGAATAGGTTTGGAGCACCTGTGCTGCGGTAAGGGGGGAGCGGGTATCCATGCGCATATCCATATTGCCTTCAAAGCGGGTGCTGAAGCCTCTTTCAGCGGTATCAAACTGGTAGCTGGACACGCCCAGGTCTGCCAGGATACCATCTGCCTCGGTAGCCTTATACAGTTTCAGGAACCGCTGTAAATGGCGGAAGTTGTGCTGTACAAAGGTTACGCGCTCGTCTTCAATGCGGTTGCGGTAAGCATCTTCATCCTGGTCAAATACCAGCAGCCGGCCATTGGGGCCTAACTGCGAAAGGATGGCCCTGGAATGCCCGCCACCACCAAAGGTGGCATCCACATAAGTGCCGTCCGGGCGTATCTGCAGGTTGTCTATAACTTCCTGCAGCAGTACTGGTAAATGATATTGAGATGCTTCCATTTCAATTACGAATTACGAATTGGTCAATTACGAATTATGTACTACGAATTATTAACTAGCTTACCTGAAAGACGTTCAACATCATTCGTAATTCGTAATTGAATAATTCGTAATTAGGCATTCCCGTCTCCGGTCATCACCTGTTGCGCCAGATCACTGAAGGCTCCTGGTGAGAAATTTTCAAAGAACTCCTGGTACTTACTTATATCCCAGATCTCGATTTTATTAGTGGCTGCTGCCAGTATAATGTCTTTCTCCAGGCTGGCATACGTCATTAAATTCTTGGGAATCAATAACCTGCCTGCGCTATCCAGGTCCAGAATGGTGGCGCCGTTCAAAAAGTAGCGGCGAAATTCCCTAACTTTCGGGTCAAAATCGTTCAGCTTACTGATGCGTTCAAAGATGGGCTGCCATTCATTCATGGGATACAAGGTCAAACACTTTTCAAACCCCCGGTTCAGCACAAACTGCTCGCCGGCCCCTTCCGCTAACTGCTTTTTGAAACCGGCAGGTAGTAGAAAGCGCCCTTTTGCGTCCAGCGTAGCCTCATATTCACCGAGAAAACCTGTCATGTTGGGGGGCGAAAATCCTTGAAATCCATTTTCTAACACAAAATAACACTTTTTCCCACTTTTTAACGAAAAAATGCATTCTAAATTTTTTCCACAGGGGAGAACTGTCCTTTCTATTGGGCTTACCGGGGATTTATGCCCCTGCGAATGTGGATAGTGATGGCTTGTGTGTTAATAACGTGTGATTAAATATGATATTATTGTTAATAAGGGGTGTGGCCCCTTTTTTTGTGCCCTGATGGCAGGTCTTGACCAGGGTAAGCAAGTGGTAAAATCCCATTCATTTAATGACAAGCCATAGGAATAGGTTGTGCCGGGTAGGAGCCTGCCGGGAACAGGTCTAACCCCGCCCATTAATAAGCCATGGTGATAAGCTGTGCGGGATAGAAGCGTGTCGATAGCAGGCCTCACCTCAACCATCAATTAGCTATAGCGATAGGCTGTGCCGGGTAGGAACCTGCCGGGAACAGGTCTAACCCCGCCCAGCAATATGCCGTAGTGATAAGCTTTACCGGACAGGAGCTTACCGATAATAAGCTGGAATTTAGTTATTAATAAACCGTACATAAGCCGTCTCTTATAAGGGATGGGACATATATGGCTTTGATATGGCTTACATATGGCTCATATATGGCTTATCTGACAATCGGCGGGCCAGTGGACGACAGATGCGACCGGTGTTGCGTGAGTATTAGTTACGCACTGATTATAAATGGTTTTGCATTATTCGGGTATCTGGTAGTTGAAGGGATCATAGCCTGGTGGTAAAAAGTGTGCAGGAAACGCCGGGCAAGGAACTGTTACCCTGAAGAAGCAGCCCTGCGCTTGCTTTCGTATTGATTACGTGCTGGTTATAACCACTTGAAAGCTTTCCGGCAGCCGGTCATCATCCTGAAAATGGTATACACCAGGCTTAAATAATCCTGTTTAAGGTTTACATACAGCCGCCTGCCCGGCAATCCCCGGAACTTTTTTAAAAGATCAGCCAATTTCAGCAGTACCTGCCCGGTCGATGATTTATGCCTTTTGGCAAAATTTTAACAGCGGCAAATATTGTCCAGCCCTACATTTACATTTAATTTGTACCTTTGCCCTTCTTTTTTATGAGGAAAATCTTTTTATACATCACACTGTTTGCACTGGTGGCGGCTTCCGCCTGTAATATGGAACTGCGCCGGATAGAGAAAAGCAAGGACTTCGGCAAGAAGCTGGCCTATGCGGATAAGTTGTACAAGAAGAAAAAGTATACCCAGGCACAGATGCTGTACGAAGAGCTGTTCCCGGTGTATAAAGGCACCGATAAATTTGAGCCCATCTACTACAAATATGCCTACTGCTCGTATTATGTAAAGGATTATGTGCAGGCGGCCTTTCACTTCAAGAACTACCTGGACGCGTTCCCGAACAGCCCGCATGCAACGGAAGTTGATTATATGCAGGCCTATTGTTATTATAAACAATCGCCCAAGGTAAACCTGGACCAGACCAATACCGTGAAGGCCATATCTGCCATGCAGACCTACATTAATAACTACCCTACATCGGAGAAAGTAGCAGAGGCTAACCTGGTAATTGAGCTGTGCCGCCGCAAGCTGGAACAAAAAGAGTATAACAGCGCCGAATTATATTATAACTTAGGGTATTATAAGTCTGCCGCCATTGCTTTCAAGAACCTGCAGCGTAACTACCCGGATTCTGATAAGAGCGATGGTTATAAGTATATGGCTATCAAGGCTTATTTCCAGTACGCAAGGAATAGCATCCTGGAAAAGCAGAAAGAGCGCTATGAGGATGTGGTAACAGAGTACATGGACTTTGCCGACCACTTCCCCAGCAGCAAAATGAAGCCGGAAGCGGAAAAATACTACGCCATGGCGCAGGGCAACATCAAAACCCTGGACAATGAAACCGAAAAGATAGAGAAGGAGCGTGCACGCAGGGCCAAAGCAGCGAAGGCTGACATGAACAATCTTATTAACACGAATACGATTAACAACTATAACAATTCTTCTAACACCAATAAACCCTTGGAGAATGAGCAAAATAAAGAGAAATCTAACCAGTAGTTTAAATCCCTGGGTAGAAACCAAGAACACGACGGAGATAAAAGGCAAAACAGGCAATTTATACGAGTCTATTGCCGTTATTGCTAAGCGTGCCAATCAGATCAACATATCTGTAAAGGAAGAGCTGCACTCCAAGCTGGAAGAATTTGCCAGCCATACCGACAACCTGGAGGAAGTGCATGAGAACAAGGAGCAGATAGAAATATCCCGCTTCTATGAAAGAATGGCTAACCCGGCTATCCAGGCTACTTCAGAGTTCCTGGATGATAAGATCTACTTCCGCCGGAACGATGATGATCTGTACAGTTAAATAGTTGACAGTTTGCAGTTGCCGGTTGGCAGTTGATAATGCGAACTGTTTATAATACTTTACTAAACTGGTTGGCAGTTTGTGGTGATCAGGTTGCAGTCAAAGACTGCTGACTGGCAACTGCAAACTGCCAACTATTTTTTGTAGCTTGCCCACGGCAGGCTGTTGCCTGCAAACTCTGAAAGACCATGTTACAAGGAAAAAAGATCCTCTTGGGCGTATCCGGTAGTATTGCTGCCTACAAAGCAGCTACCCTTATACGATTGCTGGTAAAAGAAGGCGCCCAGGTAAAAGTAGTGATGACCGCTGCGGCCTGTGATTTTATTACTCCCCTAACGCTCTCCACTTTATCCAAAAATGAAGTGATGGTAGCCCTTAAGAACGATCAAAGCTGGAATAACCACGTAACGCTGGGCCGCTGGGCCGATGTGATGCTGATAGCGCCCGCATCTGCCAACACCATTGCTAAAATGGCGCAGGGCCTGTGCGATAACCTGCTGCAGGCAGTATACCTCTCGGCCACCTGCCCGGTATTGTTTGCCCCGGCTATGGATGAGGATATGTGGCACCATCCTGCCACCCGCCATAACATAGAGAAATTATTGTCTTACGGCCACCGGCAGCTGCCCGTGGAAAGCGGTGAGCTGGCCAGCGGTCTTTTTGGTGAAGGCCGCATGTCGGAGCCGGAAAGTATCATTGCTTTCCTGCGCCAGTACTTTAACACCCCGCAAACCAATATTCCTGTACAGCAGCCTTTAAAAGGCAAGCTGGCATTGGTAACGGCCGGTCCTACTGTGGAGCCTATTGATCCCGTGCGTTTTATCAGCAACCATTCCAGCGGTAAAATGGGTATTGCCATTGCCGATGCATTGGCAGCTGCCGGCGCTACTGTAAAGCTGGTGCTGGGGCCTACACGTTATACCCCTGCTGATCCCAGCGTGGAAACCATTCATGTTACCACTGCGGCTGAAATGTTCAATAGCTGCATTGCCAACTATCCCATGTCGGATATTGTTGTAATGGCCGCTGCCGTAGCAGATTACCGGCCCAAAACGGTGGTGGATAAAAAGATAAAGAAGGGAGATGAAGGTATGACGCTGGAGCTGGAAAAAACACACGACATACTGCGTACCCTGGGTAATAACAAAGGCCAGGACCAGCTGCTGGTGGGCTTTTCCCTGGAAACGAACAACGAAAAGGAATACGCGCTGAAAAAATTACAGGACAAAAACCTGGACCTGGTAGTGCTGAACTCTCTGAAAGATGAAGGCGCCGGGTTTAACCACGATACCAATAAAGTGACCCTGTTTGACCGTGACGGCAAGGAAACTGCCCTGCCGCTGAAGTCCAAGCAGGAAGTAGCAAAGGATATTGTTTCGGCTATAATTGAATTGCAACATGAAAACAAATAGTCCACGGCCTGCGAGCCATGGTTTACGGCCCCGCCCTATGAGATATATTTTCTTAGCTTTTAGCTTTTGGCTTTTAGCTTTTAGCTCCGCCCATGCGCAGGAGATCCGCGCCAATGTAACCGTAGTGGCCGGCCAGGTGACCGGGGTAGATAAAAAAGTGTTCACCACTTTGCAGAACGCCATCAAGGAATTCTTAAATAACCGCCGCTGGACCAATGATGCCTATACTGTAGGCGAACGCATTGAGTGCAACTTTATGCTGAATGTGCAGCAGGACCTGGGCTCCAATGCTTATAAGGCTGCGCTTACCATACAGGCTACCCGCCCGGTATTTAACTCCGGTTATGTAACCAGTTTGCTGAACACGCAGGATAATAATGTGGCTTTCCGTTATGTAGAGTTTCAGCCGCTGGAGTTCAGTGATAACCGGGTAGTGGCCAATGATCCCATGGTATCTAACCTCACCGCTACCTTAGCCTATTATGTGTACATTATACTGGGACTGGATTACGATTCTTTCTCGCCCCGCGGTGGTGACGACTTTTTCAAAAAAGCGCTGAACATAGTAAGCAATGCGCCGGATGGTAAGGATATTGCCGGCTGGAAAGCATTTGAGGGTAACCGTAACCGTTACTGGCTGCAGGATAATCTGCTGAATGCAAAGTTCAGCCGCTTTCACGATGTAATGTACCAGTATCACCGCCAGGGCCTGGATGTGATGTATGATGATATGAACAAAGGCCGTGCTGCTGTAATGAATAGCCTGAACATGCTGTACGCCATTCAGCAGGATATTCCCAATTCTATGCTGCTGCAAACCTTCTTCACTGCCAAGTCGGACGAGCTGCTGAAAATATTTTCCAAAGCGCCGCCGCAGGACAAAAGCCGCGCGGCGCAAATGCTGGCGCAGATGGATATAACGAATGCGAACAAGTATCAGCAAATGAAGTAAAGCAAGTGATCACGAACCAAACGATGACGATTATACGAAAGATAGTAATAGCTGTGCTGCTGCTGGGCGCTGTGGCCTGCGGTAATGCCGATAAAGTGCCTTCCAACATACTGTCTAAGGAAAAAATGCGCGATATATTGCTGGATATGAACATGGCAGATGCCTACAGCTACGATATTTCGCCCATGAGAGGCGTACCCCTGCCGGATTCTATGCGGCAATTAAAAGTAAAGGAATATTACCGGCAGATCCTGGACCTGCACCACATATCCGTAAAGGATTTTATGTTCAGCTACCGTTACTATGAATCGCATGCCGACCGCCTGAAAGAAGTGTATGACATGATGCAGGCCGCTATTGCAGAAGACCGCAAGATCCAGGAAGGCGAAGAGAGAAGGCAGCAGTATGCCGAGAATCCCGGCAGCTTTTTTCCATATCCCAAGAATACTGTAATTTCAAAAAAACAAGATACCATCTTGCCTTTCCTGAAAAGGAAACACTAACCCTGTAAAACACCAAAACATGAACAAAGTAGTGGCTAATGCTGATGAAGCCCTGCATGATATACCCGATGGTGCGGTATTAATGCTGGGAGGATTTGGATTAAGCGGTATTCCGGAAAATTCTATTGCAGCCCTGGTACGCAAGGGCGTTAAACAGCTTACCTGTATTTCCAATAACGCGGGGGTGGATGATTTTGGCCTGGGCCTGCTGCTAAAGACCCGGCAGATCAAAAAGATGTTATCGTCTTATGTAGGCGAGAATGCAGAATTTGAACGGCAGCTGCTTAGCGGAGAGCTGGAAGTAGACCTTATTCCGCAGGGCACGCTGGCTACCCGTATACAAATGGCCGGCATGGGCATTCCCGCCTTTTTTACGCCGGCCGGTTATGGTACCGAGATAGCAGAAGGCAAAGAGGTACGCGAGTTCAATGGCAAGCAATACCTGATGGAGCTGGCCCTGCATGCGGATTTTGCTATTGTAAAAGCCTGGAAGGGCGATACCATGGGCAACCTGGTGTTCCGCAAAACCACGCGCAATTTCAGCACCTCTATGGCCAAAGCAGGCAATATCACTATTGTGGAAGTAGAGCAGCTGGTGCAGCCCGGGGAGCTGGATCCCGACCAGGTACATGTACCGGGCATATATGTGCACCGCATTTTTCAGGGTAAGGATTATGAGAAGAGGATAGAGCGGAAAACGGTTAAAATGTAAGATGTGCAGATATGCAGATGTGCAGATGTTTTGAATGTGCTGATGTGCTAATATGCTAATGTGCTGGTGATTGTTAGATGTGTGGATGATTGTAGCATGATGGTGTACTTACAGACTACTGATATCCGGCCCGGTAAATCTAAAATCTAAGATCGTAAATCTAAAATTGAATCATGGCTTTAGATAAATATGGTATTGCAAAAAGAATAGCGCAGGAGCTGCAGGATGGTATGTATGTGAACCTGGGCATTGGCATTCCCACCCTGGTATCCAACTATGTGCCGGCAGGCATTTCCATTATGTTACAGTCTGAAAATGGGATGCTGGGCATGGGGCCTTATCCTGCCGAAGAAGATATTGACCCCGACCTGATCAATGCCGGTAAGGAAACGGTAACTGTATTACCCGGCGGCTGTTTTTTTGATTCCGCCGAAAGCTTTGGGATGATACGCGCCGGTAAAGTGAACCTCACGGTATTGGGCGCTATGGAAGTGGCTGACAACGGGGATATTGCCAACTGGAAAATACCCGGCAAAATGGTAAAAGGTATGGGCGGCGCTATGGACCTTGTTGCGGCAGCTCAAAATATCATTGTGGCCATGATGCATACCAACCCCAAGGGGGAAAGTAAGCTGCTGCCACAGTGCAGCCTGCCGCTCACAGGCGTACGCTGCGTAAAAAAAATAGTAAGCGACCTGGCGGTATTAGAAGTTACCCCGCAGGGCTTTAAGCTGCTGGAACGCGCACCCGGCGTTAGTGTGGAGGAGATTAAAGCCAAAACCGCCGGCCGGTTAGTGGTCGAGGGAGAGATACCTGAGATGAGGATATAGGAAGAAGAAGCAGGATGTAATAGATGAGAGATTAAATGCAAACGATGAGTTTGATGTAAATTGATCTGCTATTAAGATACAAATGGGCCAGGCTTTTAAGGCGTGGTCTATTTCTTTTTAGCCCTCAGGTTAATTTACACCCCCGCTGGCGGCCCGTCACAGAGCAGGCCGCAGCCTGCGATCCGCAAAACAATAAATATGTATTTTCCATATATCATTAATCGCTCTGCCTGCCCACACAATTATTAATTCTTAATTGTTAATTATTAATTCTCCGGAGGAGGATCCCCTAAATTTTCGTAACTTAACTACCCTGTTAAAAACCTGTCACCAAAAAGCGTTCGAAGTGCAAGTTGGTCTCATTTGTTACAACGGAAGATTTCTTCCCGGATCAGAACCCATTTTTACGGCAGATAACCGTTCCTTCCGCTATGGAGACGGCTGTTTTGAAACCATGAAAGTGTACCAGGGACAGGTGCTGCTGTCGGACCTGCATTTTGAGCGCCTGGCCACCAGCATGAACCGCCTGCACTTTGATGTTCCACTGAACTTTACCAAAGACTATTTTACCGGCCTTATTACAGAGTTATGCGCCCGCAATGGCCTATCCCGCCTGGCAAGGGTAAGGTTAACCGTATTCCGCTCCAACGGCGGTTTCTATGACCCGGTAGATAATACGCCCAACTTTATCATACAATCTGCAGAGCTTACCCGGCGCATTTTTGAGCTGAATGAGGAAGGGCTTACAATAGATGTGTTCCCTGATGCCCGCAAGAGCTGCGATAAGCTCTCCAGCATTAAATCCAATAACTGCCTGGCCTATGTAATGGCCAGCATGTATGCCCGCCAGAACCAGCTGGATGAGGCGATTCTGCTAAACCATCACAACCGTATAGCAGATACTACCATTGCTAATTTATTTGTGGTACGCGATGGGCAGATCATGACCCCGCCCTTGTCAGAGGGCGGCGTATGCGGGGTAATGCGTAAACATTTATTGAGAACAGAGCTGCCGTTTAAGCTGGAAGAATATCCCCTTTCCATCACCGACCTGGAAAAGGCCGATGAGATCTTCCTCACCAATGCCATTTATGGCATTCGCTGGGTAGGGCGTTTCCGTAATAACCGCTACGGCAATGCAGCCGCTACTATTTTACACGAAGTGTTATTTGAAGGAGTTATTTGATTTTAGATTGACGATTTTAGATTTTGGATTTGATGGATAAAGATCCATTGGTTTAACCCGGTGCTTCATTTATGCTAATGATGCCTACCGGTTTCAATCGCTTTCATCAAATCTAAAATCGTAAATCTAAAATCGTAAATCTACGATCCCCCGGCTTTTTTCATCAGCAGATCCACCGCTGCATGGCCTTCCTGGCCCAGATCCAGGCTAAAATCATTTACATACAGATCAATATGCTGGCGCATTACGTTCTCGTCCATTTCCTGCGCATGCTGCGTTACATATTCAGATAATTGCGGGTAATGCTGATAAGAATATTGAAGGCTTTTGTGGATCAGCGCATCTACCTGCTGCTGTATTTCCAGCGGCACATCCTTCCGGATAAAAATGCCTCCCAGCGGAATGGGGCTGCCAGTGGTGCTTTCCCAGTACTCGCCCAGGTCTATGATCTTTACCAGGCCTTTTTGCTGGTAGGTGAAACGGTTTTCGTGAATAATAACGCCTACGTCTGCACGGCCATCCAGCACCGCCCCTTCAATTTCAGAGAATACCATTACCTGCTTTTGTTTGGCTTCCGGGAACGCGATGGAGAACAGCAGGTTGGCGGTGGTATTATCACCCGGAATGGCAATGCGGCAATCCTTCACATCTTCCAAAGCAATAGGTTTTTTAGCGATCAGCAAAGGGCCGCAGCCTCTGCCCAGGGCGCTGCCGCTGTTCAGCAGGTTGTACTGATCTTTTACTTTCCGGTACACTGCAAAACTGAGCTTGGTAATAGCCAGCTTGCCCTGTAAGGCCCATTTGTTCAGGGTTTCCACATCCTGCAGGTCTGTGTTGAATCTTAATCCGTCCGTTTCGATCTTGTTGTTCACCATGGCATCAAAAATAAAAGTGTCATTGGGGCATGGTGAAAAACCTAATGATAAGTCCATTGTATAATTTTTTAGTTTTTAGTCCATGGTCCATGGTCGATGGTCCATAGCCTCCTTCGTATAGCTGTTTAACAAGTTGCATTAGTTGAACTACCTGCTCTGCGGCTTATGCCATGGACTATCGGCCATGGGCCATGGCCTCAACCACCCCAACCAGCGCCTGGTTCAGGTTCTTAACTGCCAGGGGAATGTTCCACTTGCTCTTATCCCGTACCTCAACATAATTCGAGATACAGCGCAGCTGCAGAAAGGGGATGTTTTCCTGTAAGCAGGCAAAATGAAAAGCGGCGCCTTCCATACTTTCTATATCGGGCGTATATTTCTGCTGCAGGCGCTCAATGGAGGGCAGGCTGCCCGTTACCGTGTTAATGCTTACGCTGCTGCCTATTGGCAGATCAGGGGTAAAGGGCAGGCCGGCAAAGGTGTTTACCAGGCTGGTGCCTGCAAAAGGTGTTTGCCCGCTGTTCCAGAGCCCGATCTCAAAAAGATCTCTGAAGGTACCGGCGTCATCCACGCCCAGGTCGCCAAACTGCTCTTTACCGATCATAACTACCTGCCCTAAAGGCCAGCTATGGTTAAAGCTACCGGCTATACCTGCCTGTATGGCTACATCCGGCCGTTTGGCAGCCATATATTTGCCCAGGTGCCAGGCGGTATGCGTGAGGCCTATGCCCCCGATCAGCACCTCAACCTGACAAGTTTGCGGCAGGCTTGCCTGGGATAAATATTCACTGAACGGTTTGATTTCCAGTGCTGTAGCGGCTACTACCAGTAGATTCATCCTGTAAACTTACGGCTGGCTCGCGGATTAATGGTATTTTTGCGAAAATTTTATTTCAATAATGATCTATTTAACGCGTGTGGAGAATTTCAATGCTGCGCATAAATTATCCAATCCCGCATGGAGCAAGGAAAAGAACCAGGAAGTGTTTGGTAAATGTGCCAATGATAACTGGCATGGGCATAACTATGAGTTACATGTAACAATAAAGGGCACACCTGATCCGGAAACCGGGTTTGTATTTAATGCCAAAACTCTGGGCGATGTGATCAAAGACGTGATCGTGGAAAAGGTGGATCACCGCAACCTGAATATGGACGTGGATTTTATGGCAGGTAAATTCACCTCTGCCGAAAACCTGGCCATTGCCATCTGGGACGAGCTGGCTAAGAACTTACCTCCTGCAGCGCAGCTGCATTGCATTAAGTTATATGAAACGCCCCGCATTTATGTAGAGTATTACGGCGGTCAATGAGCATTTGATCCAAAGACAGGACGCCGGCTTTAGAAATCAGAAATCGCACAACAAAATGGCATACAAAAAGACTGAGACATTTGATGAGCATGTGACCTCCGGTTTGATGGATAATTACAGGGAATGTTTGCAGCTGATAGGAGAAGATGCGGACCGGGAAGGCTTGCAGAAAACGCCGGAACGCCTGGCAAAAGCCATGCAGTACCTTACACAGGGATACCAGCTGGATGCCAAGGCCATTCTGCGTGGCGCTAAATTCACAGAGGCTTACAGCGAAATGGTGATCGTAAAGGATATAGAGCTGTATTCTTTGTGTGAGCACCACATGCTGCCTTTTTTTGGCAAAGCCCATGTAGCGTATATACCTAATGGTTACATCACCGGGCTA
This sequence comes from Chitinophaga sp., assembly GCF_036569125.1. Taxonomy (GTDB): domain Bacteria; phylum Bacteroidota; class Bacteroidia; order Chitinophagales; family Chitinophagaceae; genus Chitinophaga. Next base: position 10,472 of record NZ_DATCRF010000242.1, on the reverse strand, counting down.
AGCAAAATAGCGCGTGTGGTAGATGTGTTTGCCCGCCGCCTGCAGGTGCAGGAGCGGTTAACGCACCAAGTGCTGGATGCCATCCAGGAAACGCTGGAACCGCTGGGTGTGGCCGTGGTAATTGAAGCGCAGCACCTGTGTATGATGATGCGCGGCGTGCAGAAACAGAACTCCGTTACCACCACATCGGGCTTCTCCGGCCAGTTTGAGGATGGCCGTACGCGGTCTGAATTTATGCGCCTTATTGGAAAATAACAGGGTAGTAAGTATCATACGTAACCTTCCGGGATCACATTCCTGGAAGGTTCTTTTATTATATTATTGGCTAATGTTTAAGTAACTGATTTTTTTGTTTTCTTTGCAGAGCTATTTCAATCTAAACTACAACGAGTAATGAAGCACGCTTACGTATTTCCCGGTCAGGGATCACAATTCCCCGGAATGGGAAAACCACTGTATGATGCCAGCCCCAAAGCAAAAGCATTATTTGAGCAGGCTAACGACATACTGGGATTCCGCATTTCCGATACTATGTTCACCGGTACCGATGAAGACCTGAAACAAACCAATGTTACCCAGCCGGCTGTTTTCCTGCACGCCGTAGTAGCTTTTATGGGTATTGAAAATGCAAAACCGGATATGGTGGCGGGCCACTCCCTGGGCGAGTTCTCTGCCCTGGTAGCCAATGGCACCCTGTCTTTTGAAGATGCGCTGCGCCTGGTTTTCATACGCGCTACAGCTATGCAAAAGGCCTGTGCAAAACAGCCTTCTACCATGGCTGCCGTACTGTCGCTGGATGATGCTAAGGTAGAGGAGATCTGCGCAGCAGTTACCAAAGAAACCGGTGAGGTAGTAGTGCCTGCCAACTATAACTGCCCGGGGCAGCTGGTGATCTCCGGCACCGTGAATGCGGTGAATATTGCCTGTGAAAGAATGAAGGCGGCCGGCGCCAAAAGAGCGCTGGTATTACCGGTGGGCGGCGCTTTCCACTCCCCGTTAATGGCCCCTGCCAAAGAAGAGCTGCAGGCAGCTATTGAGGGTACAACCTTTAACACGCCCTCCTGTCCGGTGTACCAGAATGTGGTAGCTAAAGCCATCATCGACCCGGCGCAGATCAAACAAAACCTGATCGACCAGCTGACCGGCGCCGTAAGATGGACACAATCCGTACAGGCAATGGTAGCTGATGGCGGTACAGAATTTACCGAAGTAGGCCCGGGTAAAGTATTACAAGGCCTGATCCTTAAGATCCATAAAGAGGCGGTAGTGAATGGAGTGAGTTGATAATGTGCAAATGTGCAAATATGCAAATGTGCAGATGATGAAAAATGATCTTCATTTGCACATTTGTGTTTTAGCGCATACTGCCCTTTCATCTGCACATCTGCATATTTGCACATCTACACATTTAACTCCATTTCCCACTGCTTCACAGCCACCTCAAACCCCGCCTGCAACAGGAACTGCTGTAACCCCTTGTTATCATCCGTAATATTAATAATGGAAAAAGGCCCCTGCAGCACCTGTATAACATGCTGCAGCAATGCGCTGCCAATCCCTTTGCGCCGGTGCTGCGGGTGTACACCCAGCTGGCGGATCCGTTTGTTGCTGCCGAACACACTGATAAATCCTGCAATCTCATTTTGCTCATAGGCCAGCCAGGTAAGGGTATGCTGGCCTTCCCGCTGAATGCTGGCAGGGCTGTTGGCCCAGCCGGGCGCCTGGTCCGTAAAGGTATTCAGCAGCGCCCAGTCAGGGGTGGCAGCAGTGCGGATGGTAATATTTTTCCGTACCTGCTTTATAAACGGCTGCCCTTTATAGCAATAAAAGAAACGGGTTTTGGTAAAACCGCTGTTCTCATATGCTTTAATGGCGGGGGTATTGGTGCTGATAACCTCCAGCAATATACGCTGCACACCTTCCTGTTTATATTGTTGCCGGTAATGTGCATACATGCGCTGCACCAGGTGCTGTCCGCGGTAAGCCGGTATTACGCCGGTGCCCCCGTTATACAGCAATGCGGGGTTAGGCCAGGTATCTGCCCCATGTAATATAAAACCTGCCAGTGTGGGGCCGTCAAAAGCGCCAATGCAGTGGGAGAGCCGTACGTTCTCGCCCTGCAGCTTTTGTTCCAGCAAGGGCACGGTTAACTGGAACGGTATTATATAATCGCTGAAAGCAAGGTTAAAAACGCTGCAAAGCTCCGGCAGCGTAATGTTTTGGAGATGGGAAAAGCGGATCATGGTTGTATTTGGTCCATGGTCCATAGTCGATGGTCCATGGCGTTTTTCATGTTATGGAATGGACCATGAAACACGGCCCGTGCTACAGTTTAACGTAATGTAAATACCTTCTTTGAATCATGGTCAGTGGCCATCCCACGCACAAGCACCCTGCGTTAAATGCCATGGACTATCGACCATCGACCATGGACTAAAAATCAATACTCCCGTTCCACCATTCGGGATCAAATTTCGCATTATACTTTTTATAAAAATTAATAGCCGGCTCATTCCATTCCAGCACCTGCCAGGTAAGGCCATGGAACTGTTTTTCCTTTGCTTCTGCGATCAGCTGATCAAACAGCAGCTTGCCAATACCTTTACCGCGGTAGCGTTCAGATACTACAATATCTTCCAGGTACATCCGGCAGCCTTTCCAGGTTGAGTAACGGATATAATATAATGCAAAACCGGCAATAAACTCCTGTCCATCCTCTACGGTTACCGCTACAAAGGCCTTCCATACCGGCGCAGGGCCAAAACCGGCATTCTCAAAATGTTCCAGGCTAACCGTTACCTCCCGGGGCGCCTTCTCATACTCCGCCAGCTCCCGGATCAGCTCCAGCAGGCGGGGACAGTCTTCTTTTTGTGCAATCCTGATTTTGATACTCATTACTTTAAATGGTTAGTGGATAACGCGGATCTGACCCGCTGTAATAATTCGTAAATCTAGAATCTAAAATCGTAAATTGGTAATAACCCGGTAGCATTATGATGGTATCCTCTTTTTATTCCGGTGTACCCCGGCACCTGGTAGCAGTTGACGGCATTATATTCGGCTTTGAAGACAGCAGGCTTAAATTGCTGGTGATCCAGCGCAAGGTAGATCCCAAACAGGGTGAGTGGTCGCTGGTAGGCGGTTTTGTACAGGAAGGCGAAAGCACGGATGCTGCTGCTGCCCGCGTGCTTAAACAAACCACGGGCCTGGAGAATATTTTCATGGATCAACTGGGCTGCTATGGTGAAGTGGAAAGGGATAGCGGCGCCCGCGTGATCTCTATTGCCTATTACGCCCTTATACGCGTTAAGGAGCATGATCATATACTGGCTGAAGAACATGGCGCACACTGGCTGGAGCTGCACCAGATACCCCCGCTTATTTTTGACCACGGCCGCATGATAGCCGATGCCCTGAAAAAGCTGAAGGACAATGCACACTTTCACCCCATTGGCTTTGAACTGTTACCTGAAAAATTTACCCTGTCGCAGCTGCGCAGCCTGTACGAAGAGATCTATCAGCATGAGCTGGACCGCCGCAACTTCCGCAAGAAAATACTGTCTATGAGCATACTGGAAAAGCTGGAAGAAAAAGATAAAACCACCTCAAAAAAAGGAGCGCACCTGTACCGGTTCGATAAACAAAAGTATGAGCAGCTCACCCGCCGGGGATTTGTATTCGAGATCTAGTGACGGCGCGTTGTTACGTTCTTTCCTTTATCTTCACATATAATATTTCTTTTTACATGGATATTATTTAGTATGCATCAAGCCGTAATGTATTGAACCATCTTCCGCGTAATAAAAATATTATGAGATGGGGTGTTATTTGTGTGTGGCTGATATGTAAAGCAGTTGTGTTAAAGGGCCAAAGCCAGGAGATCAGCCGGCTAAAGGCACAATTACCCCATACAAAGGATAGCACGCAATACGTGGATATCCTGAACCGCCTGTCTGTGCTATACCTGCCCCAAAACCTGGATACCTGTTTACTTTACACCAATGCAGCCCGCAGCATAGCAGAGCGGCAGGGCTATTCAAAAGGGCAGGCCGCGGTTTGGATGAACCAGGGCAATTACTACGCCCTCCGTTCCAACAGCTTTTTATCATACCGTTCTTACCTGCATGCCTTACGCGCATATGAAAAGCTGGGCGATAGCGCGGCCGTATGCCAGGCGCTTGCCAATATGGCTATTTATTACAAGTACATAGGGCAGCAGGCATCTGCCGTGCAGTACATGAACCAGGCCATGCATAAAAGCCGCAGTGTGCGCAATGATTCCCTGTATGCCACCATACTGGTAAACTATTACTTTGTGCATGCGGATGACAGCCTGCATGCAGATTCAGCACAATGGGCGCTGGCAAAGGTGCGCAGCCTGGCAAACCGGTACCATGATGAGCGCACGCAGTTAAAATGCGGCTTGTACGAAGCAAATGAGCGCATAAAAAAGGGTGATGTTGCCGGCGCAGAAAAGCAGCTGCTGCAAATAATACAGCAGGCAGCTGCCAATGGCTATACTTACCTGGCCATGTATGCCAGCGCACAGCTGGCCGGTTATAAAGGTTACTTTAAACAGCCGGATTCTTTACAATATAAAGTGAATATGGTGCAATACGGTGTAGCAGGCGGTTACTGGGAGCTTATATTACCCATGACCACCGCGCTGCATTCCTATTACACCCGGCAAGGGCAGCCCGCTACTGCAGCCCAGTACAGCCATTTAATGCTAAGCATACTGGAAAAAGAACAAGCAGCAAGAACACAGGGTGAGCTGGATTATATGGCTTATTATCAGCAGAACGGCCGCCTGAATGCCTTGCAGTTACAGCACCGTTTACAGCAGGCAAAGCTGGATAAAAAACGCCTGGAGAACCGCAAACGCCAATACCTGGTAGGCGGTATGGCCCTGTCATTAGTGCTGGTAATGCTGCTGCTTACCTTCTTTTATTATGCATATAAAAGATCGCGGGAGAATGGTATACGGCTTACGGAAAAGTACCGTGAGATCAGTGAAAAGAACACGCTGCTGCAAACGCATGATGATTTTAAGAACAAGCTGATATCCCTTATTGCGCACGACTTTCGCATGCCGCTGGTGAACATACTGGAGATCATGAACTTTTTGCAGGCGCATTCCCTGGGCCCGGAGGAAGCGGCTTCCCTTTTAACCGGTGTAGAGCGCAGCTCTCAAAACACACTGCATACTTTTGACAGTATACTGCGATGGATCAATTCCCAGCTATCGGGCTTTGTATATGCGCCGGAACCCTGCCGTGTGCAGGAGCTGGTGAACATTGCGCTGCAAAGCCTTACAGATGTGATCTCCGAAAAACAGGTGCAGGTGAATGTGCGTATCCCCGGTAATATATACGTGCTGGCAGAGTGTGAAATGCTGCAGTTTGTGCACCGCAATTTTATTCACAATGCGCTTAAGTTCTCGCCCCGCCATGGCAGTATTTATGTAACAGCCGCTGTTCATGAAGGACAGGTGACCGTAACGGTAACTGACGAAGGTGCAGGCATACCGGAGCATTTATTACCACACCTGTTTGAGTATCATGCAGACCGGCCGCGTAAAGGGCCACAGCAGGGCGCTGGCCTGGCGTTGATCATTTGCAGGGATTTTATGAATATGATGAAAGGCAGTGTGCAGGCAGCCAATACCAGCGGCCGGGGCGCAGCCTTATCTTATACCTTACCACAGGTTGAAGCTACAGATCCTTCAACCACCAGTTAAACAATGCAGCGTATTATCCTGTACATATTGCTTTGCGGCAGCTTATTGCCGGGCGCCTTCCGGGCCGGGGCACAGTCTGCGGAAATAGCAAACCTGCGCAGCAGCTTACCCTTTGCAAAGGATAGTATGGCGTATGTAGATATGCTGAATCAACTGGGCATGTACTATCACCTGAGCAATATAGACAGCTGTTTTCTGCTGGCCACCAAAGCCCGGGAAATAGCGGTGCGCCTGCATTACAAAAGGGGAGAAGCCGGCGCGCTGAAAAACCTGGGTATTGTATACGGGCAGCAGTTCAGCATACAGCAGGCCATTGCATATGAAAAGGCGGCTATGGCCTTATACCTTGCCAGCGGCGACTCAGCCAACGTTTGCCACATGATGAACAACCTGAGTATTGACTATGAAGCCGAGGGCAATAAACCATTGGAGCTATATTATGAGCAGCAGGCCATGGCCTGGGGCAGCCGCCTTTCCAACGACTCTATGTATAGCCTGGTGCTAAGCAACTATATCATTAAATACTCCAAAGACAGTACCAAGCAGCATGCTGTTAAATGGGCATATGATCAGCTGCGCAGTATTACCGCACGTTACCCTTACTCACGGGAATGGCTATATGCAAAAATGTTTGAAGCGGTTACCCTGTTAAAACAGGGGCATGGCGAACAAGGGGAGGTATTGATCAATAAGGTGGCGGATACGGCTATACAAAAAGGATTCCTGCACCTGGGCATAGCAGCGTATTTCCGGGTGCTGGACGATTTTATTCCGATGGGCTATCCCGCAGATAGTGTGCTGTATGCCGCAAAAATATTCAAGCTCTCACAGCAGGCAGGGTATTATGAGCTGATGATGAAAATGCTGCCTTATCTGTACCGGCACTATGAAAAGGTGAATGATGCGGATAACATTGCTTACTATGGCAATGGCCTGCGCCAGCTGGCGCTGCATCAGCTAGCCCTGCAACGGCAGCGGGGCGGGATCAATTACCTGGAATATTTTATGAAAGAGCAGGAAATGCAATCGCTGCAGCTGCGTAACCAGGTACAGCAACAGGCCATTGAAAGAAGTAACCTGGAACGGGTCACGCGCCGCATCCTCATCTGGTTCCTGGCAGCGCTGCTGGTATTGTTAACCGGCATTACCATCGTGTATTACCGGTATTACCGCAACTCCCGCAAATATGAGCTGCGCGTGGATAATATGAATAAGTCTATTGCGGAAAAGAACCGTTTGTTACGCTCCAACGATGATTTTAAGAATAAGCTGATCTCAGTAATAGCACATGATTTCCGTGATCCGTTAAACAACATCATTCGCATGGCAGCCATGCTGCAGGCGCACTCGCTGGATAAGCCCTCCATGGAGCAGCTCACCAGCCAGATCGCGGATTCCGCTGCAGAAACCCTGGCTGTTTTTGATAACATCCTGCGGTGGATCAAGTCGCAGCTTTCAGGATTTATATATGCCCCTGCGCCCTGTAATATTTATAGCATGATGACGGAAGCCCTGCCAAGCATACAGCATGCCGCGCAGGAAAAAAAGGTGAGCATCAGCATACAGGTGCCGGATGATATACAGGTAGCGGCAGAGCGGGAAATGTTACAGTTTGTGCACCGCAGCCTGTTAAACAGCGCCATTGGCTTTTCCACGCCGGGCGGGCAGGTACAGGTATTAACCACAGAAGAAGCGGGCGCCGTAAAAGTATGGGTAAAGGTATTGCAGATCAACATTACTGCGGCTATGCTGCCGCACTTGTTTGAATACAGGGGCACCAGCTATTACAAGGGATTCCGCCGGCACGATGCCGAGCTGGCCCTGGTGATCTGTAAAGATTTTATGGATAAAATGGGCGGCCATATCAGCGCCGCACCGGAAAAGCAGGGGTTTGCGTTTGTGTACGAGCTACCGTCGTTTCATTAATGTGCAGATGTGCAGATATGCAAATGTGCAAATGAAAAATGCCGTTATCCGCACAAATTCATTTGCACATCTGCACATTTATAATCTGCACATTATTTCGGATCGTACGCCCACTTAATATAGCTTGCGCCCCAGGTAAAGCCGCCGCCAAAGGCTGCCAGCACCAGGTTATCGCCTTTTTTCAGCTGTTTTTCGTAATCCCATAAACACAGGGGAATAGTACCGCCGGTGGTGTTGCCGTAGCGCTCAATGTTCATCATCACCTTTGCTTCCGGCAGTCCCATACGCTGGGCCGTAGCATCTATAATACGCTTATTGGCCTGGTGAGGTACCAGCCAGGAAACGGTATCGGATGTAAGCTGGTTGCGTTGCATAATATCATGCGCAGCTTCCGCCATGTTGGCCACAGCGTATTTGAACACCATTTTACCTTCCTGGTACACGTAATGTTCCCGGTTGGTAACGGTTTCTATGCTGGCAGGTTTAACGGAACCGCCTGCTTTCATGTGCAGGTACTCACGGCCGTGGCCATCGCTTTTCAGAATGCTGTCCACCAGGCCGTAACCTTCTGTATTGGGCTCCAGCAATACGCCGGCGCCGCCATCGCCAAAAATAATGCAGGTAGTACGGTCAGAGTAGTCCATGATGGCGCTCATCTTATCCGCCCCTATCACCATCACCTTCTTATAACGGCCGCTTTCAATAAAGCGGGCGCCGGTATCCAGTGCATATAAAAAGCCAGAGCAGGCTGCGTTTATATCAAATCCCCAGGCATTTTTAGCCCCTATCTTATCCGTTACCACGTTGGCTGTAGCCGGAAAAACCATGTCAGGTGTTACAGTAGCCACTATCAGCAGGTCTATTTCCTCAGGACTGATCCCCCTTTTGCGGCATATTTCCAGCGCTACCGGTACACATAGATCAGAAGTACCCTTGCCTTCCCCTTTCAATATCCTTCTTTCCTTTATCCCCGTGCGGGTGGTGATCCATTCATCTGTGGTATCTACCAGTTTTTCCAGTTCTTTATTGGTAAGTACATAGTCAGGAACATAACCACCCACCGCTGTAATAGCGGCCGTAATTTTACTCATATGTCGGAATAATTGTTTTACTAGGGGTCAAAAATACGATATTAAAAGAAATTCAAAAGTCTTATGTTGTCATAACGAACCGGGAGTTCAAGTAAAGCACAATCACTTACGAGTTTTTCCGTAAGTTTGCGCCTTTATAAATCCTGTATGATCGCTTACCTTACCGGAAAATTAACCCACAAGTCTCCTGCAATGGTGTATGTAGAAGTGCAGGGGGTGGGATACGAGGTACAGATCAGTTTAAATACCTACTCCCGGATCCAGGGGATGGAAAACTGCAAGCTGCTCACCTTTTTGCATATAAAAGAGGATGCCCATACCCTGTATGGCTTCTTTGACGATGCGGAACGCAGCATGTTCCTGCTGCTGCTGGGCGTATCCGGCATAGGGGCGTCCACGGCCCGTATGATGCTCTCCTCCCTGCAACCGGAAGACATTCAGCGCGCCATTGCCATGGAAAACGAGAAAATGCTGGAAAGCATTAAAGGCATAGGCGCCAAAACGGCAAAACGGATCATTCTGGAGTTAAAAGACAAGATAAAAAGGCAGAAAGAAACAGGACCACAATTATCTGTCAGCACGAACAATACATTGCACGAAGATGCGTTAAATGCATTGGTAACCCTGGGGATAGCCCGTAACGTGGCAGAACAGGCTATTCAAAGGGTACTGAAAACAGAACCACTATTGCAGGACTTGGAAGGGCTCATAAAAAAATCCCTGAAAAGTCTATAATTTTATTACCCTGACCTCTATAAAAACCTATTTCGCTTGGCAAAAAAGACATATTTAAGTGCTTTTGCAGTGATAGGCGTCGTATCTTTTTTTATTCTTGACACTGCCGCAAGGGAACGTTCGGGAAATTATTTTAAGCAACCAAACTGGAAAACAGATACAACCGCAAAGGATACTACCCATAAAAGTGACACCCTGAAATATCCTATAAAAGACAGGTACGGAAATGCCATTACCGATCCTGTCCGGAATGCCATTGACCTGAAAGACCCCGCCAGCATTAAAAGAGACGTAGAATACGATCCCGTTACCAAACAATATACCGTTACGGAAAAAATAGGCGACCAGTACTACCGTAACCCCACCTACATGAGCTTTGACGAGTTTTATAAGCTGCAATCTTCCCAGAGCGAACAAAGCTACTGGCAAAAGCGGGCAGCTACCCTGGGCAGCCTGAACCAGCTGGGCTCCGGCCCGCAGCTGAACAGCGGCAACAGCCTGTTTGACCGTGTATTTGGCGGCAGCAAGGTGGATATACGCCCCCAGGGAAGCCTGGACCTCACGTTCGGTTACCAGGGCCAGAACATCAAGAACCCCGTGCTGGTTGAACAGGCGCGTAAGAACGGGGGTTTTGATTTTGACATGAACATTAACATGAACGTAACCGGTAAAATAGGGGATAAGCTAAAGCTCATCACCAACTATAATACCCAGAGCACCTTTGACTTTGAGAACCAGATAAAGCTGGAATACACCGGTTACGATGATGAGATCATAAAAAAGATAGAAGCCGGTAACGTAAGTTTTCCCTTACGCAGCCAGCTGATTTCAGGGGTACAGTCGCTGTTTGGTCTTAAAACCCAGCTGCAGTTCGGCCGCCTAACGGTAACCAGCGTACTCTCTAACCAGAAATCGCAGAAACAGAACCTGATGCTGAAAGGCGGCACCCAGGTACAGGACTTTAACATACGGGCAGATGA
>NZ_DATCRF010000241.1:0-17591 GCF_036569125.1 Chitinophaga sp. | reverse complement strand
TTAAACCGCCGGCAACAGGTACAGTAGAGAATGTACCTATTACGATCGATTTCTGCGCGTTATTCAGCTTAGTCCAGTCAGCGCTTGTTAAAAGACCGCGTGTTTTAGTACCATCCTGTGTAGGGATATCAAAGGTATGCGCAGTACCGGTAGAAGTGATCGTGAAGTCGTTACCTGCAGAACCGGCCACCATTGTTTGTACATTACCGGTTAACCCATTCAGGCTGCTGATAGCGCCCGTGAAAGCGGAAGCAGAGATGGTACGGCGCATTACAGAACCGCCTGCACCTAATACCAGTACTTCCAGATCGCCTACAGCGCCCACTGTTACCTGTTTCAGCTGCACATTACCTGCAGTGGTCACGCGGATGGCTTCTGTATTGTTTGCACGTACAGAAAGCTCCTGGGCATCGCTGGTTCCAACATAGTTATTGGTTGGGTTGGTGCCTGCGTTACCGGTTAAATTCCAGTTGCCTAAAGCTGATGATGAATTAGCCATCATTTCCCAGTGGCCGCCCTTTCTAACATACAGGCCAACGTTAGGCGCCAGGGCCAGGTAAATGATCATACCATCCGGGGGTGCCGGGGTAATTGCATTGATAGCCACGGTATCTGTAAGGCGGGGCAGCAACAGACCCTGCCGGTCAGATTCCAGCTCTAACACTGCTGATTTCTGGATGTTGGTTGGATTGCTACCGACCTTTAACTGGGCCTGCACGGTAACAGAGAATAAGGCAAGGCAGCCTGCCAGGAGCAGCTTTGCTCCAATACGTAGAGATTTGTTCATGGTATAAGGATAGTTATCAAGTCAAATAATAGCCATGAGGCTTTACCTCATAGTTGTTGTGGTTTATTAATCCAATAGAACTTTGTTCTTGTTTAATGATATAAAGGGCCACATCAAGCACATTGCTGTACTTAAGATATTGTCCACTGTTTGTACTCTGCTCGCTCAGGTTAATTACGGCTGCAATGCTGCCGGATGGTGATGTACTTCCTATTCCGGGATAGTCCATTAAAATAGTTAGTACCGTTACCTACGATGGAAGAAAAAACTTTACCGTATGATGGTAAAGCGTATTGCCCGGTTCAACAGTTCATTGAAATGAACAATAATTTTCATATGACAAAAATGAAATATTTAACCCGTGTATAAAATGGTATTATGATGTCATTTTACTGAAGATATTAAGTTAAGGGGTACCTGTTTAGCCGCCGATTAACAAACGCTTAACAATTGATAATGAGGATTAAAGGACAATCGGCCTGACCAGTTATATGCATAACCCGTTAATAATCACCACATTTATTTTGCACAAAATCGTATAATTATATTATACCAATTCGAGTAGTCATATAACATATATGTGTTATAACAAGGGTTAAAATTGCCTTCCGGAAAAGAAAAATCCCGCCCAGCTTTACGCTGAGCGGGATCTAAAATTATCCTGATAACTAATTTGCTTACTTAGGCTTCCGATTTTTCGGATTTGTTGCTTTTAGGCAGATTCTTGATCGTGAAGATCAGCTTCTGATTTTCCTTATCCAGGTCAGCAACCAGTATGTCCCCGTTATGGATGTTCATATTGAGGATCTCTTCTGCTAACGGATCTTCCAGGTATTTCTGGATGGCCCTGTGCAGCGGCCTTGCGCCGAACTGTGAATCGTAACCTTTTTCTGCCAGGAAGCCTTTTGCCTCTTCGGTCAGCTCCAGGCTGAAGCCCAGGTTGTTCAGGCGTTTCAACACACTCTTCATGGTGATGTCTATGATCACATAGATATGCTCCTTGCTGAGGGAGTTGAAGATCACCACATCATCTATACGGTTCAGGAACTCAGGAGAGAAGGTCCGTTTCAGTGATTTTTCGATCACGGATTTGGTGTTCTCTTCTTCATTCATCTGCCTTGTTCCGGTAGAGAAGCCCACGCCTGCACCAAAGTCTTTCAACTGGCGCACCCCGATATTGGAGGTCATGATAATGAGCGTGTTCTTGAAATCCACCTTGCGGCCCAGGCCATCGGTTAAGATACCGTCGTCCAGTACCTGCAGCAGGATGTTATAGATATCCGGGTGTGCTTTTTCAATTTCGTCCAGCAGGATCACGGAGTACGGCTTGCGGCGTACTTTCTCGGTCAGCTGTCCGCCTTCTTCATACCCTACATATCCTGGAGGCGCACCGATCAGGCGGCTTACGGAGAATTTCTCCATATACTCACTCATATCTATACGGATCAGTGAATCTTCAGAATCGAACATATAACGGGCCAGGGATTTAGCCAGCTCGGTTTTACCTACCCCGGTTGGTCCCAGGAAGATAAAGGTACCGATGGGCTTTTTAGGATCTTTCAACCCTACCCTGTTACGCTGAATGGCCTTGGTTACCTTGGCAATAGCTTCGTCCTGTCCAACTACGGCGCCTTTCAGGTCTTCACCCATGCGGCGGAGCTTTTCAGTTTCTGCCTGTACCATCCGTTTTACGGGGATGCCGGTCATCATGCTCACTACTTCTGCAATGGCTTCCTCGTCGATCGGGTAGCGTTTGTGCTTCACTTCTTCTTCCCAAACACCTTTGGCACGTTCCAGGTCTTCACCCAGCTTCTTTTCAGTATCGCGGAGGGCTGCTGCTTCTTCAAAGCGCTGGCTCTTCACGACCTTATTTTTCTCCTGCTTAATATCTTCGATCTGTTTTTCCAGGTCCAGGATATTCTGCGGTACGTTAATGTTCTTGAGGTGTACGCGGGCGCCTACTTCATCCAGCACGTCTATGGCCTTATCGGGCAACAGGCGGTCTGTCATATAGCGGTCGCTCAGCTTTACGCACGCATCAATGGCATCTTCCGTGTAGGATACATTGTGATACTCTTCATACCTGGGTTTGATATTGTTGAGGATCTGGATGGTTTCTTCCACGGTGGGAGGATCTACCATTACCTTCTGGAAACGGCGGTCCAAAGCTCCATCCTTTTCAATGTACATACGGTATTCATCCAGCGTGGATGCGCCAATGCACTGGAGCTCGCCACGGGCTAATGCCGGTTTAAAGATGTTGGAAGCATCCAGTGAGCCTGAGGCGCCACCTGCTCCTACGATCGTGTGGATCTCATCGATGAACAGGATCACATCGCGGTTCTTCTCCAGTTCGTTCATGATGGCTTTCATCCTTTCCTCAAACTGGCCGCGGTATTTGGTACCGGCTACCAGCGCTGCCAGGTCCAGGCTTACCACGCGCTTGTCGAACAATACGCGGGATACCTTTCGCTGCACAATGCGTAAGGCTAAGCCTTCAACGATAGCGGTTTTACCCACTCCCGGCTCGCCTATCAGGATCGGATTATTCTTTTTGCGGCGGGAGAGGATCTGGGATACCCTTTCGATCTCCTGCTCGCGACCCACGATCGGATCTAAGCTGCCACTCTCGGCCAGCTTGGTAATGTCCCTGCCGAAATTATCCAAAACGGGTGTTTTGGATTTAGTATTAGCCTGCTTACTTTTAGAAGCAAAGCTTTTACGTTCATCTTCGAATTCTTCCTCTCCGGGATCGTCGAACTCGGCTTTAGGATCTGCGGACTTAACAAAGCCCAATTCGTTTTTAAAAGTATCGTAGTCCACGTCAAACTGTTGTAAGATTTGTGTACAAACGTTTTCCTTATTCTTGAGAATAGACAGCATCAGGTGCTCCGTTTCTACGGTAGGGCTTTTAAGGGCCTTTGCCTCGAGTACGGTAACCCGGATAACTTTTTCTGCCTGCCTTGTAAGCGGAAGACTATTGATATTGGCAATGTTCTTTCCTGTCTTGTCTTTAACGGCTAACTCCACCTCCTTGCGCAATTCATAGAGGTCCACGTTCAAAGCCTGCAGAATTTTTACTGCGGTGCCTTCACCCTCGCGAATAATGCCTAGCAGCAGGTGTTCTGTGCCAATGAAATCATTTCCCAAGCGTAAAGCCTCCTCCCTGCTAAACGAAATGATCTCCTTTACTTGCGGTGAAAAATTCTGGTCCATTGTGAGATTATTAAATTATTAAAACCCTTACGGGGGCTTGTTTATACAATATTAGCAAATAATTTTGATTCTTTTCTTCTAACACGTTAATAGTATAAGATTTACTTTTGTGCTGAGTGTGTTGGAAAGGCTGTGTTAATACTTACGGAGAAAGCGATCTAAAAGTTGCCGGTCTCTTACAGAATTTTCGCAGAGGTTCCTTCAGTTACTACTAATGTACTAAACAAGTTCCAAGCATCATGAAGTTCAAAATTGATACCAAAGAAAAAATACTCATTGTACACCCTGAAATTCCCCGTTTGGATGTTAATTTGTCAGTTGAATTTGCAAAGTCTATCACCGATCTGCCGGAGCTAAAAGACCGCAATCTTATACTGGATATGGCATTGGTACCTGAGATAGATGAAGCGGGACTGATGGCCATTTTAACAGTGTACCAGCAGCAATATGACAGCAGGCAATCCTGCGCGATCACTGGTCTTAACAACACTTTAACAGGTATCCTGCGTGAATCTTATGAAGACCTGAACATTACCCCTACCCTTGCTGAAGCGATCGATATTGTAATGATGGAATCTCTGGAAAGAGAGCTGATGGAAGGTGAAGAATGGTGATCATAAAAGACAGGGAACAATGTGGTGAATGGCTGAAATGATGTGGTAAAATCACATTAAATGACCATTACCGATGAGCCATCAACCGGTTATAAAGACAACCAATGTGGATGGTTTGTGTTAGCTCTTTTATGCCCCATTGTAACAGATAGTTAGGCACTTACCATTGGTACCCTATTATTTACGCGTAACGTAAACTGCTAACTAATTACTATTTTCGGCACAGCAAAAACAATTTACGCTTACGACTTTTTACTATGTTTGCTGTTACCATTTTAGGCAATAACTCCGCGATACCCACTACTGACAGGCATCCCACCGCACAGGTAGTAACCTGTAATGAACAACTGCTGTTAATCGACTGCGGAGAAGGCACCCAGGTACAGATGACCCGCTACAAGATCCGCCGCAGCCGCATTAAACATATTTTCATCAGCCACCTGCACGGCGATCACTATTTTGGACTGATCGGACTGTTAAACAGCTTAAGCCTTTTAGGCCGTACGGAACCCCTCACTATTTACGCCACGCCGGAGCTGGAAGCCATTTTACAGCTACAGCTGGAATGCGCGGCCACCCAGCTGAAGTTTGACCTGCATTTTGTGCCGCTGCGTGCGGAAAACGCCGGTATAATCGTGGATGAAAAAGACCTGGAAGTACGTTTTTTCCCGGTAAGGCACCGCATACCCTGTTTTGGTTTTGTGATAGAGCAGCGGCGCAAGAAAAGGAAGATCATACCGGAACAGGCACAGGCCTACGAAATACCAGCCGCTTATTACTCCCAGCTTCAGGAAGGTGCTGATTATCAGCGAAAAGATGGCGTGCTGGTAAAAAACCATTGGGTAACCCTCCCCCCGGCCCCCAGTAAAAAGTACGTGTATTGCGCGGATACCATTTACGATGAGGAGCTGATCGCCCAGATGGAGCATGCCGACCTGGTATACCATGAAACCACTTACCTGCATGGCCTGGCTCAAAGGGCGGCGGAACGCTACCATAGCACCTCTGTGCAGGCGGCGACCCTGGCGGCGCGGGCAGGCGCCAAACGCTTGCTGATCGGGCATTTTTCTTCCAAGTATACGGAGCTGCAGCCTTTCCTGGATGAGTGCCGGCCGGTGTTTGAGAATACAGAGCTATCGGTGGAAGGGGCTACGTTTCTCATTTAGTCCATGGTCCATAGCGTAGAACGGAAGATGAGGAGCTCGGGATTATGTGCTTTTAACTAGGGGTGTACATGAACGTCACTAGGGATGGACTAGGGATGGACTAGGGAAAAACATGGGATCCAGTAGGGAAAGTCATGAGAAACACATGGGAAGGACATGGGGAACGGGGATAAAATGTGTGCCACACCTTTGAGGTGTGGCACACGGATAGTTTACTTATTCTTATCCAGATAGGCTTTGATCTTTTCATTCAGCCCGCTGCTTACCGGTACTACGGGCAGGCGGAAGGCTTGTTCCATTAAGCCTCCGTGCTGCAAAAATGCCTTAATGCCGGCGGGATTGTTCTCTGCAAACATCAGGTCAAATGCTTCATGCAGCTTATAATGCAGGGCGCGTGCGGCCGGAATGTTATTTGCCAGGGCAGCCTTTACCATAGCCGAAAAATCGGCGGCAAAGTAGTTGGCGGCAACGGATATTACGCCATCCATACCACAGGCCAGCTGCGGTAAGGCTAACGCATCGTCCCCGCTGATCACCAGGAAGTCTTTGGGTTTGTCCTTTATGATCTGCATACACTGCACCATATCACCACTGGCCTCTTTCATGGCTACGATGTTCTCTACTTCATGCGCCAGGCGCAGCGTGGTGTCTGCCGTCATATTACGGCCCGTACGACCGGGCACATTGTACAGGATCACCGGTTTGGGCGATGCTTTAGCGATGGCCTTATAATGCTGGAAAATGCCTTCCTGGCTGGGCTTACTATAGTAAGGCGCTACGCTGAGTATGGCTACCGCTTCATCCAGCGGGCAGGTTTCCAGGCGCTTCACCACATCGCGGGTATTATAATCCCCAATACCAACTACAACGGGTACACGCTTATTTACTTTTTCAAAGGTGAACTTTATAATGTCCAGCTTTTCTTCTGCAGAAAGCGTAGGTGTTTCGCCGGTGGTGCCTAAAGATACTACGTAATCTATGCCCCCGTTAATAACATGATCAATCAATTTTTCCAAAGCATTCCAGTCAATGCTTTCATTTGCTTTGAACGGCGTAACCAGGGCTACACCCGATCCTCTTAACTGTTCCATGAATTATTTATAAGCCAAAAAGTCTGCAAATATTAGCATTTGGCCTGTGATCTCTAAATATTTTTTAGCGTTCCTCAAAAAATCCCATGTTGCTGAATTTGTCGATCCGTTGCTCAATACGCGTGTCCGGGTCTATCTTCTTCAGTTCAGCCAGGGTTTGTTTCAGGCTGGCCTTTAAAAGGGCGGCTGCTTCGTCGGGATTGACGTGCGCACCGCCTAATGGTTCTTTGATTACACCATCCACCAGACCAAATTTGCTCATATGGTCGGAGGTTAATTTCAGCTCTTCTGCGGCTTTTTCCTTGAAATTCCAGGTACGCCACAGGATCGTAGAACAGTTTTCCGGAGAGATAACGGTGTACCAGCTGTTTTCCAGCATAAATACACGGTCGCCTATGCCAATGCCAAGGGCGCCGCCGGAAGCGCCTTCGCCAATGATCACGCAGATCACGGGTACGCGCAGCTTTACCATTTCAAACAGGTTGCGGGCAATGGCCTCGCCCTGTCCCCTTTCTTCTGCTTCCAGGCCGGGAAAAGCGCCGGGGGTATCTATGAGGGTTATAATGGGCTTGTTGAACTTTTCCGCCAGCTTCATGAGGCGCAGGGCCTTGCGGTAGCCTTCGGGATTGGCCATTCCGAAATTACGGATCTGGCGCATTTTGGTATTAATACCTTTCTGCTGGCCAATGAACATTACGGTTTCACCGTCCAGCTCTGCAAAGCCACCTACCATGGCTTTATCATCCTTCACATTCCGGTCGCCATGCAGCTCCACGAAGTTGGTGCACATTTTTTCAATATACGCCAGGGTATAGGGCCTATCGGGATGCCTGCTCAACTGTACCTTTTGCCAGCTGGTGAGATGGGAATACAGATCGTTCCGGGTAGTTTCTATTTTCTGCTCATACTCTTTTACAGTGGCAGATACGTCTACGCCGGATTTCTGGCCGTTTTCCTTCAGCTTTTCCAATTGTTCGTACAGGTCCGCAATAGGTTTTTCAAAGTCCAGGAATTGCATAATTAGTTTTAAAATTGATTAAAGAACGGTGTAAAGATAAAGCTGAAAAGTTTTTTTAAAAAAGATTTGCAGAATTGGGAAGTTTGTTGCTATCTTTGCAATCCCAAAACGGAACAGGAATGCCTGGGAAGTTAAGGAGGATCGGTAGTTCAGTCGGTTAGAATGCCGCCCTGTCACGGCGGAGGTCGCGGGTTCGAGTCCCGTCCGGTCCGCGTAGTAAGACTGATACAAATGTAAGGCCCCCGTAAGAACGGGGGCTTTTTAATTTTAGGACATAACAGGTTAAACCCCGGAATATTCATATCTCCACCCCTCTTGCAGATGCACATCCAGCTCATTTAATAAGAATAGCTCTTTTTGCTACGGTATGTGCGCTAAAATATCCCAAAGCGCCATTGCTGATATTCGATACGGGATTGCCCGGCGCTGCAGGCGGTCCATTCCCGGAGTTCTGCTGTAGTATTAAAAAGTAGTTATACACCGGTTGATCAATATGATATAAAGTAACCTCCACTGTATCGCCGGCTTTAACAGGCGGCAAACCCTGCTTCTCCTCTTCGTCATCTTCCCTGGCCAGATCATACCGCACTGCTGTGCCATCATATAACCTGCCATCAAAAGGAAAGATGCTTTCAGAAAGCACCCCGTTCACACTAAAGGAGAACCGGTAATAGTCCTCCGTTCCGGCCGGGTCGTGAAACCAGGTTTGAACAGCTATCTTACCATCTGAGCCTTTTTTCTCTCCCTGTATCAGTGTGTCTATGGATACCGCAGCGGGCATAACGGATGAAGCAGTGTATACCTCATCCCCCGTTCTTACCTGCAGCTGGTAAGTGTGCCCGGGCTTACCTTTCAGCTTAGTACCCTGGTATTTACCCGCCGATGATTCTTTTAGTGTATCGGCAACGCCGGTTTGATCACTTATTATAACAATAGCCGCGCTTACCGGTACAAACTCATTGGGGGCGGTATAACTTGTTGTTTTACTCAACTGAACCATATAGGACCCCACCTGGTTGGTAATAGTACCCTCTATTACCAGCCCGGGAGGCGCAGTGTTCAGATCAAGGTCAATCACTTTTTCGCATGAAAGCAATGTTATAATGAAGCCTATGAGCATATATGCAGGTCTCATGATCTAAAATTTAAAGTTATAAGTGAATGACGGTATCAGTGAGAAGATGGATAGCCTGACAGCCTCGGTGCTAGCGGGATCAGTTGGGCTTTTGCGGAAAGTAATGATGAACGGGTTCTGCTGGGCGTAAACATTATATATCGAAAAGGTCCAGCTTGACTCAAACCGGTCCTTTTTCCTGCGTTGCCAGGTAGCTCCCAGGTCCAGCCGGTGGTAGCCGGGCATGCGGGAAGCATTGCGTTCAGCGTAGTAGCTTGTTACATGACCATCTACAATATATTTGCCGCTGGGAAAGGTGACCGCATTACCGGTATAATATACCCAGTTGGCTGATAAGCTCCATTTCGGGCTCAGCCCGTACATTGCAACAATGGTAATATCATGCGTTCTGTCCTGCTTTGCAGGGAACCAGCTGCCATTATTGATGGCATCAAACTGTCTTTCTGTTCTCGACAACGTATAGGCAATCCACCCGGTCAATGGCCCCTGCTTTTTACGCAGCAGGAACTCGACGCCATAGGCCCGGCCTTTCCCAAATACCAGCTCCGGCTCAACAGAAGTGTTCAATGCAAGCTGAGCGCCCTCCTTATAATCGATCTGGTGCTGCAATGTTTTAAAATAAGTTTCAACAGAAAGCTCATACGCATGATTCCTTAACTCACGGAAATAACCCAACGAAAACTGATCGCTCAATTCCGGCTTCACCAGTAAGCTGCTAGGTATCCACAGATCGGTTGGCTGTGCTACCGATAAGCTGGATACCAGGTGCAGGTTTTGCGCAGCACGGGTATACGCCGCTTTTATCGTGCTACCGGATGTTATATGGCACGTAATAAAGACCCTGGGTTCTGCATTAAAATAGGTTTTGATAATTTTCCGGTTATTATAACTCAACGTATCAAAAGCAGGTGTTCCGGAAACCGGCTGGCTGGTCAGGAAATCACCCGGGCCGGTAATACTAAAAGCGCTTCCCCTAAGACCATAATCAATTGAGAGGTTGTTCGCCGGCTTTAACTGATGCGAAAAGTAAACGGCGTTTTCCCAGGCATAACGTTTTAACCTTAACTGCGCTTCCTGACGTCCATTTTCCGCGGTTAATTTGCCGGGGGTAATGATGTGATAATTACTATTCAGCCCAAAGCGGATAACCTGGTTATTACGGGGATAATAAGTAAAGTCCTGTTTCAGATCGTAATCGGTTATCCTGGAAGTATTGCGTTGTTTATTACCACCATACAGTTCCGAGGTTGTATAGTTATAATTGCTGTAAATGAGCGAGGTATTGGAAAAGAGCCGGCTGCTAAAGGTATGGTTCCAACGAACCGTAGCTGTACTGTTACCCCAGTCCATATCGATCAGGTCAAGCATAAAGAAACGGTCCCTGCCAAAATAACCCGAAACAAACAGGGTATTGTTATCATTGAAACGATAATTGGCCTTTGCATTCAGATCATAAAAATAAAGCTTCGCGTTTTTGAGCCGTTCCTTTCCCGAAAGCCCCAGGAACAGATCTGCGTAAGTTCTTCTGCCCGATACAATAAAGGAGCCTTTGTTCTTTACAACAGGGCCCTGTACACTGAGCCTGGAAGCAATTAACCCTATGCCGCCTTCGGCGCTGGTTTGCTGGTCATTGCCTTCCTTCATTTTTATATCCAGTACAGAGGATAGGCGCCCTCCGTATTCTGCCGGCATATTTCCTTTGTAAAGCGTAACATCCTTTATCGCATCTGCATTGAATACAGAAAAGAAGCCCATCAAATGGGAGGCATTGTACACCGGGGCTTCATCCAACAGAATGAGGTTTTGATCTGCGCCCCCGCCCCTTACATAAAAGCCGGCAGATCCTTCCGTTGCGTTCTTTACACCCGGTAACAGCTGGATCGTTTTCAATACATCCCTTTCACCTGCAATCACCGGAAGCTTCTTCACATCTTTCAAACTGATCTTCTCTATGCCCATGGCAGTGCGCTGCCGGCTTGCTGTCTCCGCCGTTACTACCACTTCTTTCAGCTGTGACGAGCCACCGGAAAGCCGGATAGCCAGCGTTTGATCACTATGCAGCGCAATAGCCTGCTGCAGGGGTTCATAGCCTGTAGAGGTTACCATAAAAGTGTAGTTGCCTTCAGGCAGGCTGATGGCATAAAAACCATATGCATTACTGACAATGCCAACGCCGGGCCGTTCCTTAACAGCAACAGATACACCTATTAACGCTTCTCCGGTTTTCTTATCCCTTACAGTACCGCTTACGGTATAACGCTGCTGCGCAAATGCCGGTAAATAAAACAGGTAAAGCAAAACAAAAATGGGAAGCCTGATCATAATGCTGTGTTTAACACAGCAAATATGTCTCATGCCCGGCCATTCTTAAAATAAAGTAGCCATACTTCCTGCATGAGTGGAGGAAACAAAATAATGAGTAGACGAGGAAATGTTCAACCTGCGTTTCCATTGCCGGTGATGCTATACAGGGCATCCCGGTAACTATCGCCCAGTGGAACTTCTTTAGCTCCCACTTTTACAATGTGCTTACGGATAAATGATATTTTGTTAAGGGCTACAATAAAGGATTTATGTATGCGCATGAAAGCAGCGGCGGGCAAGCGTTCCTCCATCGCCTTCATGGATAGTTTGGTAACAATGGGTTTATCGGTACTGAGCAGGAAGATCTTTACGTAATCTTTTAACGCTTCAATGTACAGGATATCCTGCAGGTCCACTTTCATGAGGCTGTACTCTGCAAAAACAAAAAGATAAGGTGTTGCGGCTGTTTCCCTTTGCTTTGTAATTAAAGTATGATATTCATAGGCCTTGTTCACTGCTTTCAGGAACCGGTCGAAAGGGATGGGTTTTAACAGGTAATCCAGCACATCCAGTGAATAACCCTCTATCGCG
Organism: Chitinophaga sp.; assembly: GCF_036569125.1. Classification (GTDB taxonomy): domain Bacteria; phylum Bacteroidota; class Bacteroidia; order Chitinophagales; family Chitinophagaceae; genus Chitinophaga. The sequence goes on along the minus strand of NZ_DATCRF010000241.1, from coordinate 5,669 downwards.
TACTTTTTGTAAGCCGTAGTAAAGATCACCAGGGGACGCGATGTGAGGCTTTTCAAAAATGCCAACCCCGTTAGCTCCGGCATTTCAATATCCAGGAAGATAAGGTCTATTTTTTCCTGTTGCAACACCTCCATTGCTTCCAGCGCATTGCTGCACGACCGCACAAGCTTCAGAAAGGGCACCCGGCGGATATTATCTTCCAGCAGGTATAAGGAAGGCGCTTCATCATCCACAGCTATACATTTCATGATCAGGTGATTTTAAAAACAGATGAAATATTTACGGGCGGCGGGGTATTTTCAGGGGCATGCTTATACTGTAAATTGATGCGCAGGCAGGCCTTGAACCAGTCCGCTTCTTTAGTGAGCTGCAGCTCATGCGCTTTGGGGTACAGTATATTGAGCCTGCGTTGCAGGTTAGCCAGCCCAATCCCGGAATTGCGTTTTTCCTGATCACTATAAGCCGGCTCTTTAAACCGGTTGGTCACAACCATTTCCAGCTGCCCGCCATTCAGCTGCAGGTTGATCCGCAGCGCCGGATCCCTGATAACATTCACACCATGCTTGAACGCATTCTCTACCAGGGGGATCAGCAACATCGGCTCCAGCATCAATCCCGGTAATTCCTGCGGGTATTCAACATGAATCGCTACTTTATTACCGAAACGTAGCTTTTGAATATCTATATAACTTTTCAGGTAATCTATTTCTGTTTCCAGGCTCACCTTTTCTTCATCAGATTCATACAGCATGTAGCGCATCAGGCCCGATAGTTCAACTACTATGGGCTCCAATTGTTCCGAACGTTGGCGGATAAGCGCAACGAGCGTATTCAATACATTGAACATAAAATGAGGGCTTACCTGCGAACGCAAAAGGGAAAGCTCGGAGCGTATGCTTTCATGCTCCATTTGCTGCTTCCGGCGCTGCTCTTTTATATTCATTTCAATAATGCGGAAAGCGGTGCTTAGCACCAGCGGAATAATGCCTAAGAAAAAATACACCAGCAGGTGCGCAACGAAATAACCTTTCAGCTGACCGGCACTATATTCCACCCACGTTGTAAATGCAGAAACAAACAATAACGGCAAAATAGCCAGCAGGGCGTAGCTCAGGAACTTCCTGCGAAACAGGTACCGTGGCAGCAGGAAATAGGCGTTGTAGTAAAACAGGCCTATCATTAATGCCAGGTAGATCAGGATCAGTGGTGAAATAATATCTTCATCACCGGTGATCAGCTCAGTGATGCGCAGCGTAAGGGGAGGCAGGCAGACTAATACCACCCAGAAAAGGAAATGATAGCATATAACGGAAACCCTGCCTGAACGCATAGAAAGGTTTTACTTTGTAAAAGTATCAATTCTTTGTGCAAAGGACGGTATAATCAGACAAAAGCCGGCAATGAGATGATAACCGCACTGAATGAGGAGAGCAATAGCCTGTACAGGTGATCTAAAAGAGCGGTATCCTTATTTACTATGCAGTTCAATATGCAACACCCCTCCTTTGTAATAATACCCGCAGTTGGCAGCGGACTGTAATATGTCCAGGAATTCATTAAGCGGCCTGTTCTTAAATACAATACCTGTGAAATGTTTGCTGGCAGCCAGCTCCGGGTTATCCAGCTGCACCGGCGTATTGAACCAGCGTGGTATCAGCGCCGCCAGCTCGCTGATGGGTGCATTATCCAGTATATACTGACCGTTTATCCAAGCCAGTTCATTTGCATTAAAGGAATGAACGTCCATCTCATCCTGCCCCGCAGCATAGCGGCCCTGCTGGCCTGGACGAAGCACCACTTTTTTTGAGGTGCTTTTGAGCGCTACTGCTCCGTTCACAAGCGATACTTTCTGAGCAGCCTGCTCATAGGTATTTACATTAAACGTAGTTCCCAATACCTGTACCTGCGCGCCATCCGGCAATTCTACAATAAAGGGCCTGGAATCGTCCCTGGCAATTTTACAATAAGCCTCTCCGCTGATCCGGATCACACGGGCGGAATCCCGGAACCTGAATGGAAAACAGATCTCTGTTGCGGAGTTTATAATGATCTCTGAGCCATCTGACAACTTTAACGTATAATCCAGCCCGGGAGGCACCCATAACCTGTTCATACTTACCCCGGCGCCATTATCTGTATAACTAAGCGTTCTGGCGGCAGGGTTATTGGCAAGATGCACTTTCCCGGCATCTGCTGCACCTGTCCGGGAAAGATCAATAACCTGGCCGCCGGCCAGCTGCAGGTGCAAATTACCGGGCAATGGCGCAACCGCTGAATTGGCGGCTACCGGTGGTTTGGATGCGGGCTTCATAAGGAAAAAAACGGCGGCCAATGTGCCTGCCAGCACAGCGGCTGCAGCTATCCGCAGCATCTTTCTTTTCCACTGCGAACGGCGCGTGCTGCCGGAGATCTTCTCCCAGGACTCATGCAGGTCATATTGCAGGGTATCCGGCGCCGGAAAAGTACGTTGCAGCTCCTCCCATTTCCTTCTAACCTCCTCATCTTCCAGGATCCGCTGTTCCAGCACGCGCTCATCCTCCGGCCTGATAATCCCTGAAAGCTTCTCTATCATGAGCTGGTGTATATCCATTGCGTCTAAATTATCGATATCCACTTTATTAAGTTCATTGAAATGGGAAAATGGGTGACCTGCTATCGCAAATCACTTAATTTTTTTCGTAAGGTTTTGAGCGCATCAGCCAGATGGGTTTTAACCGTATTGACGTTAATGCCAAGTTCAGCGGAGATCTCTTTTCTTTTTTTGCCGGCCATGATGGCGAGGTCAAATACCCTGGCCTGTTGCGGGGGAAGGCTTCTTACTGCCTGGGCAAACTCCAGTCTGATCTGACTGCTTTCGGCGGGGTCGGTCTGATACAAAGCGGAAGTATTTACATTGACAACATCACGAACAATGGCTGCCCGGTTCTTTTTAGTATCCAGTAACCTGATAGATAACAGGCGGACCGCCTGAAAGAAATAGCTTTTAACGTTCCCCCGCACATCAAAATATCGCTTCTTGTGCCAGAAGTCGGCAAAGAAATCCTGTACAACATCCTTTGCTTCATCTTCCGACCCCAGGATCTGAAAGGCGGTAAAAAACAAGAAACGTCCATACCGGTCATGAAGTAACCTTAAAGCACTTTCCTGACCATTTTTCAATTCCTGTAATAGCGTTTGATCGTCCTGCATGGGCCAGTAACAGTTGACGTTTATTCCTTAAAGATTTTTGGTTGCTTAGTACGTGGAATCATTAAAGGAGATCATTGAAACCCATAACTTTTTGCATTTATCCCCTTGATGATGCTCAAAGATAGTTAAAACGATTTAGTTCTACATGTTGAACAAAAATAAAAAAGTTGGGAACAGGTCACCCAAAAGCAATTCCTGCTGAACTGTATTAGTAAGTAAAAAATAACTGCCAATGATCCAATTCCACACAAAGGTCATCCGGGGATTAACCCTGGTTATGATTATTTTGCCTATACTGGCGCAGGCGCAAAGCAAGATCCCCGACAGGTTCAGCGTAAACCTGGTCAACAAAAGCATTACCCTGAAAGATTTTTTCAGAGCCGTTCAGGAACAAACTAAGCTCACTGTTTATTATTCTGACGAAAGCATTAATGTGCAGGATAAAATTTCGGTGAACTTTGTGAACACACCGCTGGAAAAAGTAATGGAACAGCTGCGCAGGGAAAAATCGCTCCTGTATGAATACAGCAACAGCACCCTCCTGATCAGGCCCGCCCCGCGGGATGCGCTGCCGGCCCCGGCCTCAAAGACCAGCCAGCTAACTATAAGCGGAAAAGTAACCAATGAGGAGGGCGTGGCCCTGATCGGGGTAACGGTGATGGTTAAAGGTATATCCATCGGCGCTACTACAGACTCTCTCGGCGAATACCAGATAGCGGTGCCTGAACAAGGTAAGATACTTGTATTCAGCTACGTGGGTTATGATACCCAGGAAGCAATCATCAAAAACCAGAAAATAATCAATACTGTTCTAAGCCTGCACCGTTCAGAAATGAATGAGGTAATTGTTGTAGGCTATGGCAGGCAAAAGAAAATAACCACCATCGGTGCGCAAAGCACCCTCACCGCAGAAGAATTAAAACAGCCGGTGGCAAATCTCAGCAACCTGGTTGCAGGGCGCGTGGCGGGCATTATAGGCGTGCAGCGAAGCGGGGAGCCGGGCTTCGACAACTCTGAAATTTACATCAGGGGCATTTCCACATTCACCAGCAGCTCTCCGCTGGTACTGGTAGATGGGGTGGAACGGGCATTCAACAATATAGACCCTGAAGATATTGCCAGCTTTACTATTTTAAAAGATGCTTCCGCAACCGCTGTTTATGGTGTAAGAGGAGCCAATGGTGTTATCCTGATCGAAACAAAAAAAGGGAGATCGGGAAAATCATCTATCAATGCGCAGGTAGATTACGGATGGACACAATTTACCAGGCTGCCGAAATTTGCCGACGGCGTTACCTACATGGAAATTTCGAATGAAGCCTATAAGAACAGCAATCCTTCTGACCCTTTACCCAGATATTCACAGGAGCGGATCCAGAAAACGGCAGATAAATCCGACCCTGATCTGTATCCTGATGTGGATTGGTTCAACGCCATCTTTAAAAAATACGGCAACAACCGCAGGGTAAGGGTGAATGCGAACGGGGGCTCTGATAAAGCGCAGTATTATTTGTCTATCGGGTATTACGATGAAACAGGCATGTTTAAAACGGATGAATTAGCAAAGTATAATTCTTCCATCAGGTTCAACCGGTATAATTTCACCTCTAATCTTACCTTAAATGTTACCAAAACCACCAAGGTGGATTTCGGAGCATCCGGATGGATCAGCAATGGCAACTATCCGGGCAGCGCTACGGGCGCTGTTTTCAATGCAGCCTATGTAATGCCGCCGATCTCAATTCCCGTGAGATATTCAAACGGCAACTTTTCCCAGGTACGCACCGGCGATATGGGCAATCCCTATACCATGCTAACGCAGTCCGGTTTCTCTACCAGGTTTAACAGCCAGCTGTGGAGCAATATCCGCGTTACGCAAAACCTGGACTTTTTAACCAACGGGCTTTCCATTACCGGCATGTTCTCATTTGACAATAACAACGGTCATAATATTTCCAGGAACAAATCCGTGAACGCTTATCTGGCCACCGGCAGGGATGGCCAGGGCAACCTGCAATTCTTACAAACCCAGATCGGCACGGACTACCTGGGCTACAACCGGGAGAACGGCGGTTCCAGGCAGTTCTACCTGGAATCGGCCATCAACTATAACCGGACGTTTGGAAAACACCAGGTTACCGGCATGCTGTTATACAACCAATCAGACAGGATAGACGCTTTTGCCGGGGATTTCATCAGCTCCATCCCCTACCGTTACATGGGCCTGGCAGGCAGAGCTACCTATGCCTATAATACCAGGTACCTTGCTGAAGCCAACTTTGGCTATAACGGGTCAGAAACTTTTGCACCGGATCACCGCTTTGGCTTTTTTCCCTCCTTTGGATTAGGATGGGTAGCATCCCAGGAAAAGTTCCTTGCGCCTGTTAGCAATGCCATCTCCTTCCTGAAATTCAGGTTCTCCTACGGCGAAGTAGGGAACAGCAGCATTGGCGGGCGAAGGTTCGGCTATATTGCTACGG
>NZ_DATCRF010000240.1:0-9943 GCF_036569125.1 Chitinophaga sp. | reverse complement strand
CCTTTCCATAACACGCCGTTCTGAATATCAGCTGCATCCTGCACGCTCAGGTTCATGTTAATGTTATGGCTTTTCGTTTTATTCACCCGCAGGCTGTAGTTCAGGTTCAGGCCTGCATTCTGGGAGATCTGTTTAAAGTTCAGGGTATCCATATCCACATATGGGCCGGTTTGGTTAATATATTCAAACTGCGGTTTAATATGCGTATAGGTTTGGAAGTTAGAGTAGCTGAAGCTGGCGGTGAACTTTTCATTGGGCATATAATTGGCATTCAGTGAGCTTACCATGCGCGAAGTAGCGCCTGATTTGGTATGGTTCAGGTCATCCCGCTGGTAGCCTACGTTGGCCGATATACTGGCCTTATCTTTCAGGAAAGGCTGTGAAAAGTTAACGGTAATATTTTCCAGGTCGTTATTCATGTAGTAAGCCCCCAGGGTCTGGTAGCCAGGATCCACACGCTCATAGCCAATACCAATGGTGCTTTTGTAGAACGAGTAGTTCATACCGGCCTTAATGGCTTTAAAGAAATAGGTACGGCGCTGGTCATACATAAAAATGCTGCCCAGGATATTACCGCCGGATGCTTTGGATACACCGTTGTTATCGCGTTTGTCCAGCTTCATAGCGCTGTTGGCATATTCCGCAGTGATCTCCAATCCCTTCCGCGGGCGGATCATGGCCGTTAAGCTTACCGCCAGGTTGGCTTTGGGAAAAATGTGCAGGGTGTCCGGCAGGTATTGCATAGGATCTACCTTATCTTCTGCACGTATAAAGCTGGCGCCCAGCGCATATTTCTCTTTCATGAGCCCCAGCTTGGCGCCATAGCCCATACGCTTGTAGCTGGGCAGCACGCTGCGGTTGGTGCTGTCATAATCCACGGCGCGTAATAAGCGGCCATACATTACGCTTACGCTCCACTCGCTTTCCGGCATAACGTCAATGCCTACCCCGGTGAATTGATGCCCGTTCAATGTATAGGGTGAGAACGACATAGATACATCGCCTATATGCGCAGTTACCCCTTTATAGGTAGGGTGCAGGCTTAAACGGTTAGGCATGTTAGGGTATGAATAACCTGCGCCGGCATTGGTGAAGTTAAAGGAAAAGGGCAGGTTCAGCTGTCCGAACAGGTTAGCATTCAGGTTGCCGTTCAGGAACCAGGTAAAAGGCTGCCGGCTGTATCCGCCGCCGCTGTTCAATACAGTGCTGGCATTCAGGCCGCCGTTCACTTTAATAGGCTTGCCTTTACCAAACATATCACCAATGTGTTCCAGGTCAAAGCTCTGGGCAAATGTGCACATGGGTAACAACAATCCCACACAGAGGGATAGGATGCGGCCCTTATTCATACTTCTGTATTTTAATGTCCGCTAATATGTAGGCGGTGCTGCCTTCCAGTACGTAGTCCTTTATTTTAATGGCGCCTTTACGCCCGTCTGCTGTTTGGAACAATACTATGCGGGGCAGCAGATCGCTGTTGAACTGTATGGTGCCTGTAGCATTGGCCGGCACTTGCAGGGTTTGCAGGGGCGCATCGTTCAGCATATTGTCAAAATCTGCAACGGTAAATGGTGTGGTGCAATTACACAGCTCCTGTTTGTTAATAAAGCGGGTGGCCATGGCGCCGGGTATGGCCGGGAAAGTATAGCTGCTGGCCGAATCCGGCGTAATGAACTTGTTAAACGTGAAGCTCCGGTTCAGGCCAAAGAATACAATATCTATCTCTTTACCTGCCGCAGAAAGATCATCGCCTTTCTTGAACACCTTTCGTAAGCGTGTGGAGTAAAAGCAGCCAATATCCGTATGGGCGGTGCTGATGCCCAGCTGCACATCAGTAAGCGTACGCAGTTTGGTATTGGGTTTTACGGTAATGGTTTTGGTTACGGTTTGATTGTCTTTATTGTTGCCGTTGGTTAAAGTAACGGTGTATGTACCAGGGTCTTTAAAATATACAGTGGTATTGGAGGAGGTATCGCTGGCCAGTACCCCGCCGCCGGACGATTGCCATTTTTGAACCAGGTAGCTGCTGCTGCCGCTTTTTAGTATAGCCGTTAGCGGTGCTTCCAGGTCATCGTCCTGGAAAGAGGGCGTTATCTCAAAAGCCGCATGCAGCGCTGGTTTTACAGTAATGGTCTTGCTGATGGAAAATTGCTGTCCGCCGTTGCCTACCTGCAGCGTAATATTATGCGGGCCGGGTGTGGTAAATGTAACCAGGGGAGGGGCCGCTGCATCCGCAGTAGCGGGCGTGCCATCTTCAAAGGTCCAGTGGTAGGTGCTGGCGCCTATTGTGCGGTTGGTGAACTTTACCTGCACCGGCGAAAAATCATTCACCTGGATCTCTGCATCAAAAGCTACCTGCACGGCGCTGTCCAGGTGTATATCAATGGTCTTGGTCTGGCGGGTATCATCATTCCAGGCTTCCAGCGTGATCTTATAATTACCGGCCTGTTTAAAGGTAACGCTGCCGGGGTTCTCGTAGTCGGAGGTGCCGGGTTCCCCGCCTTCAAAGGTCCATTTAAAACCGGTAGCGCCCACGCTGCGGTTAGAAAAGTTTACGGTGGCAGGCACGGTGTGCGAGCTGTCTGCCAGCACAAAAGTAAAGTCGGCGGTCAACGGCCGGTCCACTTCTTTATAGCAGGCGCTGAAAAGAAGGGCCAGGAGGAATAGGGTATAGGGTATAGTCCGGATCATAGGTGTATAAGGGTAATTAGCGTAACATGCTATCAACTTCGTTTGAGAACATGCACATTTTCCTGTTCATCTGTAATGAATAAACTGTCATTATATAACTTTATATCAGTAAGCCATTGTGCCGGAATATTAAATTTGTATTGCCAGTCTATTTTATCAGTGTTCATATTAAAGGCATACAGCGCTTTCCCGTAACCAGCCATGATGTACAGGTAATGGTCCTGTTTTACCAGGCGGTAATAATCTGATGCCTTAAAGCCCTGTTGGGTTAGTTCATCCGTAAGGTCAGCGTCTTTTAATATTTCCCCGTTCTCACGGTTAATGATGCACAACCGGCCCTGTAAGCCCGGTGTCATCAGGTAAGAGAATACAAAGATCTCATCACCTATGTACTGGGTAGCCGGCAAAAAGCCATGGTGCTGCCAGGTAATGATACCGGTGCTGGCATCAAAAGCAGTGAGGTAGTTCTTAAATGATTCAAACTTTGAGCGGATAATTAACAGGCCGTTCTGCAGGCTGAAATAACTTTCCGGCAGCATCGTTTTATCTTCCAGGAAAGCATCATTGGATACCTCCCATAACTTTGTATTATCGGCCAGGGAAAAGCCGCTTAAATGCGGTACCAACCGGAAATATTTGTCCTTGTAAATAGCTGCCGGCGCCCTTCCCACGCTATAAGTATTAACCGGCTGCAGGTGTTCATTAAAGGCCTGTAATTTATTAGCTGCCGGAATATAAATAGTGTTGCCATCCGTTAATGCTTTGTATAGTAAAAAACTGCCTTCAAGGATACCGGCGGGTTGTTGCCAGCTGCCGGTTTGCAGGTATTGTACAGGCCCTTCATTCTCCGCCTGGAATAATAGCCAGTCGTTGAACCTGCATGCATACCAGGGTGAAACAGCAGATACCTGCACGGGTGCTTCTTCCCGGTAAATAGCTATTCCTTTATCTGCAAAACAAATGATCAGTTCCTGTTTATGCAGGTAAGTATATTTTACTTTTTCAAGCTGTTGGAACGGTGTAAACATCTACGGCACAATTTTAAAGATGTAATCGAACCAGCCGGCATCATTTTCCAGGTAAGTAACCAGGCTGGCAAGGCCGCCAACCGTATATTCGGAGTCGGTGGCTACCGCAATCTGGTCAAACATGCTGAATGTTTTAACATTGTTCAGCAGGGCCTGGTTCTGAGGCTTAAGCAGTTCATTTTTAATCGCTAAATATACATCGTTTCTGGTGGTTTTTGTACCGTCAAAGAGCCACTTCATCTGGTTGAACGAGTTCACGTTAGCCCGCCGTATATCATTGGTGAATTGCTGCATGAAAGTAGAGGGCGGCAAACTGTTGGTAGCATAGCTTTTAAATTCGTAGTACACATCATTGTTCCCGTTGGTTACTACCAGGTCCGCTATCCTTAGGTCTTGCGGAGCAAAAACAGTGGTTTCTTCAAAGCGGATATTCGTATAGCCGCTAAATTCACTGGAATGTTGCTGCATGTACCGGATCACATAATTGCCACCGGTTACCGTGAAAAAAGGATTTGAATTTTCCAGGTTGGAAAGCATACCGCCAAACCCGGTGATGTTAAGCCTTCTGCTGGCCAGCTCGTCCAGGTTCTCAAATATCTCATTATCTACGATAGCGGTCTGCTCTTTCTGGGCAGCACAGGCCTTAGCAATATCTACAAAGTCTGCATCGGCAAGGCTAAAGGGTGCGCTTCTGAGCTGGGTATTTCTCATGGCCTTTTGCAGCTTATTCAGGTGTGTATAGCTGATGCGCAAACAGCTGCGGCTTGCATCAAGGTAAATTTTCCAGGCATCTACAAAAGCAGGTGTTAATAAAGGAATGCTCTGCGCCAGGTAAACACTGATGCCGGTACAGGAAGTGCCTGCCGGTGTATTATTTACCACATCGCTCAGGAAGGTATTCAGGTCAGCAACAGGTAAACCATTCAGCTTCATACATACCGGTTTTAACTGGGGGAAGGGCAAATAGGTACAAAGTTTGGTCAGCGCCTGTACCTTACTGGCGTAGGTTGACCTTTGTTCCAGTGAACAGATCAAAGGCTCTGCGGTGCACAGCTTACAGGTATTATCCTTTTCTTTCTGTTTGGTTTGCACATAGGTTTCTACTACAGTTTTAGCTTCTCCCTGTGCATATAAAAAGTAGTCTGCCTCTTCTACCGTTACCACTACTGCTTTGGCGGTGGCTGTTACGTTCTGCAAAATTTTCAGCTTGGCCACTTTCTGTGCTACCTGTTCTGCTTGCAGCATGCCGGCTAACGCAGGCGTAAACTCCGTTACCTGTACTAAGTTTACCGGTGTTTCAGATACGGTTAACAGCTGTTTCAAAGCCAGCTCACGTATCAGCTCCCTGCTGTCTTCCAGGGTATAGGCCATCTTTTGGGTTTCCATCACTACCTTGGTCCTGCTTGCAGTGGCTGTTGCCGTGCCGCCACCTGTACCACCCCCACCGGTGCTTCCGCTGGTACCGCCACCTGTGCTGCCTCCCGTACTACCGCCGGAGCCACCGCCTGGTTCAAAGAACGAAGCGCCGGATTCCCTCACAATATCATCCCCGCCGGATAACCTGGACGCACGGTAGGCAGATGATTCTTCTGTTACCTGCACCACGATCTTATAATCCGCCATAAAGTCAAGCCCCTTATATGCGCTGCCGCCGGCTTTACCTGCTGTATTAGCAATGGCTGCTACGTCTATGCCCCCAATATCCTTATTACTTAACCATGCCCGTAGCTGGTTAAACCTTGCCGGATAAGCTGCGCGTAATTTAGCCAGGAAGTCCGGCCGGCTTTTTACAAGGTCCACAAAGAGGGTGCTTAGTTTTTTTGCGGTATTATAGGCTCCCGCACCCAATGATGCTACGCCTTTGGCGGCAGAGAACATGTTCACGCCAAATTCTACTGCCTTAAAGATCTGGAAACCGGTAGTGCCCAGGTTCTCTTTCATGAAGTTGTTAAAGGCCGGGTATTCTTCTCCTACTATTGCCGTGATAGCAAAGAAGGTCTCTGCAACGATCAGGATCCTGGCCCCCAGCGTGGCTGCAGAAACAAAACCGCCTACACCTGTGGCCAGTGAAACAGCCGCCAGTGTCATATTCACATTATGCTTGATCTCCTTGTTGTCAACTTTTTTCAGGTACCATTGAATAAAGAAACCTGGTAATAAAGAGATCTGGTCTGCCGCTACGCTAAAACCGGTGTTAAAATTTATATCCGTTGTTGGTATAATAGCAATCAGGTCAAAAGGCTCCAATGCATCATCTTCTCCAATAATGCGGGTCGGTATGTCGGCACAGGTGGTACATCCGGGCGGGGCCGGCGGCGGCTGGAAGATGCCATTTTCTTTCAGGTCCCATTTTGGCTTACCAACACCGTATTTTTGTAAGGTGGTGCCCAGCTCCTCATCATACTTGGGCATGTACTGATAAAACGCGAACTGGGGATTCAGGGTAATGCTTTGCCCATTGAGAGTAACGGTAGCAGATGGCGCTTTGCTTTCGTCCTGGATGATGTTCTGCATTTTACCATTTTCCCAGGAGAAGATCCTGTTCCTGGTGTACAGGTCATCCAGCGCTTTTGCCGTAGCATTCTTCACCACCATCGGCGCTAACACACCCATTAGCTTTGAATAGTTGCCTTCGCCTACCGGCTCATCATCCATTTTCTTGAAAATGTCTTTCAACAGCTTGTACTTCTTATCCGTACCCTTCAGGTCTTCCATCAGCGATGGCTGCTGGTCGTCGGGGGTAGTGGATATCAGCGCTATCATCAGATCTTCCGAGCTTACAACGGTTTGGCCGCTTTCGCTCTTCGCAAAGTTCACCCAGCGGCTGGTATTAAGCAGCTGCCACCACGAGTTATCATTCAGCTCTTCTAGTTTATTCAATATCGTTATAGCGCGAATGCGCCCCGGGTACTTCAGCGCCGCTAATTCACCCTCGCTGAATACATCCAGCGCTTTAACCAGCTGAGAAGGGCTGGTGATCTCGGGTAGCAGTTTAGTGATCTCTTTAAAATTCTCGTTGAACTTATACAGGTTGTCATAAAAACCACGGAACACAGCCGGGTAATAACCATCCCCGGTTTTCTTATCGCTCAGGTAAGCTACATAAGCGTCATAGTCCATGCTGTTGATCAGCAGCGCCAGTTTTTTCAGGATCAGCTGATCCGGGCACAGGTCCTTATAATCATTATAGAACTTCACGCCTCTGCTATCCGGCGCCAGCTTGGCAAAATCCTCGTTCACCTGCTTGAAGTCGGCATTGAACTTGGCAATGCTGTTGGCGGCTGCCTGTATGGTTTGTTTTAAAAAGCCTATACGCAGGCTGTTCTGATCGGTTTTGTCGCCGTTGGTTTTGCTTACATAATCGGTGGCATTGATCTGGAAACCGTTCACCACCAGGGAGGATGATCCATGGTAAAAGCAACGGTGGCTTACTTTATAGGTGCCGTTTATGTTAGTGAAATAAGAAATGATGTATAATACGGAGTTGGTAGATAATAACTTTGTGTTCTGCCTTATTTTCGGAATAACGCTTTTCCATATGGATTCGCTGGCGTTAACGTCGGCTGCTTCATATTTATTCTGCGCCTTTACACTGGACCATTTAATATCAGATACCTCTTCGGGCTTTGCATAGTTGTAAATAGATGCCAGCACTACGTACAGATGCTCTGTTCCGGTTTGCGCCTGTACCGTATTCACCAGGGAACGTACCTGTGATTCCAGTGTGGTATTGCCGTTGAACCAGAAGTACTGTCCGTTATTTACATAATCCGAATAAAAGGTTTGGGCAGGATCGTCGTATACCAGCAGGTAATCTTTTTCAGATTTATTCCTGTCGGCCTTTATCTTACTATTAACGGCTTTGGTTAAGCGGTTCACATACCGGTCTACCAGGCTGTCGGCCGGTGAGGCCGATGCGTACAACGGTATGTATCCTAACAGTACACTTATACAAATCAGTATCCTTTTCAGTAACCGGATCATTTTCCTGTTATTTAAGTAAGTTGTCAATTTTAAGTTTCAGCTGTTCTGTTGCGTATTTGATCATATCCTGCTTGCTGGCGTCTTTCATCTGCATGCTCATGATCTCCTTAATAAGCGTTTTGCCATCCAGCGCAACATCATCTTTAAAGTCGTTATTCACGGCTGCTTCATCTTTATAGAAATCGGAAGCGGCAAATATTAACTTCATTGTGATCAACAGCTTACGTTTTTGGTTATAGTCTTTTACCAGTGCTGCAAATTCTTTAGAGCTGGCCGGTATATCGCTTTCAGTCAGCGTTTCATCAAAGCCGCCCAGGGCTTCTATCTGTGCATTGGCAGTAGTGTCGCCGGTAATACCCTGCTTGTCAAACACCGCTTCTTTGATCAGACGTTGCTGCGTTGTAAAGTCGGTGCTGGTGCTGCCGGATGTTTTGTCGGCTTCTGCTTTCAGCGCTTTAATGGCTTTTACCAGTACATCCGCCACATCTTTCACCAGCTCTTCCTTCTCCTTATTTACGGCTGCTACTTCCTTCTTGGCATCCTCAAACTTCTTCTCTGCGGTATCCATCTTCTTCTTGGCAGCTGCTTTTTCTTCCGGTGTTTGGGCTGCATCGTACTCTTTCTTTGCTTCGTCGTATTCTTTTTTGGATTGCTCCATATTATCGGCAGCAGTATTCATACGCTCCTTCAGCTCTTCCGGCAGCTCTTTCTCTGCCATTTCCCTGATCTCTTCCGTCAGCTCTTTAATGGCCAGGTAATCCTCATCTATAGCCAAATGCGCCAGGTCATTGATCACACTTGCAAAATCCTTGATGGCCTGCACTGCCTTATCTACATCCACGATCTGTGTTCCCAATGAATCAAATGTGCTCATGATAACGCCGCTCATCAGCTGCCGGTCTGTATTCACCTGTATATTATCAAACTTCACCTTTAAGCGGTTGTAGCCCAGGAAGGGGATGGTGATATAACCATAACCGCTAAACGAACCTCCGCCGCGTACCTGTAATAACCGTACAGGGAAGTCGCCGGCCATGATCTGGTCATCGGGCTGCAGCTCCTTCAGGGGTGTTTGGTTGGCCAGCTTAATATCCGGCAGCAGGCCGCAGTTCCTGTTAGCGGTGGTATCGCGGGAGGGTACGGTAAACCCATGCACATCGCCCAGGGTTTTATTGCCCAGGGTACAATAGCCGCCTACACGGTAATCATATTTGCGGCCGGGTACTGCATCATAAATAGTTACTTCGCTGCTGGTGGTTTTTACGTTAAACCATTCCGCGTTATCCTTGCCCTGCTCCCGGTATTCTACCAGGTATTCAAACATCTTGGGCTGCGGCAGCCAGGTAATGGTGATGCGGCCATCCTGCACCGTGGCCACGGGCTGCTGCGGTGGCGAGCAATCTTCCTGCAGGGTGAAATAGAAGATCTCCGTATAGCCGTTATTGGTAAATACGTCAAATTCATCCATACCCTGTTTGGCTTTGGCCCGTATGCGCCAGGCATAACGTTTGCCGGGCAGCAAGGGCGGTTCCGCAGGGCCGTATAACAGCGTAGTGCTAACCGTAGTGGTCTGGTACAGGGGAGGAGTGGTGCTAAAAGCAGCTTCCGGTAAAATGCCGGTATCCCAGATCTCTACCAGCGTAAATTCATATTCTGTCTGGAAGGCGGCATTGGGGCTGCCCATATGCCGGGGCGTCCAGTTAAAAACAATGTTCAGCGGATCGCGGAATGATACGGCTTCGCCTTTGCGGGGCAGGTTTAGCAGCGGCGGTTCGCTGGTGCTGATCCACACCGGCGGGGCGCAACCCAGTTTATCATTGCTTACCAGCTGCCCGCTGTTCAATTCCACAACCTCTATACAAAAGTTATAAAAGCCATCCGGCAGCTTGCCGCTTTGCTGCAATTGCTGCCGCGGCACGCCGGAAACTTCCATGTTATCAATATTAAAATACGGCGCCAGGTCGTTCAGCGATAGCTGCACCGGTATGCCTGCTTCCAGCGCTATGAGTGGATAGGAGCCATAGTCGCGGTTGCGCAGCGCCACCGTGGTGCCTTTGATATTCAGCCGCAGCCGCACCTGCAGCACCGGCTTTTGCAGGTCGGTGTTCAGCAGGGTAACGATCATGCGCGCCTGCGTACCGCTATACAGGTTACTGAGCTGTGCTGATACCGGCTGCAGCGTTTGCACCTGTACCCGCACGGGGTACTGCTGCGCTGCCAGCGGCTGGCACAGAATAAAC
>NZ_DATCRF010000239.1:0-8742 GCF_036569125.1 Chitinophaga sp. | reverse complement strand
ATGTTGTTCCACTCCTGCACCTTACCATCCGGCCAGGTTACTTTAACGGCAGTAACCGTGTCTGCAGTACCCAAACCAAAGTGCGCTACATTTTCTACGGATGAGAGATAGCCGCGGTAAATGGTGTTTTCGTATACCTGTTGCTGTTGGTCACCTGCCCTCACCTGTACCCAGGCGCCCTGGCCCATGCGGTTGCCCGGAGGGCCTTTGAACTGTACGCGTAACCAGTGCGCGGCATGGGGCTGCCGGTTGCTATGGTTTTCATATACCATAGCTACGTCGTTTATATTATTGACCACATAATCCAGGTCGCCATCTCCATCCAGGTCCGCATAGGCAGCGCCATTGGAGAAGGTGGGTGTTTCCATGCCCCACTGTTTGGTAACATTGGAAAAAGTAAGATCGCCGTTATTCCGGAAGGCATAGTTGGGCACTTTTACCCGGGGCAGCTGCTCCAGCATAAATTCTGTTGAAGCATAAGGCGTAGCGGTGGCGCGGAAGGATACAAAATCGTGATCCGTAATATCCCGCGGAAAGCCGTTGGTGATCACAATATCCCGGTAACCATCGTTATCAAAGTCCGTTACCATGGGTGTCCAGCTCCAGTCTGTGGCTGCAATGCCGGCCATAAAACCAATATCGCTGAAAGCTACAGCGGGTATACTGTCTTTACCGGGTACACTACCCCGGTTCAGCTGCAGCATATTGCGCGGGTACTGGTATTCGTAGCCGAATTGATCGTTGTTGATGTAAGTGAAATAGTTGTTGGCATTCATCATCATTTTCCGGCGCAGGTTGGTTTCCGGCAGCATATCCAGGCTGATGATGTCGGCCAGGCCATCGTTATTAATATCGTTAACATCCGTACCCATGGCGGAATAGGCGGTATGTTTCAGGCAGGTGGCGGAACGGTCTGTAAAGGTGCCGTTATGATTGTTGATGTACAGAATATCGTTAGAGAGGTAATCGTTGGCTACATAAATATCCTTCCAGCCATCGCGGTTAATGTCTGTAATGTTTATGCCCAGGCCATAGCCTTCTATGAGGATCCCTGCCTGTTTGGATACGTTGGTGAAGTAAGCATGATGCAGGGAATCATTCCAGTCGTTCCGGTACAGGCGGTCGGTATTCAGGCTGCTGCCGTCCAGGTGGCGGGGTTTGTATTTGCTGGGAAAGTGTGCGGAATCTATCTGGTTGGTTAGTACATACAGGTCCAGATCCCCATCATTATCATAATCAAAGAAGGCGCCCATAATGGAGTAGCCGGCATCGTTAATGCCGTATTCCCGTGCCATTTCCTTAAATACCGGCGTGCCGCTTTTATCCAGGCCCTGGTTCACGAACAGCATGTTCTGCCGGCTGGCGCTGTCTTTTTTCATGGCGGCGCACACGTAAAGGTCGGGCCAGCCGTCGTTATTAATATCAATTACGGATACGCCGGTATTCCAGCGGCCGGGCACATTTATGTTTGCTTTGGCTGTAATATCCTTAAAATGCATGCTGCCTGTATTGAGGTACAGGCGGTTGGGCACCATGTTGCCGGTAAAGAACACATCGGGCCTGCCATCTTTATTAAAATCGGCTATGGCCACGCCGCCACCGTTATAGATGTATTCAAAGTTCAGCACATTCAGGCTGTCACTTTCTGCTATGGTGTTTGCAAAATCAATCCCGGAGCGGGATGCGGTTATTTGCTCAAACAAGACAGGTGTATGCGTACAGGCTACAGTAAATAGTAACATCCACATGCACCAGCCTAAGTGTTCAGGCGCTTTCATTGTCCGTTGCAATTTGTTCTCTTGTAATGCGTGTTGTAGGTATCTGTTGTTGTGGTATTTCTTCTATAAACCAGGGGGAAATAAAAGAGAGGCACAAGTGCCTCTCCTTCCGCCATTCTAAAACCTGATCAATAATCAGGATTCTGTTCCAGAGCGGAGACCCCATTGGTCGCGCTCAAATCAATTTGCCGCTGCGGTATCGGGTAATAAGTATTTTTCGGTTCAGTGAACTTAACGCCTTTTAACAGGCTCATTATTGTTGTTTCGTATGCAATATAAGCATTTAAAGTGGAACTTGCCTCTCCCCAGCGCACTAAATCAAAAAATCTGTGGCCTTCCATTCCAAATTCCAGCTTCCTTTCAAAGTGAACTGCTTTACGGGCCGCATTTTTATCGGTCCAGGGGGTTGCATACTCATTTATTACATAGTTAGCAGCGGGTGCAGTACCGGCAGCATTTTTTACCCAGCCGTTCGTGTTGGCCGCACGCTCACGGATAAGGTTCACATATTCCCGGGCTTTTTCCAGGGAGCCGATCTCCACCTCACATTCTGCCGCCCACAGAATTACATCTGCATAGCGTATGAGGATGTAGTTAATGGCGGTGAGGCCATTGGTCCAGGAGGAACCATCTGTAAGCACCTTTTCCTGTGATTTGTAATACACGTTCTTTTTAGGTGAATAAGGGCCCCCGTTAGACTGGTCGCGGATCCAGGAGATGCCGGGATGTGCGCCCCAGTCGAGGTAGGGAATACCCCTGCGGCCTACTGTCCAGTCCAGGCGCGGATCCAGCGGACCAGCATCCGGGGTAAAGGCGGCATCGGCAGCTACGCCCATATCGCTTTTTACCGGGTTGGCATTGTAGGTACCATCCAGCAAAGGCAGGCCGCCTGCGGTGCGGAAAGAGTTCACCAGCTCCTGTGTGGGCTGGAAAAATCCGCAGCAGCCGCCGGGGGCTCCTTTATCGGAGTAAGGGAAATTCAGGATCTGATCGGGATTGGAGTTGTTACCTGCACCGCCGTCATTTACAGACGCCTGTACAGCAAATATGGATTCCGGGCCGTTCTTGGTATCTGCATTATAATTATCCTGGTAGCGGGCAGCCAGGGCATATTTTACACCCTTGGGATTTGTGCCGCTTGCTATAATACTTTCCAGCAGTGGTTTGGCTTCTGCATACTTTTTCTCAAACATATAGGCTTTGGCCAGGAAAGCGGCGGCTGCCCATTTATTGGCGCGGCCTACCTGCGCCATTGTTGCCGGCAGGCTGTCATAAGCGGCCTTCAGGTCGGCTTCTATTTTAGGCCAGGCATCTTCCGTATTGGATACTTTGTAGTTGTTGGCTACATAGTCAATTGTTTCATCTACATAAGGGATGTTGTTCCACATCTTCTTAGCTTCCAGGTGATAAAAACCACGCAGAAAGCGGGTCTCTGCCCGTATACGGCCGCGGTCCGCGTCGGATACATCGGCCTTTGCCAGGGCTTTTAATACGTTATTGGTACGGGCTACCCCGTCGTAAACGGCTTTCCATTTTACATTAAAAAAGTCGTTGGTAGATAATGCCTCATATCTTTCAATGGGGTTTATATCTGCCTGGTCGCCGGCGTTGGAGCCTTTATGCGCATCGCCACCGGCAATACTGCCGTATACCCAGTTGGTACAGGAAGCCTGCCAGTTAAACCCGTTGTAGTTGCCATCCAGCACCGCATAGGCGCCTATGAGCAGCTCTTCCACGCCTTTTTTGGTAGCTACATCTGCATCGCCCAGCTGCCCGATGGGATCCCGTGAGAGGAAAGATTTTTTGCATGCATATAACCCCACTGCTATTCCTCCGGCCAGCAACATGCCTATGATGATCTTATTTTTCATGTGGAAATTTTTTGTGCTTTGAGTTACCACCTGGAACCGGGCCTGCTGCTTTAAGGCAATTGCCCGGTTGCAGGTGTATTTTTATATTCTATCGTTACCTGTTAGAAAATGGCGTTTAAACCCAGGATAAACTGGCGTGTAAGCGGATAGTTACCATAGTCAACCCCGAAGTTGGTATCCACGCCGCTTACAGCAGGGTCCAGGCCTTTGTAACCGGTAATGGTGAACAGGTTAACGGCCTGTACATATATCTTCAGCTTTTCCATACCAATGGTGCGGATCGTGGATGCGGGCAGCGTATAGCTCAGCTGCACGTTGCGGGCCCGCAGGTAAGCGCCGTTCTCCATGTAATAAGAGTTAGGCTGGGTATTGGTGCTGAAGTTGGATACATCCTCAAAAATGGGTACGTTGGTGCCTTTGTTCTCAGGCGTCCAGGAATCGCGTACACGGCCGCTGATAGCCTGCCCCGGGAAAGAGGGGAAGAAGTCGGTGAACCAGCGGGTGTAGTTAATTACCTTGGCGCCGGTTACAGCGTAGAGGAACACGTTAAAGTCAAACCCTTTGTAACCGATGGTGATATCCAGGCCGGAAGTCACGCGGGGATTGGGATCGCCAAAGAAGGTACGGTCATTGGCCGTGATCTTTTTATCACCATCCACATCCCGGTACTTGAAACGGCCGGGGGCAGCGCCATCCTGTGCAGCGCTGTTCTTTACATCATTATCATCCTGGAAAAGGCCTACCACATCATAGCCAAAGAAAGCGGAAATGGGTTGCCCTACGGCATTACGGGTGAAAGTACCGATACGGGATGAACCAAAGCTGTTGCCATCAAAGTAGTCAACCCCTTCGGCCAGCTTGGTGATCTTGTTCTTATATGTTGTTAAGGTTAAATTGGCTTCGTAACGCCAGTTCTTGGCAAAGTTGCCGCGTTTAATGAGCTGCATGTCTATGCCTTTGTTGCTCATACTGGCTACGTTAATGGTAGGATAGGTTACCTGACCTACAGTACCGGGCAGTTCCGGGTTAAAGAGCAGATTGCTGGTCTTTTTATTATAGATGTCAAATATGAAGTCTAATGTGTTGTTGAACAAAGTTGCATCCAAGCCTACGTTGGTGGTGATGTTGGTTTCCCAACGGCCTTCGGGGTTACCGATCCTGGCTTTGTTAATACCTTCAAAGGTGGCGGTGCTGGCGCCGTCTATGGCGTAAGCGGAGAAGGAGGAGCTGGCGGCGTACAGGTTGTACTGGTTGTTCAGATCTATACGCTGGTTACCCATTTTACCCCAGCCACCGCGGAGCTTTAATTCATTGATCCAGGAAACGCCTTTCAGGAACTCTTCCTGGCTAACGCGCCAGCCGGCGGAAACAGCCGGGAAGGTACCATAACGGTTGGCGATACCGAAGTTGGAGGAGCCATCCCTTCTAAGCACGGCGCTGATCAGGTAACGGTCCATCAGGGTATAATCCACCTTACCGAAGATGGAGAAGATATCATTACCGGGGCTGCCTTCACTGCCTACAGTACGGCCGGATGACTGGGTACCGGTAAGGGTGCGGTAGTTCACCACATTGGTAAAGGGGTTGAGGCCTGTACCATTCATATCACGGCCGGCGCCATCACGGATGGCTTCTATACCTACCAGGGCTTTAATATTATTTATGCCAAAGGTATGCTCATAGCGCATGGTGTTGGTCCAGGTCCAGCTGTAGCCATAACCAGAACTTTCATACAGCTGATCACTGCCTATGTTCTCAGAATTCTCATAGGTGCGGGAGGTGATACCGTTTGCATAAAAGCTAAACAGGCCGCCTCCAAAGCTGCTGCGGAAGGTGAGGTCTTTTAAAAGGTCTGCCTCAGCATATACGTTACCGAAAAGACCGAAGGCATGGCCTTTATTATCTTTTGAACGGGTTTGGTTGGCTACCGGGTTGCTGGGGTTATTAAACCCTTTGGCTGCCGTACCGGCCCAGCCGCCAAATTCATCATGTACAGGTATGAGCGGGTTCATACGGTAAGCCAGGGATATGGCGTTACCCTCATTCAGGTTGGTGAGCTGCGGGTTATCGCGGAAGGTGATCTGAATGTTTTCCCCGATGCGCACCCGGTTCTTGATAGAAAACTCAGAGTTGGCGCGGATGGAGTAACGTTTCAGGTAAGTGCTGAGCACTACCCCTTCCTGGTTATAATACCCGAAACCTGCGTAGAAGCGGGAATTCTCACTACCGCCTGACAGGCCTACTGCATGCTGCTGGATGGGCGCTGTGCGGGTAATTGCATCATACCAGTCCGTTCCGGCTTTGTTAGCTTTTACGATCTGGTAAATATCGCCTTTATTAAAGTCTACATTGTATTTACTGGGGTCAATGGCCGGGTCTCCTGCAAATACACCGGTTTTGCCACCTGCCAGGATATAGTCCGGCAGCACCGGGTTTACGCCGGTACCGTACTGGGGGTGGGTAGGGTTGCCATTGGCTTCTACCTTACCGGCATTACGTTCAGCTATCCAGGTCCATTTGGCGGTTTCTTCCGGGTTCAGGATATCAAAACCTTTACCGGGTGTTTGCCAGCCGTAGGAACCATCGTAGGTTACCTGGATCTTACCATCATTACGGCGGCTGCCATGTTTGGTGGTGATCACAATTACGCCTGCGGAGGCACGGGCGCCGTAAATGGAGGCGGAACCGGCATCTTTCAGTACAGTAGTGGTTTCAATATCAAAACTGTTAAGGTTTTCGATACTGAAGGTGGGCACCCCATCCACAATGTACAAGGGTTCATTACCGGCAAAAGAGGCAAAGCCCCTGATGCGCACCAGGCTGGTGGTACCAGGCTGGCCGGATGACAATACTGTTAAACCGGCTACGCGGCCCTGCAACTGCTGTTCTGCATTACCGGCCGGTACGGCTACCAGCTCTTTTGCTTTTACGGTGGATACAGCGCCAATGATGTCTTTACGCTGCTGGGTGGTGTAACCTGTTACCACCAGCTCATTGAGCGCGCTGGCAGAGGTTTCCAGGTTAATGTTGTAAACGGAGCCTGGCCCTACGGTGAGCTCCTGTGGTTTGTACCCTACGAAAGAAACTACCAGTGTTGCGTTTTCAGGTACCGTTAATGAAAAGGCACCGCTCACATCTGTGACGGTGCCAGTGCTGGTACCTTTCACCTGAACGGTTGCACCCGTAACAGGTTCATTGTTTTCTGCAGTAATTTTCCCGGAAATTTTCTTGGTTTGGGCAAAGGTGCTGTTGACGCACAGTAGTAATAGCATGCAACAGCACCCTGCCACCAGGTTGTGGTAGATTTTTTTCATAACGTGGCTTTATAAAGACTTAATAGTGTGTAATTATGTGATTATCTTTTAGAAAGATTTTGGTCTTTTTAAGTTAACGTGGTAAAAAAGCTTTGTTCGCATACGTAGATAACAAGTCCTGGCTAAATAGATTTTGGTTGTACGGTTATTTCTTACTTATCATTGCTCGTTTGCCTGACCAATTTATAACTTTATTTTAACATTTACAAGTGTTTATTTAACGTTTTTGAAAAAAATTTAGCTGAATGCCAACACACTGTATAAAATAAGCGTATTTCATATAAACATTTATAATTTGTGTTAAAAAGCTATATATCATGAAAGTGTTCATGAAAATATTCAACATACTATTTTGCCTGGTTTTTATTGTATTTGCCGGTTTACAATATAACGACCCGGACCCTTATGTGTGGATGCCTATTTACCTGTATGCTGCCGTGCTGTGTGCGCTGGCGGCGCGTAAACAGTATTACCGGGGCGCCTACCTGGCGGGGGTATTTGTATACCTGGCCTATGCGGTATACCTGTTCTTCGACAAATACGGGGTAATGGACTGGGCGGTACACCACCATGCGGAGAATATTGCAGAAACCATGAAGGCCACCAAACCCTGGATCGAGGAAACCCGGGAGTTCTTTGGCCTGTTCATTCTGATCATTGTACTGGTGATCGATTATACCTATGCCAGCCAACGCTCGCTGAAAAAGCAAAGGAAGCAGATGATGAAGATCACGAAGCGGTAGGAAATATGTAGGGTTTTATGTAGGGGGGAGGAGTTGCGCAGCAATGTCGCAGCAATTACGGGGCCTTTTTAGGAGGGAAGGGTACCAGTTGCACCCGAATATTCCGTGCACATTTTGGTACCTGACATGAACCTCACTAGGGATTCACATGGGAAAAACATGGGATTTATTAGGGAAACTCATGAGAAACACATGGGAAAGACATGAGAAAACGTAGAGATCTAATAATACCGCCCTATCAGCTTATTCTCCACAATGGCCTTACGCAGCTCCAGCATGTTCACTGCACCCTGATGCCGGTACACGATGTTACCGCCGGGCTCAACCAATACAGTGTATGGCAAAGCGCCCTGCCAGTTGGGATCTACGGCTTCTATGAGCTGGTACTTATCGCTGCCCGAGTACAGGTAATTCTTATTGGAGGCCTGCAGCTTTTTGAGCTGGGCCAGGGCTTTGCTCATTTTCTCGGGGCTGTCAGTGGTTATGGTAATAAATTCAAAATCCCGTTCCCGGTACATACGGTCGGTATCTATAAAGCCGGGTAACTCCTGTATGCAGGGGCCGCACCAGGTGGCCCAGATATTAATGAGGCGCAGCTTATCGCCCTTATTCTTTAATAATTCTTTGATGCCGGCGGCATCCAGGGTATCCAGGCTTACAGGACGCTGGGCCCATTCCTTATACAGCTGGGCGTTATACTCATCTTTCCAGGCCCATTTAATAGAGCAGCCAAAGGTTTTCTGCACCGGTGTTTTCACTTCCCCGTGGTGCAGCACTGCATCAATAGCCCCGCGGATATCTTCCGCCTGGCCGGTGCCGGGTTTTTCCTTACTATCCAGGCGGCCGGTGTAGCGCAGCTTGCGGCCTTCATCAAAAACAAAGGCATGGGGCGTGGCTACCGGTCCGTAGGCCAGGGCTACCTTCTGATCATCGCCATCATATAAATACGGGAAGTTAAATGCGTGTTGTTTGGCGCGGAGCTGCATTTCCTCATAGGTATCTCCCATTTCTGTATACCCCAGCTCACCCAGGTTCA
>NZ_DATCRF010000238.1:0-11675 GCF_036569125.1 Chitinophaga sp. | reverse complement strand
TATTTACAGTAAGGTGGAACAGGGCATGCACCCGATGCAGGCCGCACGCACGGGTTCCAATGAAATATACTTTGCGGTGATCTCCACCACCATCACGCTGGCAGCGGTGTTCCTGCCCATCTTATTCTTAGGCGGTATCACCGGCCGTTTGTTCAAAGAGTTTGCAATAGTGGTAGCAGGTTCCGTGTTAGTGTCGGCATTTGTGGCGTTAACCTTATCGCCCATGATGAGCGCTTACCTGCTGAAAGCCGGCGCTACACATGGCTGGCTCTATCGCAAAACAGAACCCTGGTTTGTTGGTTTGAACAACGGGTACGAGCGTTCACTGCGTTTCTTTTTCCGCTATCGCTGGGCAGGTTTTGGATTGCTGCTGCTGTCGTTTGCCATTGCTTATGTGCTGGCGCCCAAGCTGCCTTCAGAGCTGGCGCCGCTGGAAGACCGCTCTATGATAGGCCTGGCAGTGATTGCACCGGAAGGTACTTCCTATGAAAGTATGGAAGCTACTATGAAAGAGATCAGCAACTACGTAGCAGATTCTATCCCCGACCTGAACAACAGCCGCACCTATGCCGGTATTGCAGCCAGCATAGGCACCCTGGCACAGCCCGTGAACGGCGGCTTCCAATGGATATTCCTGGAAGATCCGAAGGACCGTAAAAGCAAAATGTCGCAGGCGCAGGTGTACCAGAAGCTGATGGGCGCTGTAGGGCGCTTCCGCAATGTATTATGTATTCCCATACAGATTCCCACTATCGGTGGTTTTGCTACAACACAGCCGGTGCAGTATGTTATTAAAGCGCCGGACCTGCAGCAGCTGGTGAACATTATGCCTAAGCTGATGGGTGAAGTATATCAGAGCAAAAAGCTCAGCTTCCAGGATCCTGACTTTAAGGTGAACCGCCCGGAGATCAGTATTTCCATTGACCGGCAACGGGCCGCCCAGCTGGGCATCTCCACCCAGGAAATTGGCCGTACGCTGCAGCTGGCGCTGAGTGGCCGCCGTTACGGATATTTCATTTACAACGATAGGCAATACGAAGTGATCGGTCAGCTGGACCGTAAAGAAAGGTCCACACCGGAGAACCTGCGTTCCCTGTTTGTAAAAGCCGCTAACAACGACATGGTATCGCTGGATAACCTGGTGTCTCTGAAAGAAGGTATCAGCCCTCCCGCTATTTACCGTTACAACCAGTCATACGCGGTGACTATTTCCGCTACACCGCCGCCCGGCGTAAGTTTGGGCCAGGCTATCAAGGAGCTGGATGGTATTACTGCAAGGGTATTGCCCAAAGGTTTCTCCACCGACCTGGCAGGCCAAAGCCGCGATTATGCGGAAAGCAGCTCCAGCCTGTTCTTTGCCTTCATCTTTGCCATCATTCTTATTTACCTGGTGCTGGCCGCGCAGTTTGAAAGTCTGATAGATCCGTTCATCATCCTGTTAACGGTGCCTATGGCGGTAACCGGCGCATTACTGAGCCTGTGGCTCACCGGGCAGTCCATCAACATCTTCAGTGAGATCGGTATCATTATGCTCATAGGTTTGATCACGAAGAACGGGATCCCGATCGTGGAGTTTGACAATCATAATAAACAGGCCGGGCAAACGGTAAGAGAGGCGGTGCTGAATGCAGCGGTATCCAGGTTCCGCCCCATTTTAATGACCACGCTGGCCATGATCTTTGGTGCATTGCCCATTGCCCTTTCGCTGGGTAACTCCTCCGGCAGCCGTACCTCGCTGGGTATTGTGGTAGTGGGTGGATTGATCTTCGCCGGTGTGCTTACCCTGTATGTGATCCCCTCTGTTTATTCATATTTCTCCCGGCCCGCTAAACCAGCGCTACCGGATGTAAACGGGTCTGCCGGCTTAGCGCATGCAGGCGGCCACCCTGTTGCTGTACATACAAACGATGCATTATGACAAGTAGAACATTTTTTCCATATAGTATTTTATTATCGGCCGGGCTATTCCTGTACGGTGCTACCGTTCACGCACAAAC
Source organism: Chitinophaga sp. (assembly GCF_036569125.1). Taxonomy (GTDB): domain Bacteria; phylum Bacteroidota; class Bacteroidia; order Chitinophagales; family Chitinophagaceae; genus Chitinophaga. Next base: position 9,678 of record NZ_DATCRF010000238.1, on the reverse strand, counting down.
GATCTCTTTATCGTTACAGGATGCAGTATCAATGGCCATTAAGAATAACCGCCAGCTAAAGGCGGCCAACATTGATATCAGCGTGGCGCAGGAACAGCGGAAAGTGGCGCGCAGCCTGTCCCTGCCCTCTGCGGGCATAGGTGCGCAGTACGCGCATTATTTTGACCTGCCGGTGTTTTTTGGCTTAGGGGAAACGAATGATAAGGATAAAGTTCCCTACAGCCGTTTTGGCGGGCGCGATCAGTTCTCTGCTGCGCTCTCTGCCTCCTACCCGGTATATAATCCGGCCGCAAGGCCCTCCCAGCGCGAAGCGCAGCTGCAGGAAAAAGCCAGCCGCAGCAGCTATGCCATTAAAGAGATAGATATCAGCGCTGCGGTGAAACGCACCTACCTGGGCATACTGGTGCTGAACCAACGCTTAAAGCTGCAGTATGAAAGCCTGCAGCGTAATAAAAAGGCCCTGCAGGATGCCAGCTCCTTACTGGCGCAGGGCCGGGCTTTACGGGTAGATACGCTGCGTGCATATACCAGCGTAAAAAACCTGGAGCCCGATATTCTGCGGCTGAACAAAGCCATTGAAGTAGGCAAGCTGCAGCTTACCACGCTCATAGGCATTGATTCCCTGCAGGAGGTGAACCTTACGGATTCACTGCTGCGGCACCCGGAAGCTATTGTAATACCGCAGGAAACCGCGGTGTATGAAGAGGCAAAGGCCAACCGCCCCGACCTGCAGCAGCTGAACATTAACCGCCAGATCAGTGAGCAGGGTATTGCCCTGGCCAAAGCACGACGCTTACCCGTAGTGTCTTTGGTAGGCCAGTACCAGCTGCAAACACAGGCGCGTAAGTTTGATTTCACTAATGCCTCCTGGCCGGCAGCATCTTTTGCAGGCGCACAGGTAACGGTACCCTTATTCAGCGGCAGCAGCAACCTGGCTAAGATCAGGCAGGCCAAGCTTTCTTATGAGCAATCGGGTATTGAGATCACGGATGCTTATGAGCAGCTGAAAACAGAGGTGCGGCAGGTGGTAGCCAACTTACAGGAAACTTTTGAAAGAATGCAAACGCAGCTACAGGTACAAACCACTGCGAGTGAGAGCTATACAATTGTGCAATACCGCTATCAGAAAGGTGTAACAACAAGACTGGAATTAACGGATGCTGAACTGGCCTTAACTACGGCGCAGCTGAACTACCTGGAGGCGGTATATGATTACCTCTCTGCCAGGATTGAGCTGGACCGCACTACCGGTAAGCAATAACAGCGGTTCTATTTGTTTAGTGTTTTTTAAATGTACAAAGGCCGGATTCTTCCGGCTTTTGCTACAATTGCCATATCTACCCCCATAAAAAAAAGGCCGGAAGAATCCGGCCTTTTGTTATTCCACGTCATCAATGGCTGATGGTTAATCAGCAACTAACTTTAGATCTATCGTTTATTGATCTGGTAAAATACTTCGTTCCAGCGCAGCTCATTCCTGAACTGATACAGTTTTGTTTCTTTGTCGATACGCACATATTCAATACCGGCCATGTCTGCAAAGTCCTGCATATGGGCAGCGGTTAAGTGCTGGCTGTAGCAGGTATGGTGTGCGCCGCCGGCCTGGATCCAGGCTGCGCAGGCGGTGCTCATATCCGGCAGGGGCTTCCACAGCACGCGCGCAACAGGCAGCTTGGGCAGCTCATGCTGCGGTTTTACTGCTTCCACTTCATTCACCAGCAGGCGGAAGCGGTTACCCATATCAATTACAGAGGCGTTAATGGCCGGGCCTTCAGCTACATTAAATACAAGTCTCACGGGGTCAGCCTTTCCACCAATACCTAAGGGATGCACTTCACAGGAAGGTTTGCCGTTAGCAATGGAGGCACATATTTCAAGCATGTGCGCGCCTAATACTAAACGGTTATCCGGGTCAAAGTGGTATGTATAATCCTCCATAAAAGAGGTACCACCCGGCAGGCCGCTGCCCATTACTTTCATAGCGCGCACCAGGGCCGATGTTTTCCAGTCGCCTTCGCCGCCAAAGCCATAACCATCTGCCATCAGGCGCTGCACGGCTATACCGGGCAGCTGGTCAAGACCATGGAGGTCCTCAAAGGTATCAGTAAACCCTTTAAAGTTACCTTCTTCCAGGAAAGCACGCAAGCCTAATTCTATTCTTGCGGCAGTTTGCAGGGAAGCATGCTGATCACCACCTTTACGGAGGGAGGCTGCTACCTGGTAACTTTGTTCATAATCAGCCACTAAGCGGGCCACTTCCGCATCACTTACCGCTTTTACTTTAGCTACTACATCCCCTATTCCATATCCATTTACGGAGTAGCCGAACTGCAGCTCAGCTTCTACCTTATCTCCTTCAGTAACAGCTACCTGGCGCATGTTATCGCCAATACGGGCAAAACGGGCGCCCTGCCAGTCGTACCAGCCGGCGGCGGCGCGCAGCCAGGTGCCTATTTCTTCCTGTACACTGCTCTCCTGCCAGTGGCCTACTACCACCTTGCGGTTCATGCGCATGCGCGACATCATAAAACCAAACTCCCTGTCGCCATGGGCTGACTGGTTCAGGTTCATGAAGTCCATATCTATTTGCCCCCAGGGAATATCGCGGTTAAACTGGGTATGCAGGTGCAGTAAAGGACGTTGTAATACTTTGAGGCCGCCTATCCACATTTTAGCAGGCGAGAAAGTATGCATCCATGCAATGATGCCTATACAGTTAGCCGTGGTATTGGCCTCCTGGCAAACACGGTATATTTCGTCCGGGGTTTTTACCACGGGTTTAAATATAATACGAACAGGAATGCTTGCCGCGCCATCCAGTGACCTGGCAATAGTTTGCGCATGTTCTGCTACCTGTTTTAATGTTTCTTCTCCATACAGATGCTGGCTGCCGGTAATGAACCAAACTTCGAAGGTCTTTAAGTTTATCATGAACGTAGTATTTTTTAATTACGAATTGTTCAATTACGAATTACGAATTACGAATTAGGCTGAACTGCATTAGCGAAGGTTTTCGATTTATGCAATACCCTTTTTTAATTACGAACTATCAACTACGAATTATCAATTATGATTAAACCAGTTTTAATTATAATCCTTCACTGGCACATCAACTGTTCCCGAACTACGAATGGCAATGATGTATTTCGTAATTCGTAATTGAATAATCCGTAATTGGCTATTGCCCGTAGTACGAGTCTGGTCCGTGCTTACGTTCAAAGTGCTTACGGATCAGCGTATCCTTTAAGCGCGGGGCCTGCGGGTTGGCCTGTTCTGTTAACAGGGCCATGCGGGCCACCTCTTCCAGTACGGCAGCGTTATACACAGCCTTATCGGCATCCTTACCCCAGGTAAAGGGGGCATGATTGCCTACCAGGATCATTTCCACCTCTTCATAGGATAAGTTTTTATCCTTAAAGCAGTTCATGATCTGGAAGCCGGTTTCGTATTCATAGTTCCCTTTGATCATGTCATCAGCCATGGGCGGTGCGCAGGGCACATCCACGGTCAGGTGATCGGCATGCGTAGTGCCAAAGATGGGAATATCGCGCTGTGCCTGTGCCCAGGCTGTAGCATAGGTGGAGTGCGTGTGCACAATACCGCCTATTTTTTCCCAGTGTTTGTACAACACGGCATGTGTTTTAGTATCGGATGAGGGACGGTGCTTACCATCTACTGTGTTGGCATCAAAGTCCACTATCACGATCTGTTTGGGCTTTAACAGCTCATAGGGCACACCGCTGGGCTTAATGGCAAACACACCTTTTTCGCGGTCCACTACGCTCACATTCCCGAAGGTGAACAGCACCAGCCCCAAGCGGGGCAGCGCCATATTGGCTTCATATGCCTGTTCCCTGATGGATTTATACGGATTACTGCTCATGCATAAAATTTTTCGGTGAAGGCTCCCAGCTCCAGGAATTTCGTATACCGGTTAGCGTAATACTTTACTTTTTCCGGCTGTGGGTACCAGGTATGTTCAAAGCCGGATGACATAGCTTCCTGTGCAGCGGTTACATCCGGGTAAATGCCGGCGCAAACAGCGGCAAACATGGCGGCGCCTAATGCGCAGGCATGCTCACTGCGTACTATTTTAATGGGGCGGTCCAGCACATCGGCCAGTACCTGCATGGCATATCCTGATTTTTTGGACACACCACCCAGGGCCAGCACTTCGTGAATGGGCACGCCTTCCTTTACAAAACGTTCTACAATGCTGCGGGCGCCAAAGGCGGTAGCTTCTACCAGGGCGCGGAACATTTGTACCGCATCTATACCCAGGTGCAGGCCTACTACGGCGCTGGTTACGGTATGGTTGGCATCCGGCGTACGGCGGCCATTGAACCAGTCCAGGGCCAGCGGATCATTTTGTGTTAAGGGAAGCTGCTGCGCCTGTTCTGCCAGATACGCCAGCAGCTTGCTTTCTGCCATGGCCAGCTGTTCCTCCTCTTCTTTCATAATAGCATATAAAGGCTGCATGATGAAGCGGCGCAGCCAGGCATATACATCACCGTAGGCCGATTGACCGGCCTCCAGACCTAACATGCCGGGCACCACGGAACCATCTACCTGTCCGCAAATACCTTTTACAAACAGGTGGCCGGCTTCTTCCAGGGGCGCCATTAATATATCGCAGGTGCTGGTGCCAATTACGCGGCATAACGCGTAGGGCTGTATACCTGCTCCTACAGCACCCATGTGCGCATCAAAGGCGCCGGTGCCTATCACCGTATCTGCCGGGATACCGAGGCGGGCAGCCCATTCAGCGCTAATGGCGCCGGCGGGTACGGTAGCCACCACGGTATCTGTAAACATTTTATCGTATTTGCCTAACAGCGGGTCCAGCTTTTGCAGAAAGCTGCCGGGAGGTAAACCTTCCCAGGCTGCATGCCACATGGCTTTGTGGCCGGCGGCGCAGCGGCCGCGCAGTAGGGTAGCTATTTGATTATTGCCGGTAAGCACTGCCGGGATCCAGTCGCAATGCTCTACCCAGGAAACGGCTTTTTCGCGTACGGCTGCATCTGTTCTTACCACATGCAGGATCTTGGCCCAGAACCATTCGCTGCTGTAAATGCCGCCGCAGTATTTCGTATAATCCGTTCCGTTAGCGTGGGCTACTTCATTTATCAGGGCCGCTTCTTCATTAGCGGTGTGATCTTTCCATAATACAAACATGGCATTGGGGTTCTCCTCAAAGCCGGGTAACAAGGCCAGGGGGGTGCCCTGCGCATCTACAGCTACGGGTGTGGAGCCCGTGGTATCCACAGAAATACCTTTTACCAGCTGTGCGGTGCCGGCGGGGCATTGCTGTAAAGCCCCTTTAATGCTCTGTTCCAGGCCCTCCAGGTAATCCAGCGGGTGCTGCCGGTATTGCTGCAGGGCTGCATCGCAGTACAGGCCCTGTTTCCAGCGGGGATAATAATGCACTGCGCTGCCGGCCTCCTGCCCTGTGCGGGCATTTACCACCAGTGCGCGTACAGAATCGGTTCCAAAATCCACCCCTATTACAAAAACATCATTTTTCATCTGTTTATTCTTGATTTTTCATTGGCCGGATGGAGCCTTAGATGATCAAAACAATCATTCCCCTGTGTGTTTAATGATTATTTTAATCATGCCGGCTTCATAATACCAGATTAAACTGATTTCTTTTATTGTCGTAGTGACATTTATTAAAAAGAACAAAAAAATTTAGAATGCTGAACGCCGAACGCATAATGCTGAACGCTTAACGATTACTGACGTGGCAAATTAGCCATAAATAACTGGTGATACCTTTTCATAACGCCCGGTTATACGGGTACTCCATCTATTATTTCAAATTGCCCGGATCGGCCACAAAGTTGAGGAACGCGTGGAATTTGGCGCTGTACTTTCTTTTGTCCAGCTTATAATAGAACGCACCTCTTTTGGAACTGGCCCTTTCCTTGTCTTTCTGTTTTACCAGCAATCCGGTAGACAATACCTTCCTGCTAAAATTACGCTTGTCGAACACGGTATCATATACTGCTTCATACAGGATCTGTAACTGCGGGATGGTAAACTTCTGGGGTAAAAGCTCAAACAGGATGGGGTGAATGGCTGCCTTGTACCTTAATCTTGCCTGTGCCTGCTCAACCATGTCGGCATGGTCAAAGATCAGCTTCGGCAATTTCTTCAGGGAGATCCATTCTGCGCGGTATTCTTCGCTTAGCTGCTGCTTGTAGGTGTTAATGTCTATCAACGCAAAATAAGCTACAGAAATGGTGCGCTCCATCATGTCGCGGGTGGGGCTGCCAAAGGCCATCAGCTGCTCCATGTACACTCCTTCCAGGCCGGTAAGCACTTTCAGGGTACGTGCGGCGGCTTCTTCAAAGCCTTCATCCGGCTGTACAAAACCTCCCATCAGGCTCCATTTGCCCTTCTCCGGCTCAAACCCACGTTTTATTACCAACAGTTTCAGGTCCTGCCCGTCAAATCCAAAAATAATACAGTCTATGGCTACCAGCATTCTAGTTTGCCGGGAATAACGTGTCATACACCCAGGTGTTTAGTTTATGCTAATATATATCACCCGGCTCATATTCTATAAACAACTGCTAAAAAACCATCAGACCGGTAGTTTTTTGCCTCCGGGTGGTTAAACCGGCCTTTTGCCTGGTTATTTCCTGTTGCAAGATATACAATTAAATGTCATCTATACAATTAATTTTAAAGGTAAGCAAAAGGTGGTTAAAATTATATGCGCAGCGGTTAAAATGTAAGCGGGAATGCAGCCGGGAAAGGGGTTATAAGGCCCGGCAGGTTGTTCAGGGGCCTGCCGGGCCTGAAGCTGCTTATAAAGCATCCACGTCCAGCGTGGTATAATCATCTGCAAAGGCAATGATGTTGGAATAGCCCTCAAACTCATCACGGGTGTGCATAGTGGTAAGCACTACGCAGCGCATGCCGGCATTGGCGGCGGCTTCCACTCCTTTGGGCGCATCTTCAAACACGATACAATCCGCCGGCTGCACGCCTATCAGGCTGGCAGCCAGTAAAAAGGTTTCCGGGTGGGGCTTGCTGATCTGCACACTTTCTGCGCTTACAATGGCCTTAAAGTAGTGGCGCAGGTTCAGGTTATCCAGCACAAAATCCACGTTAAAGGTAATGGCGGCTGAGCCAATGGCCATTGGAATGCCCTGCTGGTACGCCTTTTCCAGGAACGCCGGTAAGCCGGCTATAAGCTCCAGGTGGGGCTTATAGGTTTGCTGGTAACGCCTTTCCTTTTCTACGGAAAGCTCCGCCATCTCATCTGCAGTAAAACGTCCTTCCCCGAAGATGCGGATCAGCAGTTCATCGTTCTTGCCATACATCTGCTTTTTTACGGCCTCCCGTTCCAGGCTGGCTCCCAGGTCCTCGGTGAGGATCTTATACCAGGCGTCTAAATGATAGCCCATATCGTTGATCATGGTGCCGTTCATGTCGAAAAGAAATGCTTTCATGGCACAAAAGTAAAAAAGCGGAAAGCAGAAAGCAAAAAGCTTAAAGCTGTCTTTAGCGGATGGGAGGATGGTTGCTGTTACTCTTCTTCCTCGCTGATGTTCTTGAGCTGCATTAACAGGGAGTAGGCGCCTTTGGTTACAAAGGCCTGCCGGCTTATGCTCTCATCCTCTGAAACGATGGCAACCAGGCCTTCTGCATGCGCGCCGGTTTTCACGGGCTGCATTTCAAAGATGCGCTGATCCTTTTGCACAAAAACATATTGCTGGTTCTGGTAGCGTACAATGGCTTCTTCCGGTAAGGCCCAGGCAGTATCGGCGGTGGTTTCTATGGTGGCGTTCATGAAAGTGCCGGGTATCAGGGAGCGGTCATAATCTTCAAAATGGCAATGCACCTGCACGCTTCTGTCCGGCTCTACATCCTGGCCTACCAGGATGATCTTGCAGCGGTACTTTTTAGCGGGGTTGCCATTGGTATAGGCCAGCACCTCCTGCCCTATGGCCAGCTTGTTGATGTCTTTTTCAAATACAGTAAGGCCCAGGTGTATATCATCCGGGTTCACGATCTCGAATAGCACATCCGGCGGGTTCACATACTTGCCGATGTTCACATTCACTTTGGTTACAAAACCATTAATGGGCGCGTAAATATTCACCTGCCGTGAAATGGAGCTTTCATTCAGGCGGGCGGCGTTCACGCCTATGAGCTTTAACTTTTCATCCAGGCCCCGTAACAGGATCTGCTGGCTTTTATACTCTGCTTCCGTTTGCTGGAATAGCTTATCGCTGCTGGCCTTACTCTGGTTCAGCGCCTGCTGGCGGGCGTATTCCTTTTCCAGGAAACCCAGGCGGGCCTTGGAGGTGAGGTAATCCTGCTGCAGCTGAATAAACTGCTGATCTTCCAGCACACCAATAATATCGCCCCTGTTCACATGCATACCAGGCAGCAGGTTGGTGGATTTTAAATATCCGCCCAACGGAAAGCTTACGCTTACTATGTTCTGCGGCGGCACATCAATTTTACCGCTTACCCGCAGCTCTTCGGCCATGTGGTGTTTTTCCGGTTTGGCCGTAACAATGCCTGCGTTCTTGAACTGTGCATCTGTTAACTGTACCAGGTTGCCGGCAGTTTCCTGCGGCGCTTTTTCTTCTGCTGCTTTCTTTTGCCCGCAGGCCGCCAGCAGGAATGTTAAAGCCAATATATATAGTTGTGCATTCTTCATCTTATCTGTTCATTAAAGCATTGATGTTAATAATAGCGCTGTTCAGGTTATTTAACGCATCTATATATTCATTGCGGATGCCTACTGCCTGGTTGGTAAGCAGCACCCATTCCAGGTAATTGATCTCCCCGTTCAGGAACTGGTCATTGGCGCCCTGTATAACGGTATCTGCATTCTGCAGGCCGGTATCCTCAAAATAAGATACAGCCTGTAAGGCTTTGTGGTACTGTTTCAGCGCCTGGTCGTACTGCGACTGCAGGTTTTGTACCCCGGCCTGGTAATTATTCTCAGCCAGTGTTTGATTGATCTTTTGTGCGCTGATCCTGGCTTTTTGCGCGCCAAAGAAAATGGGGATGCCTATGCCTACCTGTACAGACTGAAAGCGTGTGCTGGCTGAATAATACTTATCATCTGCCCCGGTGCCTTTAATGCTTGTATTGTTATAGGCCACTAAAAGATCAGGCAGCAGCCGGGCCTTTTCCACGCCGTATTGCATAGCGCTGATCTGTTGCTGCTGCGCCAGCAGCTGCAGGTAAGGGTGCTGTAACAGGCCGGCGGTATCTGTAATAACAGGTAACTCCATTTTTAAGGGCGCCTGGTCCGGTTCAACATCTTCAGCGGTGTTCAGCAGCAGCTTTAGCCTGGATTGCAGAATGCTGTAATCCTGCGATACCTGGTTTAGCTGCTGGCCTGCCTGCCCGCGTTGAGCCGTGGCCGTAGCTTTTTCCACTATATTACTTTCTCCCAGCTTCAGGCGCAGGGTGGCCTTATCCAGGAAGGCTGCATACAGACTATCAATATACCGCAACAGCTGCTGCTTTTGCCGCAGGTACAGCATATTGTAGTATACGGTGGTTACCTGCTGCCGCAGCTCTTTTTCCTTTACAGCTGCATTCAGCACCCCACCCTTCCATTCCGCATCCAGCAGGGCTTTTTGCCGGGTGTAAATGGTGGGGAATTTCATGCTCTGGGAGATGGTGAACTTTGTATCGTTA
>NZ_DATCRF010000237.1:0-8445 GCF_036569125.1 Chitinophaga sp. | reverse complement strand
CTTGGGATCATACTCTTTGTTAACATCTGAAGAGTAGGGCTTGCGGGGGCGTTCGTTTCTCTCAAAATTCATCTTACTTAATTAAGCGTTTGAAGCAATAATAGCTATGATTTCATAAAAATGAAATTCATCTCCATGGTGAGTGATATAGTTAGTGCCGATGATACCCAGGTATGGTCATCCCGGGTTTTCTCCAGTCCACATTAATATACCGGCTTTATCATTTTTGTGTTTAAAATTCTCTTTACCTGTTTCTTAGTTTTAGCTGGAAGAATTACCTCTTTCCGGAAGAATAAAGATAATTGAGTGCCGCATTCCTACAATTATTATGGTGCGCATTCCTTTATTATACCGCACCTATCATATTATTTTCTCATTAGTGTTTTGGCGAATCCAATTTAGCTCAGAACGACAGATTGATGCTACCTGATATCAAATATACGGGAATATCGACGTCATTCACTGATCCACCCCATTTATTTTACACTGTCAGTCGTTTCATAACAAACTTTTTTCATTTTCCTGTTCAAAGTACCGGCTGGCATAGGTAAATGGTTTTTCAACAGTAATTATAAGGCTAAGCTACTACTTTGTTGGTAAATTTTCTGTAAATTATCTTTTAAATAACAAAATTTTTCTACCACCAGTGCGCCTAAGCCGTTCAATCTCCATCCAGTAAATTTCCCAGGCCGCCCAGTATGCTACCCTCTTCTTTACGGGGTCCTGTACCATACGCAATAATGCGGCCAGCCAAACGGCTGATGGGCAGGGACTGGATCCATACCTTACCGGGACCTCTGAGCGTGGCAAAGAACAAGCCTTCGCCACCAAAAACCATATTCTTTATTCCTTTTACAAACTCAATATCAAAATCCACATTCTGGGTGTAGGCCACTACGCAACCGGTGTCTATTTTCAGCACTTCACCAGCCTGCAGTTCCTTTTCTATTACCAGGCCGCCGGCGTGTACAAAGGCCAGGCCATCGCCTTCCAGCTTCTGCATTATAAAACCTTCCCCGCCAAAAATGCCCGTGCCCAGCCTGCGCTGCCACTCTATTCCTATGCTTACGCCTTTGGCGGCGCAAAGGAATGCATCTTTCTGGCAAATTACCTTACCGCCCATCAGGGCCAGGTCCATGGGAATAATTTTACCGGGGTAAGGGGCTGCAAAGCTCACTCTTTTCTTTCCTTGTCCCACATTTGTAAAGGCGGTCATGAACAGGCTTTCTCCCGTGATCATGCGTTTGCCGGCGGAAAGCAGCTTCCCGAAAAGGCCCTGGCTGGGCTGGGAGCCATCTCCAAACATGGTTTGCATTTGTATTTCCTGGTCCATCATCATAAAGCTTCCGCTTTCTGCAACGGCCGTTTCCTGGGGGTCTAACTCTATTTCTACTATCTGGATCTCCTCCCCGTATATCTTATAATCGATTTCGTGGTTCCGCATATGATTTTGATCTTTTCGGGATATCTGTGTCAAAAGTAATAAATGCAGCAACTAAACAACTGTTAAATATTACAAAAAAAAACCGTCCCGATAGATATCGGAACGGTGATCTGTTAAACCTACAACTGTTACACTGTATGGCTATTGTTTAAATAGCCAGCTATTTTAATTCATTGAAATATTTGTTTCCATGCTGTGCGCATGTTCTTTGTCTTCTTTAGCCATTTCCGCATCTGTGAAAAATGCATACGGTTTGCTGGATACATAATGCGGATCATGCAGCCTGCGTACGGTTTCCTTTTTGCTGAACAGCTTCAGGAACAGCACCAGGAAGGGTACATATTTTAAACCGCGCGGCAGCTTGTAATGATCCAGCACATCAATGGAACGCTTGTTCATGGCGTACATTACAGGCACCAGGATCAGCGTAAGGAAGGTGGCAAAGATCAACCCGAACACCATGGTCCAGGCCAGCGGGCCCCAGAAGGCTACGTTATCGCCCCCAAAGAACAGATGCGGGTTACCTTCGGAGAACAGGGTGGCAAAGTCAATGTTCAACCCTACGGCCAGCGGTATCAGGCCCAGGATGGCGGCTATGGCGGTAAGCAATACCGGCGTCATACGCGTTCTGCCGCCTTCTACCACGGCATCATACACCGGCGTACCCTGCTTGATCAGCAGATCAATAAACTCTACCAGCACTATACCGTTACGTACCACTACGCCTGCCAGCGCCATAATACCTACACCGGTCATTACAATGGAGATATCCATTCCAAAAACGGAGAAGCCCAGGAACACACCGATGATACTGAATACTATTTCCATGGCTATTACCAGCGGACGGCCTACTGAGTTGAACTGTGTTACCATGATCATAAACATCAGGCCTACTGCGCCCAGCATAGCCATTACCAGGAAGTTCATAGTTTCCTGCTGATCTTCCTGCTCACCGGTCATTTTTACAATTACGCTGTCCGGTTTGCTGAACTGGTTAATGGCGCTTTGTACCTTCTGCACTACCTCGTTGGTATTAAACCCGGTAAGTACATTGGAGTACAGGGTTACCACCCGTTTCTGATCGATACGTTTTACGCTGGCGTAAGTATTGGAATAAGTGATATTGGCTACTGCAGACAGGGGCACCTGGCGTATAGCGCCGCCCATGTTCATATCGCGGTAGGTAATGTTCAGGTTCATGAGCGTATTAATATTATTACGCTGATCTTCCTTAAAACGCACCATGATCTGGTAATCATCTTCCGGATCCCTGAACTTGGAAGCTTCCGCACCATACAGGGCATTGCGCAAAGCCATGCCTATTACACCGGTTGAAATGCCTTCCTTATTGGCTCTTTCACGGTCTATATTCACCAGTATTTCCGGCTTGTTGCTTTCAAAATCGCTCTTCAGCTCTTCCACACCACCTATCTGCAAAGAATCCAGGTAGCGTTTTAAGCGCATAGACGTTAACGTTAGCTCATTAAAATCATCCCCGCTGATCTCTATGTTAACCGGCTTGCCTGTGGGGGGGCCGCCCTGCTCCTGCTCTACCGTAATATCCGCACCGGGTATGCCTTTTACCGCATCGCGGATCTTGCCCAGGTAGTCTTTGGTAGATTGTCCTTTACGTGCGCCAAACTCCACAAAGGCTACAGTTACCTTACCTTTCTGCGGCTGCACGCTCTGATCCATCTGGCTGGGATCGCCGGCGCCTACTGCTACGTTGGAGATAATGGATTCCACAATAGGATTGTTAGCGCCTACTGTTTTAGTGATCCGCTGCTCTACAATATGCGTAATAGAATCTGTGTACTTCTGATCGGTACCATTCGGCAGCTCCAGGTAAGCATAAATAAAGTTCGGATCTGCCTGCGGGAAGAACACCACTTTAGGATTGCGGATACCGGTTAAGATAATGCTGAAGATCAGCAGGCCAAACGTGGCAAACAGAATGCCTATCGGACGCCAGCCTTTCAAACACCACTCCAAACGGCGGTGATACCATTCCTGCACCCTGGGCCATGTGTGCTGCTGGAAACGGCGGGCTACACCGCCCAGCCAGAAACGTTCCAGCACTATCAGCAGGTACATGAACACTACAAAGTTGCCCACGCCAAAACTATTGGCATATGCTATAAGCGCTATGACTGCAAATACAGCGGTGAGTATTTTAAACTTCTTGTCGAACTTAGGTTTGGGATGCTCCTCTCCTTCATGGCGGTCCATAAAATCAACTGCAAACACAGGGTTGATGATATAGGCTACTACCAGCGAGGCGCCCAGTGTAACGATCAACGTTACGGGCAGGAAGAACATGAAACTACCTATTACACCGGGCCAGAACAGCAGCGGCACAAAAGGCGCCAGCACGGTGAGCGTACCGGATAATACCGGCAGGAACACCTCGCCCGCCGCTATTTTAGCGGCTTTCACAATTCCAAGGTCGTGCCGTTCATGAAAGATCCTGTGCACGTTCTCTATCACCACAATGGCGTCATCCACCACTATACCCAATGCTAACAGGAAGGAGAACAGCACCATCATGTTCAACGTAAAGTCGAACATGGGTAGGATCAGAAATGCTATGAACATGGAGATGGGTACCGACAAGGCCACGAAGATGGCGTTCACCGCACCCATGAAGAACATGAGGATAATAGTTACCAGCACAAAACCAATGATGATGGTATTGATCAGATCATGCAGGGTTACGCGGGTGGATTTAGACTGATCGGCCGTGATATCCACTTTCAGGCCTTTGGGCAGATAGCTCTTTTGCATGTCTGCAATAATGCCGCGGATCTTGTCAGAGGCATCTATCAGGTTCTTACCGCTTTGTTTAATTACGTTCAGCGTAATTACATTCTTACCATTCAAACGGGCATAGCTTTCCTGCTCTTTAAAACCATCTACCACATCTGCCACATCTCTCAGATACACTACGGCGCCGGACATACCGCGCACTACAATGTTGCCGATCTTACTGGCATCCTTATACTCGCCTTTTACACTGAGGGTACGCTTTTGCCCATCCATAGATACCAGGCCGCCGGAGATGGTACGGTTCTCCGCACCTACTGCGTTAATGATATCATCAAAGCTGATGCGGGCGGCGTCCATCTTGTATTTATCCACGTTGATCTGGATCTCGCGGTCCAGCGCGCCTACAATATCCACGCGGGTAATTTCCGTGAGCGCTTCAATGCGGTCCTGCATTTCATCTGCATACTTCTTTAAGGATTGCAGATCAAAATCGCCGGAGAGGTTCACGTTCATGATAGGGATCTGCGATACATCTATCTTAATGATCTGCGGTTCCTTACCATTTACGGTGAGGTCGGAAGGCAGGTCGGCCTTGGCTTCATCTACCTTCTCGCGCACTTCCTGCCGCGCGGTTTCTATATCCACATCGGTATTAAATTCTATGGTGATGATGGAATAGTCCTGCAGGGAGGTGCTTTTAATTTCCTTTACACCGGAGATGCCGCCCAACTGTTTTTCAATGGGCTTGGTCACCAGCGTTTCCATATCTTCCGGCGCCGTACCGGGGTACAGCGTATTAATATAGAACTGTGGAAACACTACTTCCGGGAATTGCTCCTTGGGTAACGATATGTAGGAAAGGATACCGGCAAAGGCTATGATAATGGTGGCTACATAAATACTCACCTTATTATCAATGGCCCAGCTGGTAGGCTTAAATTCTTTATTCAGGTTGTCTTGCATACATTAGCTTTTAGCTTAGCTGATAGCTAGAGTTTAATCAGGTCGTTATCATTTAATCCCTGGTAACCGGTTGTCACCAGCTTCTCGCCCACCTGCAGTCCGTTCTTTATTTCGGCTATATCATTATAGGTACGCCCCATTTCAATATCGCGGCGCTGTGCCAGCATTTTACCACCCGCTTCCTTAGCCACTACCACAAAGGGTTTGCCCATGGTGTACTGTATTACGTTCACTGGTATCACTACTGCATTTTTTGCAGTGTAATCTATGATCTTCACATGGGCTATCATGTTAGGGCGCAGGGCCTGATCGGCCGGCAGCGGCACTTCAATTTTAATGGTACGGCTTTGCGGATCAATGGTGCGGGATGCAAAACCTATTTTGGTACGGATGTCTTTATTAATGTCCGGGAAGCTGATAAGCACTGCATCGCCGGTTTTTACATTACCTGCATAGCCTTCTGCTACATTGGCTACTACTTTTAATGCATTGCTGTTCACCACGCGGAAAGCAGCGGTTGGGGAAGCGGGACCAACGTTATCTCCCAGCTTGGCTATTACTGCATCTACCGTTCCATTGATGGGGGAAACAATGCGGGTTTGCGCCAGCTGCTCGTTTAAGGTACCCAGCTTTCTTTCCAGGCTTTCTTTATTGTTCTTTGCGGTAAGGAACTGCATTTCACTGCCTATTTTCTGATCCCAGAGGCGCTTTTGCTTTTCGTAGGTAGTAGTGGCCAGCTCCAGCTGTGTTTTCAGCTCTGAGATACTGGAGCGCGCCAGCTGATCATCCACCTGGCCCAGGGTTTGGCCTTTGCTTACCTGCTGGCCTTCTTTTACCAGGATGGCGGTTACTACACCGGGTACTTTGGAGGTTACGTTCACATTTTCACGTGCATCCACACTGCCCTGCACATCAATATAATGCTGGAAGGTAGTATCGTCCAGGGTGGCCAGGGTAACGGTTTTTACTCTTTCTACGGTATCTGTTTTACCTACCTCTTTTTCCAGGGCGGCTATCTGTGATTCCAGCTTTGACCGTTGCTCCTTTAGTTTTTGCAGCTGGGCTTCCTTATTGGGAGCGCCCCCGCCGCAAGCGGCCAGTATAAGGGTAGCGAAGGGAATAACGAAATATCTTTTGGTCATATAGATCGAATTTTAAAGATCAGTTTAGGTTTAGCTTTTACAATTTTCCGTAGGCCTTCATGTAATCAATCTTCGCCACTATCGTATTGTACAAGGCATCGAAATAATTCTTCTGTGCGGTGAGCAGATCGTTTTCCGCGGTGCTCATTTCCAGGCTGCTGC
The DNA here is from genome assembly GCF_036569125.1 of Chitinophaga sp. GTDB lineage: Bacteria > Bacteroidota > Bacteroidia > Chitinophagales > Chitinophagaceae > Chitinophaga. Next base: position 1,968 of record NZ_DATCRF010000237.1, on the reverse strand, counting down.
CTACCCCTTCACGGTACTTAACCTGGGTAGTGGTATATACTTCCTGCGCCAGCTGCATATTCTGCTCCTGTGATTGCAGGGTAAGCAGGTTATTGCGGAAGGTGGAGGCAGATTGTGATTGTTCCAGGTCAATAGACAGCTTCAGGTTCTCTACATTCTGCTCTGTTTTTTTCAGGGCCAGGAAAGCCTGGTCTACCTGCCGTTTGCGCTGGAAGCCGGCAAAAATGGGTACGGAAAGGTTCAGCCCCAGCGTGCTATAGCCATACCAGGTAGGGTTCCTGAAATAATCGAACTCGCTGGAACCTCTCAAAGAGCCGGCAGAGGCATTAAAGGACAGCGTAGGCAGGCCTTTCATCTTATACCGTTTCAGATCATATTCGTTTGCCCGTTTCTGTGACTGCAGCACCTGGTACTCTATCCGCTGATCGTAATTGAAATTATCCACGCTCACTGTTTGCGCTGCAATGGCTTCGGTAGAGAGCGTGTCCGTTAATTCTATGGTTTGCGCCATGGGCATGCCCATCTGGAATTTCAGTGCAGCGGTGCCTACTTCTATCAGGTTGCGCAGCTTGGTGATCTCTGTGCTAAGGTTAGCCATTTGCACGGTTAAGCGGTCAACATCCAGCTTCTCGGCCAGCCCGTTCTTATAGGTTTCGCGGGTATCGGAAAGGGTTTTCTCCAGTGTGGCAATATTCCCTTTGAGAATGGTGAGCGCTTTATTGGCGGAGAGCACATTGTAGTATGCTTTGTATACGGCTACCTTTACATCTACCTCTGATTTTTGCACATTGCGCGCAACCAGCTCCTCCAGCGTTTTGCGGGCCTGTAAGGCTACCAGCACGCTGGGGTCAAATAAGGTTTGGTTAAGCTTTATATCACCGGTCATGTTATGGGTGAGCCCAAAAGCCACGGCCTGGTAAGTGCCTTCCGGCGCATTGGGATCAAAGTTGTGCAGATCTATCTGCGACTTTTGCAGTACGGGTGAATAGGAGTAAGCGCCGTTAGCGGTAATGGTGGGTAATGCCAGCCCGCTTACTTCCTTGTTCTTAGCCAGCTGAATAAGCTCATCCAGCTTAGCATTTTTAATTGTTGTTTGATTAGCGAGTGCATAATCCACGGCCTGTTTGGCGCTAAGCTGCAAGGGCCCCTGTGGCTGCGGCGTAGTTTGCTGCGCGCGCAGTGTGGTGGTAAGTGCCATTAGCAGTAGCAATGAACCGGCCAGGATAATGTGCTTTCGTTCTGATTGCATACAGTTGTATCTATTTGTTTAGCGATAGTTGTTGTTGCCTGTACTTTTCTATTAAGCGGAAACCTTCTTCCGACGATACGCCGTATAAAAAATGCTCCAGTAATACGCGCTGCACCTTTCCCATATCATAGCCCGTCAGCGGGAACACTTCCGGCTGAAAACACACCATGGCGGAGGCAATGCGGAACTGGGTGAGGATGTTCACATCCAGATCTTTCCGGTACAGCCCTTCCCCGATGCCCCGTTCCAGGTTAGTGCGGATGGTGGTGCGCAGGGAGCTGTTGCGGTATTCCTGGAACACCAGGAATGCCTGGGAATGGAACTTTTGCAGGTCCAGCATGATCACGGGGTTCATGTTGCGCAGCTTTTCGTCCATCATGTTCATGATCCCGAACAGCTCTTCTATGGCGTTATCTGCTTTGCTGATGATGATGCGTTCCTCTTCCTGGATAATTTCCAGGTACCGCCTGATGGCATGCACTACCATATCGTCCTTATCTACAAAATGCGCATATAAGGTTTTTTTGGAAATGCCCATGCGGGTGGCAATATCGTCCATGGTAATGGACCTGGTGCCGTATTGCCGGAACAGGCCAAAGGCAGTATCTAATATTCTTTCCTGTACTTCCATGGTTCAAATGGGCGCTGAGAGGTATCTAATGCCCCGACAAAACTAGGGAAACTTTTTAAACTACAAAAGTTTCCATAATAAAAAAATG
>NZ_DATCRF010000236.1:0-10501 GCF_036569125.1 Chitinophaga sp. | reverse complement strand
TTCAAAGCCCAGCCATTTAATGTCGGCTTTGATGGAATCCACATACTCCGTATCTTCTGTTACCGGGTTGGTATCGTCAAAACGCAGGTTGGTTTGCCCGTTGTATTTCTGGGCCAACCCAAAGTTGAGACAAATAGATTTGGCGTGCCCAATGTGCAGGTAGCCATTGGGTTCCGGCGGAAAACGGGTCATCACCCGGCCGCCATTTGCGCCTTTTGCGAGATCTTCTTCTATGATCTGTTCTAAAAAATTGAGAGATCTTTCTTCACTCATATAAAACCGGTTGTAATTTTACGGATGGCAAAGGTAAGCAAAATGGTCCACAGTCCATGGTCCATAGCATACTCCACGGGCAAAGGAAGTTCGTGGTCAGGCTGATGGGTGGCGGATCCTCTAACCTGCTTTTTGTGCGCTTACGGGGCCCTTCTACCATACACGCAGTACTCCGGCTGCGCGGCAGTCCATGGACCATCGACTATGGACCATGGACTCCACACAAAAAACACTACATTTACCCCTCAATATCTTATACACCAAATGGTCAACCCTTTGAAACGCCCGTTGCGGGTACTGGTAGCTAAAGTGGGCCTGGACGGCCATGACCGCGGGGCCAAGGTAATAGCCGCTGCCCTGCGCGATGCCGGTATGGAAGTTATTTACACCGGCCTGCGCCAAACCCCGGAAATGGTGGTGAGCGCCGCCCTGCAGGAAGATGTGGACGCCATTGGCATCAGCATACTCTCCGGCGCGCATATGACCGTATTCCCACGTATTATATCCCTCATGAAAGAAAAGGGTATGGATGATGTGCTGCTTACCGGCGGCGGCATTATTCCCGACACTGATATGCAGGCCCTGCAGCAGCTGGGCGTAGGCAAGCTGTTTCCCCCGGGCACGCATACACAGGAAATAGCCAGCTATATTTCCGGCTGGGTAGCTGAGCACAGAAATTTTTAAAGGTTGCAACCTTTTCCACGGTCATTCGTCTTTTTAATAGCAGCTTGAAAACTATAGCAGGGAAGCAGGCACAATAACTGCTGCCTGTATAACTAACCGCTTAAAAAATCCAACGAATGAAAATGAAACGTTACCTGATCCTCCTCGCAGCAGCCTGCCTGTTGCAGTGCAGCATTTTTGCACAGGAAAAAACAGATTCTACCAAAGACTGGAAAAAGATGGCCTTCGGCGAATATGCCGGTGGTAAAAAGAACAAGGTGTATACTTCCTGGGGCGGCGACGGGCCTTTGCTGTCCTTTGCTACCAGTGTAAAAGATAATGGCGTGCATGTGCGCAATATTCCCCGCTTTACCTTTTTTGTAAATATAGGCACCAACTTCAACTACGATTTTAATAAGAACTTCGGCATCTTCACCGGTTTAAATATCAAGAACATTGGACTCATCACCAAAGCCAACGATTCTGTAAAGCTGAAACGCCGTGTATATACGCTGGGCGTGCCTTTGGGCTTTAAGATCGGCGATCTGCGCCACGGCCGCCTCTTCTTTTTTGCCGGCGGCTCCTATGACCTGGCCTTTAATTATAAAGAGAAACAGTTCCTGAATGGTGATAAGAAACACAAATTCAACGAATGGTTCAGCGACCGTACGCCGTTGCTTATGCCTTCTGTGTTCGCCGGTTTCCGCTTCCAGCCGGGCTTTGGGCTGAAAGTACAGTATTACCTGAATGATTTCTTTAACAAGGATTTCCAGGAAACCGTGAACGGTGTGGCTACACAGCCCTACAAGAACCTGGAAGCAAAAATGTTCTTTGTAACGCTCAGCTACGATTTTGGGCGCATCAACTATCATAAGGATAAGTACAGGCATAAGCACCACTATCACGCAGAAACCAACTTTTAGTATCCGCCATACTAAACCCCGATCAGAATGGTGTTACTGGCTTTGGCCGGTAACACCATTTTATGTTGGCGCTAATTCAATAACTTAGTTGTGTAAAACCAAAACAATAACCATGTACGAAACCATCAGCACCACCCTGACAGATGATATTTTGATCATAGCCATCAACCGCCCGGATAAGATGAACGCCCTGAACCAGACCGTGATGAATGAGCTGGCGCTGGCTGTGGATGAGGTATACAAGAAAAAGGAGATCAAAAGCGCCATTATTACCGGTACCGGTGAAAAGGCCTTTATTGCCGGGGCAGACATCTCAGAGTTCCTGGAGCTGTCGCCGGAGCAGGGCGCTGCATTAGCTAAAAAAGGGCATACCATTTTCCAGCGTATAGAAGAATGTCCGAAGCCCATTATAGCAGCTGTGAACGGTTTTGCACTGGGCGGTGGCTGTGAGCTGGCCATGGCCTGCCATTTTCGTATAGCCAGCGCCAACGCAAAATTCGGGCAGCCGGAGGTGAACCTGGGCCTGATACCCGGTTACGGTGGCACCCAGCGCCTTACAAAGCTGGTAGGCAAAGGCCGGGCCCTGGAGCTGATGATGACGGGCGATATGGTGAGTGCGGCAGATGCGCATGCCATGGGGCTGGTGAACCATGTGGTGGAAAAAGAAGCGCTGTTGGACAAAGCCAAAGAAATACTGCAAAAGATCCATGCCAAAGCGCCGCTGGCCATAGCCGGGGTGGTCAAATGCGCCAACGCCGCCCTGGATGGGGATGTGGATGGTTTTGCCCTGGAGATCAACGAATTTTCTTCCTGCTTTGCCACCAAAGACCTGCAGGAGGGCGCCGCCGCGTTTATACAGAAACGGAAAGCGAACTTTACCGGGGAGTAGCAGTCAATTACGAATTATTCAATTACGACCCCGCGAAGCGGCGCATAGCCAGCTCCGCCAGGCGGGGAATGCCATTGAAAATAATTATGACTATGAATAATTACGAATGGAAGCCTTTTTGTTGAAGGGCCATATCGGGACTATGAATAAAGGGCTGTTAATTGAGCCAGGCCATTAATAGTTGCGTGCTGTGCCTGATCCGGATGATGGCTGCCGTCCGTGGTCTATTAATTCGTAATTGACCAATTCGTAATTCGTAATTCTTTATGTAGGTTTGTGGCTCAAAATTCAAGCATATGGAATTCAGAATAGAGAAAGACACGATGGGCGAGGTACAGGTACCCGTAAATGCCTATTATGGCGCTCAAACCCAACGCTCCATTGACAATTTCAGGATAGCACAGGACATTAATAAAATGCCAAAGGAGATCATCCGCGCATTTGCCTATCTGAAAAAAGCGGCCGCGCTTACCAACCTGGATGCCGGCGTGCTGCCTAAAGAAAAGGCCGACCTCATTGGCCAGGTATGCGACGAGATCCTGGAAGGCAAGCTGGATGCTGAATTTCCCCTGGTAGTATGGCAAACCGGTTCCGGCACACAATCTAACATGAATGTGAATGAAGTGGTAGCTTACCGCGCCCACGTGATCAACGGCGGCCAGCTTACTGATAAGGATAAGGTGATACACCCGAATGACGATGTAAATAAATCACAGTCCTCCAACGATACCTTCCCTACCGCTATGCACATTGCTGCATACAAAATGCTGGTAGAGGTAACCATTCCCGGCATCCGGAAGCTGCGGAATACCCTGGCGCAAAAGTCGCAGGACTTTATGCACGTGGTAAAAATAGGCCGCACCCACTTTATGGATGCTACGCCCCTTACCGTAGGCCAGGAGCTGAGCGGGTATGTGTCCCAGCTGGATCATGGCCTGAAAGCCATTCACAACACCCTGGCGCACCTGAGTGAGCTGGCTTTGGGCGGTACAGCGGTAGGTACGGGCATTAATACTCCCAAGAACTACTCCGTGAATGTGGCCCGGCATATTGCCACCCTTACCGGCATTCCCTTTATTACTGCAGAAAATAAATTTGAGGCGCTGGCTGCGCACGATGCTATTGTGGAAGCACATGGCGCGCTGAAAACAGTAGCTGTAAGCCTCATGAAAATAGCCAACGATATCCGTATGCTGAGCTCCGGCCCGCGTTCCGGTATTGGTGAGCTGTTCATCCCGGATAATGAGCCCGGTTCTTCCATCATGCCCGGTAAGGTAAACCCTACCCAGTGTGAAGCGCTTACCATGATCGCTGCACAGGTAATGGGGAACGATGTTGCCATTGGCATTGGCGGCGCCAACGGCCATTTTGAGCTGAACGTGTTTAAGCCGGTAATGATCTACAACTTCCTGCACAGTGCCCGCCTGATAGGCGATGGCTGTGTAAGCTTTAATGATAAATGTGCAGAAGGTTTGGCGCCTATTGAAGCCAACATTAAAAAGCACGTTGATAATTCACTGATGCTGGTAACTTCCCTGAACACAAAGATCGGTTACTACAAAGCAGCAGAGATTGCGCAGAAAGCCCATAAAGAAGGTACTACCTTAAAAGAAATGGCGGTGAAGCTGGGATATGTTACACCAGAGCAGTTTGACGAGTGGGTAGACCCGGCCAACATGGTTGGAGAGATAAAATAATAATGTGCAGATATGCAAATGTGCAAATGGTTATGGCCATTTGCACATTTTTATTTTAAGACGGTTTAAACAATTGATTCAATTCATCTGCACATCTGCATATTTGCACATCTGCATATTTATTTTATGCTTAAGTAGATAGTGCGCAGGCTGAGGATAATAACCATAATACCCACCATGATCATAAGCGGTTTGCGTTTGATCTTACGCACCAGGATGGCTGCAAAGGGCGATGCTATTACCCCGCCAATGATCAGGCCTATTACTACCTGCCAGCTGCTAACGCCGGTGAAGATCAGGAAGGTAATGGCGCTGGATGCGGAAATGAAGAATTCTGCTGCATTTACTGAACCAATGGTATAGTGTACGGTGCGGCCTTTGCTTAATAAGGTAGAGGTTACGATGGGGCCCCATCCGCCGCCGCCAATAGCATCCATAAAGCCGCCAAAAAAAGCCAGGGGGCCCAGGCGTTTTACTTTGCTTTTACGGCGCTGGCTCTGCAACCCTTTTCTGATAATGATAATGCCCAGTATCATGAGGTAAGCGCTCATAAAGGGTTTAATAATATTACCATCAATTTTGTCAGATAACAGGTACGCACCTATGATAGCGCCTGCCATACCAGGTATAAGCAGGTATAAGAATAATTTTTTGTTTACGTTACCCAGCTTAAAGTGTGCAATGCCCGAGGCGCCGGTAGTGAACACTTCTGCCACATGCACGCTGGCGCTGGCAATGGCCGGGGGCAGGCCCAGGCCCAGTAACAGGGAGGAGGAAGTAGCTCCGTAGGCCATGCCCAGGGCGCCATCTACCATTTGAGCGGCCAAGCCCACTCCTATATAGAATAAAAGCTGTGAAGTAAAAAGGGATTGTATGAACTGGTATACCCTGGTTTGGGTAGCTGCCGGCACATTGTAATAATAGGTGACCCACAGGCCGGCTATGGTAACGATAGACAGGAGGGTGATAATTACCCACAGGCCACGCTTTTTCTTATTTTCTTCGTTTACCAGCGTTATAAGCATTTCCTGCCTTCTCAGCGTAGCCGGTTGTTGTTCCAGTTTGTCTATCACCTCGTTATGCGACATAATACTTAAACGTTATATAGTCTATATGAATTATAGACTAAAGGTAGCCGGAATAAACAGCATATCCAAATAAAACCAAAAAAAAGTCCCGGGTTTTATTCCCGGGACCTGTCCTATAATGATTGGATCCTGATCTTAATTAGACGCTTTCTTTTTGAATACGCCATCATACGTAATAGTTACATAATATAAGCCGCGCATGGTAGGCCCGCCCACATACTGGAAATAAGCAGTATTTAAGATATTGGAGCCGCCTACTTTAATAGTGGTGCTCAGCTTGGGCAGCTGGTAGCTCACCTGTGCATCAACCGTGTTGTAGGCCGGCACATCGCCATTACCAAACAGGTTTTGCCAGTAGAAAGTATCCTGCCAGTGCCATACAATGTTAAACCCTACATTGGGTAACACCGCCCGGTTGCCAAAGCTTACGTTGGTGAACCACCGCGGTGTGTTGAAACCGGGGATCAGGGCATCATCTTTGGTTTTGTCCTGCGCCAGCTTGTTGTAGTTCACATTACCGCTGATAGTGTAGGTTTTATAGAAGTTGTAAGACAGCGCTACTGCCGCCCCATAGTTTTGCACGGTTGATTTACTGTTGGTCCATACCCGGTAGCGGTTTTGCTTGTTCTTATCCAGCATTTGCAGCAGCACGTCGGAGGTGGGATTGTTCACATCCCCGCTCTGCGGCACCGCTACTTCTACCTGGCCTATGAAATGTTTATAGGAGTTGTAATATCCATCTACATCCACAAACACCTTGTTATCAAATAAAACGCTTTTGTAACCGGCTTCAAATGCGTGGATCTGTTCCGGTACAATGGGATCCAGGTTAGCTACTTTCAGGATAGATGCATTCTGGGCCGCTGCATTTTCAGTGGTCATGCCCGGGTTGGCGTTAATGGTGCGGTTGGTAGCTGTACCAAAGGCCGTTACGGTGGAGGTCAGGTATGAGTTCTTGAAATAACCCAGTCCATCCTCAATGAATGCCAGCCCGCCTACACGCCTTACCTGCCCGTTGTTTACAAAGGAATAGGCTTCAAACAGGGAGGGGAAGCGGAAACCGTTCTGCCAGGATACGCGGATGTTGTGCTTCTGATCTTTGGTAGTATACACTGCGGCTATACGCGGGTTTATTTTACCGCCAAACTCCTGGTTCTTGTCGTACCGTAAGGAGCCGGTGAGCTTAATGGCATCGTTAAAGAAGGTTTTGGATGCCTGTACAAAGCCGCCTACTTTGCCGTACCAGATATGTTTTCCGCCGGGCTGGTTGCGTTTGTCCAGCGAGCGGGTAAAGTCCACGAAGTTGTTCCCGTCGGGGATGATCTCATAGGTGCGGTAATCAGCGCCTATCAGCACATCGGCAAAATGAACGTACTGGCGCAGGTTCCAGGTGCCTTCCGTATGGTAAAAGCGGCTCATTTGCAGTAAGGCTGCACCACCTGATTTGTTGGTGGAATCTTTGGATACCGGGTAAATATCCCAGTCGTTAATGCTTTTGATCTTGGCTACCTGCGCATCAAATGCAGCGGTGCCGGGTGTCCAGCGGCCATTATCGGCAGCAGCGCGGGCCGCGCGGTGAGCGGCTACCAGGTCGCCGGGATCGGCGGTTAAGGCATTATTGAGCGCTGTGGTATAATCTGCTTTCCACTGGTTATCTGATTTAAAGGATTTCTCCAGGTTATCGGCCAGCGGGTTCATATTGTAGGAGTCGCCGGTGTTTTCAATGGAAACGTAGGAGCGCAGGGTAAAATCATTATGCACCAGCTCCAGCTTGTGGTTCTGTACCAATACATTCTTTAAACCAATACGATTACCACGCTGAAAGAAGCCATCCATCAGGCCTACACGGTATGCATAAGACAGCTCCAGCTTAGGACTGATCTTGTAATGCAGTGCAGCATCGGCTTTTACATTCTTTACACCATAATCGCCTACCAGGTCTTTTTCCCAGTAACCGGTGCGGTGCACGTTGTAGGCGCGGCCGTCTTTGTCCTTAATAGCAATATCTGTCTGATCCGCATATTTATTCCATGCATCATTGGCAATATTATCTGCGCCGCTTAGCTGCGGAAAATCCGGATTGGCCTTGCTTTGCGGGTTAAAGTCGTTATGGCTGTCGGCATACCAGTCGGTACCCTTCATGTAGCTGAAGTTCACTTTAAATGCCCACTTATCATTGATCGCCTGCGCATAACGGATGGCCGTTTCCGTAATAGGCTTGGGTGAGCTGCCTTTACCGTCAAAATGGTTAAAGGCTACTTTTTGCATTACGCTCAGGCCCTGGTACTGAAAAGGATTTTTAGTAACAAGGTTTGACATGCCGTTAATGGCGTTCATGCCATACAGGGCGGAAGATGCGCCGGGCGTAACTTCCACGCTTAAGATATCCAGTTCTGTGGGGCCGATGGCGTTACCCAGGGGCACGCCCAAAGTAGCGGCCTGGTTATCCACCCCATCTACCAGCTGCATGAACCGGAAGTTATTGGGCACGTTAAAACCGCGGGTGTTGAACACTTTAAAGGTAAGGCCGGCGGTGGTCATCTGCACGCCTTTGAGATTGCCGATGGCATCGTAGAAAGAGGCTGCAGGCGTGGATTTCAGCGCCCGTATGTCCAGCTTTTCAATGGCTACCGGTGATTTTAACAGCTTCTCCTGCTGGCGGCTGGCAGATACCACCACTTCATTCACCAGTAAGGATTGAGTATATAATTGTATCTGCAGGCGGCTGTTGCTGTTGCGTACCTCAAACTCCTGCGGTTGGTAGCCAATGAGGCGTATCACCAGCCGGTAGGGGAATTTGGTATTGGTAGTGAGCTCAAAATGGCCGGTGCTGTCTGTTGTGGCGCCAAAAGAAGTGTTCTTTATCTGGATGGAGGCGCCGGGAAGGGCCTCTCCCTTATCATCTACGATCCGTCCGGCTATTATATAGTTGCCATTCAGCTGTGCCTGTGCCAGTATCGGCAGCAGCAGTAATAACAGCCACAGGTAGGTAGACTTAATTCGTTGCATTGTAGTTTATTTGGTGGTAAATTTTTAAAATGTATGGTAGGTATAGATCAATAATGTATTGTGGATGTGCTGTTTACACAACATCGGCCAAAGACAAACTGTATAATTGCACCCCTGAAAATCATATAGTCTATAGAATTTGTGGACAAATGTATAAAAGGGAATTTACTTTTCAAAGCAAGAGGGGGAAAATGTGCAGATGTGCAGATGTGCAGATGTGCAGATGAGGGGAATGTGCTGATGTGCTAATATGCTAATGTGCTGGTGTTTATTAGGGGATGTTTTAACGGATGATTTGATGGGTTGATTTGATGAGTGATTTAATGGGTTGATTGATGTACTAATGTGTAGCGCTGACTTAAATGCATGATGTTTATGCTGATGACGGCGGATAGAATTATTGGAGAAGTGGTTGGGTAATAAAGTAAAAGGCCTGTCAGTATTTAATCTGACAGGCCATATAAAATAAAATTTCATCAACAGAAACCAGCACATTGCATATTGGCACATCAGCACATAAGATCCTGATCCCTGCCGTTACATACGTATTCCAGCCACCTGCACACTTGCCACAGCTTTATGCTTTGTCCTTTATGCTTTACGCTTATTCTACTGCACCATTTACTACGGCTTCACTACGGCTGCCGTTATTGTTGGTGGTTTCCACGCGTTTGCTGAAAAAGCGGCGCTGGAACACCAGGATGGTTATTACACCGGTAGAAATGGCTGCATCTGCAATATTAAATACGGGGCGGAAGAAAATAAAATAGTCGCCGCCCTTGAGAGGGATCCACTTTGGCAGGTAACCTTCATAAATGGGGAAGTACAGCATATCCACCACCCGGCCGTGTAAAAAGGCGCCATAGCCGCCTTCCTTAGGCATAAAACGGGCAATATCATAGCTGCTGTCGCTGAAAATAAGACCGTAGAACATACTGTCTATCAGGTTGCCGGCTGCACCGGCCAGGATCAGGGAGCCGCAAATGAGCAAACCGGTATGGAATTTCTGGGCTACCAGCTTGCGCATATACCAGAAACCAATTACCACGGCTACCAGGCGGAATAAGGTCAGCAATATTTTACCGAAGTCCCCGCCGAACTTTAAACCATAGGCCATACCCTCATTTTCAATGAAATGAATGCGGAACCAGTTCGGGAAGATCACAAACTCCTGTTGCATATACAGGTGAGTTTTTATCCAAAACTTCAGCGCCTGGTCTATGATCAGGATCAGTACTACGATAAATATTACGTGACGATATTTCATAATGGTCTAGTGCTATTCTGTAATCCCCAAACTGCACGGATAACGGCTGTTTTGAGGGGACACAAATTTTACCAAAAATAATAGATTTATTTAAAGTGGAAAGCAGTATTACTCTTCAAAATAAATCCTTTTTACCCGCTGGGAGATCCCGGTCAGGATCTCATAGGGGATCGTGCCGGCCCAGGAGGCTACCTGCTGCACGGGCAGCTGCTGCCCAAAAACGATCACCTCATCGCCTTCCGCTACTTCGGGAATATGGGTTACATCCAGCATCAGCATATCCATGGCCACTATACCGGCTACCGGGGCCAGCTGCCCGCGAACGAGCATCTTCCCTACCCCATTGCTCAGGGAGCGGGGGTATCCATCGGCATAGCCTATACGAACCGTGGCAATTACAGCGGGGCCGGGGGCGGTCCATTTGGCGCCGTAACCTACGGTTTCCCCTTCGGAGAGGTATTTAAGCTGGGCGATGGTGGTTTTGAGGGTGCTTACATTTTGCAGCTTTTCCTGCATTTCACCATTACCGCTGTCTATCCCGTACATGCCAATGCCCAGGCGCACCATATCCAGCTGAAGGTCGGGGTGGCGCTGTATGGCGGCGCTGTTGGCTATGTGGCGTATGCCAATATACCCCAGCGCTTTTTGCAGCTCATGGCTCATTTCATAGAACAGGCGGCCCTGCCGGCGGG
>NZ_DATCRF010000235.1:0-19910 GCF_036569125.1 Chitinophaga sp. | reverse complement strand
CCATAAAACGGAACCATGCTGCTAAAACCGGTATATCGTAATTATTTGATATTCGGCGTATAAATGTTCTGTGCAAACTGTTTCTTAATATCTTTCAGGTCGCGCAGAATGGAGGCATCAAACAGGCGGTCATCTGTTTCCAGTACAAAACCACCGATCAGGTCCGGCTCCACAGCAGTTTCCATCTCTATCTTTTTATCAGAGCCGGCTTCAACCTTTTGCTTGATAGCGCTGAGGATGGCGGCATCCAGCGGTACAGCAGTGGTGATCTTTACCTTGCTGATATTGTTTAACAGGTTGTACTGCCGGGCAAATTCCGTAGTGATCTCCGGCAGGTTGCTTTCGCGGCCTTTTGCTACCAGCAGCTGAATGAACATGGAAGTAACGTTGCTCACCTTACCTTCCAGAATGGCTGCCAGGATCTTTTGTTTTTTGTCCGGTTTAATGACAGGGCTTCTCAGCAAAGTCACCACATCGGGATTGCTTTTGGCGATCTGTTGCAGCACCTGCATATCTGCACGGACAACTTCCAGCTGGCCCTTTTCAATGGCCAGATCCACCAAAGATTTTGCATATCGGGATGCTAAACGGGGATTTTGCATTTTTTTATCAGCTTTTAGCTTTTAGCGGTTAGCTGTTAGCGGCTAAATGCTAACAGCTAAAAGCTCTTAATTCAATTTAATACTTTCAGCCTGTTGTTTGATGAACTGCTCCTGGGCAGATTTATCAGACAGCTCTTTTCTCAGCACTTTCTCTGCCACTTCAATCACCAGCCGGCCTACCTGGTTCTTTACATCTGTAAGGGCGGCCATTTTCTGGTTCTCTATTGCGGTATAGGCTTCGTTAATGATCTTTTTCGCTTCTGCCTGTGCCTGGGTCTTGGCTTCGCCAATGATCTGGTCTTTGGCTTCCTTGGCTTCTTTCAGGATCTTGCTCCTTTCAGCCTTGGCTTCTGCCAGCACATGCTCATGCTCTGCCTTCATCTGCGCCATTTCTTCTTTTACCCTTTCTGCAGCTGCAATAGAATCTGAGATGGAAGTTTCCCTTTCCTTTAAAGTAGACAGGATGGGCTTCCAGGCAAATTTTTTCAGGATGAGGAAAACAATGACGAATATTAAGAATGAAATGGTAAACAAGCCTAACGCGGGCTGTAACAGATCCATGATTGATGATTTAAATTACGATTTAAGAATTACGCCGAAGGCTTAAGGCTGAATGCTTAACGCTGATTGTTTTGCTTTGTGCTTTATGCGTTCAGCGTTCGGCGTTGAGCGTAATGCATACTTACAATTACTGCATCCTTTGCCCTGTGCGCCGGATGCAGTAATCAATTTTGTCTTACATCACTACTGCCAACAGACCTGCGATAACGCCGAACAGGGCCACACCCTCTACCAGCGCCGCAGCCAGGATCATGTTTGCACGGATGTCGTTAGCCGCTTCGGGCTGACGGGCGATGGATTCCAGCGCGCTTTTACCGATGTTACCTACACCGATACCAGCTGCGATAGCAGCAATACCAGCACCAACAGCACCACCAGCTTTAGCCAGACCAGCACCTGCAGCAGCCTGCAATAAAATTGTTAAAAGAGCCATGATTGTTATATGTATTTAATTAATAAATGTTTTTTAGTCCGCAATTGTCAGCAGGCGGTGTGCAGTCAATGACTGCTTTATACAGATGGCTGTTGACTGCCAACTGCTAACTGCCAACTATTTAATGGTGCTCATCATGCCCGCCTTCCATAGCCTGCCCAATGAACACTGCCGTAAGGTTAGCAAAGATAAAAGCCTGAATGAAAGCTACCAGTACCTCCAGCATCATCATCACAATGTTGAATACAATGGTCACCGGTAAAAATCCGTAGCCGGCAACCCTGTTCATGGCGCCAAATATAAACACCAGGGAAATAATACTCAGGATAATAATGTGGCCTGCCAGTATATTGGCAAACAACCGGATCATCAGGGAAATAGGTTTGGTGAACACACCGATCAGCTCCACCGGCGCCAGGATGATCTTTACACCGAACGGTACCGGAGGGTTGAAAATGTGACCCCAGAAATGTTTGTTGGAGCTGAACAGGATGGCTATAAAGCTAATGATAGCCAGCGCAGCGGTTACCGCCAGGTTGCCGGTCACGTTTGCAGAACCGGGCAGCAGGCCCAACAGGTTGTTAATGAGAATAAAAAAGAAGATCGTTAATATAAAAGGAGTAAATCTTTCATAGTGCTTACCAGGGATGTTAGGCTTTACCACCTCATCCCGCATGAAGATGATCACCGGCTCTATCAGGCTCTGGAAACCTTTGGGGGCCTGTTTGGATCCGCGGATCCGGTATGCTTTGGCTACATTCAGCATCAGTATTACCAGCAGCACAGCGGCCAGCAGCATAGAGGTGATGTTCTTGGTCATGGAAAGATCGTAGATCTCTGCATCAGTAGGATTATCGTTCTCATCTACTGCGATCACTTTACCATCCATGTATTTAGCGGGGTCCAGGCCCTTTTCATGCAGGTAATGGCTGTTTACCAGGCGGTAGCCGTCAAAAGCAGCGTGACCATGGTGAAAACGGGAAGAGGAGAATACAGACAGGCCTCTTTCTTTATTGTAAATGATCACCGGCAGCGGTATAGTAACGGCCGTTTCACCGAAATCTACCAGGTGCCAATCATGCGCATCCTTTACGTGGCCCAGGATCACCTCCTTGGCATCAAAACCATGTTTTTGTTCACCCGGTTCATCCGCCGTGGCCAATGCATGTTGGGAAGCATCATGTGTTTCTTTTTCTTCATGCGATTGTGCATGTGCAAAAGAGCTAACACCAATAATGTTCAGGGCTAGTAACAGCGCTATCAGACTATGTTTGAGCAAGTTGCAGGAAATCACCGTTTTCTGAAATTTTGCGCAAAGATAACCGATTTTAACTCAAAATGGTAGTGGTTTGAAAAAAAAGGCGCGACTCAATACAAGACAATGATAACCAACTTTTAAAACATGCAAAAAGAACCATTTTTTTATGGCTCCCGGCAGCATTAATTATCATATAAATGGCGGATATCATATATGCGCATCCGTGAGGTTATCAGGGTAATTTTTTACGCTACGCTATCTGCTTTTTTAAACTGCATGCTATGCAGCATATGATAAAAACCTTCCAGCTTCAGCAGCTCCTCATGCGTACCCATTTCCCGGATCTCGCCTTTATCCAGCACCATGATCTGGCTGGCTTTGCTGATAGTGCTTAAACGGTGGGCTATTATGATGGAGGTACGGCCTGCAATGAGCTTGTCTATGGCTTGTTGGATCAGGAGCTCAGATTCGGTGTCCACAGAGGAGGTGGCCTCATCCAGGATCAGTATGGCAGGATTATACAATAATGCACGTACAAAAGAGATCAGCTGGCGCTGGCCCAGGGAAAGCGTGCTGCCCCTTTCCATTACCTGGTAGTCGTAGCCGCCCGGCAGCTGCATAATAAACTCGTGCATGCCTATGAGGCGGGCAGCCTGCTCCACCTGCTCCCGGCTAATAGCGTAATTGCGCAGGGTAATGTTCTCATAAATGGAACCAGAGAACAGGAACACATCCTGCAGCACCACCCCTATTTTACTGCGCAGCTCACCCAGCGCATAATCCTGTATGTTCACATTATCCAGCTTTATCTGTCCTTTCTGGATCTCATACAACCGGTTCAGTATGCTGATGATGGTGGTTTTGCCGGAGCCGGTATGGCCCACAATGGCAATGGTTTCACCGGGTTTGGCATGGAAGGAAATGTCTTTCAGCACATAGCGGTCTTCCACGTACGCAAAGGATACATGATCAAACACAATATCGCCCTGCATGTTAGTGGCTTTCACCTGCCCGTTGTCGGGGATATGCTCTTCGCTGTCCAGCACTTTAAATACGCGCTCGCTGGCTACCATGCCCATTTGCAGGGTGTTAAACTTATCTGCCAGGATCCGCAGCGGACGGAATAGCAGGTTCAGGTACATGATAAAAGCGATCATCACCCCCTGCGTTACTTCATAGCTTAGTACCTTGTTGGAGCCCCACCAAACCATGAGGCCCAGGGAAATGGCCAGTATAATTTCCACCACCGGGTAAAATACGGAGTAGGCAAAAATGGCCTGTATATTGGCTTTGCGGTGTTCCTTGTTAATATTTTTAAAGCGGGCGTATTCTCTTTTTTCTGCAGAAAAGGCCTGCACTACCACCATACCGGTAATATGCTCCTGCACAAATGCATTCAGCGCAGCTACCGCATTTCTTACGGCATGAAAAGATTTGTTCACGCTTTCCTTAAACATCCAGGTGGCAATGATCAGCACCGGGAAAGGCGATAAGCTGATGAGGGTTAAGCGCCAGTCCTCCGCAAACATCACCACCAGGATGGCTACGATCATGAGCAGATCGGCCACAATGGAAATAATGCCTTCGGAAAAAACGTCGTTAATAGCTTCTATATCGTTAATGGTGCGGGTAGTAAGGGTTCCGATGGGTGTTCTGTCAAAAAAAGAAAGGTTCAGGTGTACGATCTTTTTATATACCGCTACCCGCAGATCCTTTACTACAGACTGTCCCAGCCAGTTGGTAAGGTAAGAGAAGAAGAAGCGCACCACCGTTTCCAGCAGCAGCAGCAATATTTGAATAATGGTAATGGTCACCAGCATTTGCATCCACTGGCTGGTAATATATTTATCTACGGTAACCTGGATCAGGTAAGGGCGCAGGGGCGAGAGTACCGCCAGCACAATGGTAAGCGCCATAGACAAGTAAAAGGAGCCTTTGTAAGGTACTGCAAAAGAGAAGAGGCGCCGTAACAAACTGAAGTCAAAAATCCGCTTGATTGTAAAATTCTCCATGGATTATACAAACCTACGGCTTTTTAGGGAAAGGTCCATGGTCCATAGTCGATGGTCCATAGTCCATTGCCTGCTGCGCTCAGCTTACTGTACGGGTTATGCTGCGAAACGGCTCCATAATCCCTGGTTCATTGCCTGCTGCGTTTATAGGTTATACTTGTCAAGCAGGTATCCTAAATGCCAACGGTCCACAGAACTATGTTCTGTGGACCGTCGTCCTTCATCTATAACTTACCAGGCGAATTACGCTATGGACCATCGACCATCAACTATCGACTCACTATCTTATCCTCCTTCATAATCTGCTTGTACGCCTTTATGAAAATAGCGCCCAGGTTCTTATGCGGGGGTACGTAATCACTGAAAAGCTCTTTGTTGCGGGCGTCGCCGGCAAAACGGGCGCTAAGGGCAGCCCACATTTTTACCCAGTCAACATTTTTACCGCTGCGGATCACCTCTTCCAGGGTACGTATAATAGGCTCGTTCACAAAACGGGTACCTACCTGTTTGGAAGAAATAATGTGCGCATCCGGCGATTTCTGCAATACTACCGCCAGGTTATGATAACCGCCGCAGGAGCCCAGCACCACTATCTTGGCAGAGCTTTGCAGGTTATCCAGCGTAGTATTTACATGGTAGCTATGCCCGCGGTGTATGAATACTGTTGGGTGAATATCTTTTTCGTCCAGGTAATCGCTCAGTTTTTGAATGGCTTCCTTATCCTTGGGCTCATCCAGCGGCAGGTTGGCAAAAATGGTAATAGGCTTGCCTTTTACAGAAGTAATGGTGGTCCAGGAGGGGCCTTTGCTCACTCTCCAGTCGCCGCCGGAAAAGCTGGTCATAAAGCTGGCGTAAGATTCCTGCCCGTCTTTATCACCATAGAAAAATACCTGCTGGTAAACCATACCACTGTCGCTCACCAGGCCGCTGAAATCCACATAGTTCACCGGGGGCAGCTTAAACTTGGCGGCCATATCAGTGGCTTTGGTTGAGTCGCTGCCTTTGCTCACCTGCGTATCAAACAGGCTGGAAAGCAGCTCATAGATCACGGTACCGCGCTTATCTCCTTTTTTGGATACAAACAGGTAGTTCTTTTTCACTTCCTCCCGCAAAAAGTCCAGCAGCTTGGGATCGCGGATGCTGCCAAATGAGTTGGCTACATCCACTGCATCTTCCAGGTCCTCTGTTTTTTCCAGGCTGCTGATGTATTTTTTCATCAGGTAGTTGGCATTTTCCGGCGCCATGGATTTCAGGAAATTATCCAGGGTATTAAAACCGGCTGCCATGGCAATGAACTTCTTAAAACGGTCAAAGCTTACTACCATCAGCAGGCTATCGCCACGCGCGGGCTTCATGCGGGCCATCATCTGGTCGTATAAGCCGGCGTTGTTATGGTTGGTGTAGCTGGAGGTAAATAATTCTTCCTGCCCGTTCACGATCAGGTAGTACAGTTCTTCCGGTGTAAAATCCTTTACCACGCGGAAGCGTACGGGCGCCGGCTCTTCGTGCAGGTCGTTCACCTCGCGAATGTAGCGCAGGGAGCGGGCCTGCATATTTTCCATCATAGCCTTTAAACCCAGCGGGTTCTGGCCATTACTTTTCTTTTGCTGTAACACAACAGAGGTTTTCACCATCTGCTTAAAATAAGGATAATCGCTGTCCACCACCTTTTCCAGGGAATCTATGCTCATGGAGCCGTCTATCAGCTCGTCAATAAAAGGCAGTATGCGGGTCGACTGGCCGGAGTTGCCGATCTTTACGATCAGCTGCACCACAGGGTCCGGGTTCTTTTTTATAGCAGTAGCTACCGGCGTGTAGGAGGTAGCATAGGTAAGCACCTGGTTGGGATATTTACGGGCCACAGCGGCAATTACGGAATCGGTTACCGGGTAATCCAGGTAGTTGCCTATTTCCGCCATCACGGTTTCCAGGTTCTGAAAGGCATATTTGCCGAACATCACGCCCCGGGCCTCTTTATAACCGGGGTTTTCCTTAAAGATCTCTATCAGGTTCTCGCCGGAGTTAAAGGAAAGCTCACGGGCTATAGGCAAAATGCTTTCGCCCTTAATATTGGCCTGCATCATATTCTTGTAGGCCGCTATAATAGCGGGAGCTTCTGCCGGGTCTATCTTATGGTAGGCGCGTTTATTATTGTAGTCATGCAGCACGCTGTACAGGCCAGACAGGTAGCGGATCTTAAGGCGGTGATCCAGTGTGGTGTCCCGTTCTATATCCAGCTGCATATCATCCACCTGCTTTATGAGGGCATTCGTTACCTGCAGGTTAATGGTCTGGTCGTCGGAAACCTTTACCAGGTCATCTGCCTTACCGTCAAATTTAGCTGCTGCTGCCTGTTCTTTGTCTATGTTATCGTGAAAACCCTGGCGGCCGATGGGGATGTCTATCTTTTGCTCGCTCTGTCCATATACCATAGCGCCGTGTAAGGCAGCCAGGCATACGAGTATTAAAAATTTATTCATTTATAGCTATACTTTTCGCTTTCCCTTATAGCAAATTTACGACCAATTTCCTTACTGCCCCGCGGGACGGCTATTTTTAGATGTATGCCGATGGCCAGAGTTTAATAAATTGCATCCGGATGCCGCGAGCGGTAGCGCAGTTATAAATAATTGAACGTTTTAATATTAGAAGAATAGTACAATGCAAACTTTTGTGAGCGATCTTTCCGGGCAGCACTTTCCTTCGGCTGAAAAGGTAACCGGCCGGTCTATTAAAAGAGAACTGTTTGACCTGATCAAAAAGGAGCATCCGCACTTCAACAATAAATGCAGCCTGGCTATTTCCGAGCTAACCCATTACCGGCAGCAGTATTATGAAGCCTTTTTTGCCAAGGAGCTCGGTGAGCTGACGGAGCTGGAAAAAACGGTGATGGAAAAGCTGCGCGATCATGAAACCCTTACGGAGCAGCTGGAAGACGATATGCAAAAAATACCGCTCACCTTCGGGCAGCGGCTGGCAGATAAAATAGCCGATTTTGGCGGCAGCTGGACCTTTATTATCCTGTTCATGGTTTTTATCCTGGCGTGGACAGGCATCAATATTTACTGGCTGAATAATAAAGGTTTTGACCCCTACCCTTTTATTTTACTGAACCTGCTGCTTAGCTGCGTGGCCGCCCTGCAGGCGCCCCTGATCATGATGAGCCAGAACCGGCAGGAGGAAAAAGACCGGCAGCGGGCAAAGAACGATTATATGATCAACCTGAAATCAGAGCTGGAAGTGCGTTTGCTGAATGAAAAAATAGACCGCCTGATGTTAAAACAACAACAGAACGTGCTGGAGCTGCAACAGGGGCAGGTAGAGATGCTGAACGAGCTTACACATGCCCTTAAACAACTACATAACAAAAATGGCAATAATAACCAAAAGGATACGAATGCACCTAAATGATAATATAGCCTGCCCGGCTGGTTCAGGTACCCCGGAATTGTTGTAACTTACAGTATGCCAAACAGCCTGCTGACACCGAATTAACAATTAGATAATGTTAACTTAACGCAGACGCTGTTTAATTTTGTGGCATCTTAATAAAGTGCAATTTTTATGATAGACCAAGCGGTAGTCGGCAAAATACTAGTGGTGGATGATGAATCGGATATACTGGAAATTATCAGCTACAACCTCAAATCAGCCGGGTACGATACCGTAACCGCCAAAGATGGAAGTGAAGCCATCCAGAAAGCCCGCATCTTTCGCCCCGACCTTATTATGCTGGATATTATGATGCCTAATAAGAATGGGATAGATACCTGCCGGGAGATCAGAAAAATACCTGAATTTAAAGATACCATGGTGCTGTTCCTCACAGCCCTGAACGATGAAAAGTCTGAAATTGACGGCCTGAATATGGGGGCCGATGATTACATAGCCAAACCCATTAAACCCAAATTACTGGTAAGCCGCATCAATGCCCTGTTCCGCCGCCTGCATAAAACGGAAGAAATGCAGATGCAGCTGGGAGACCTGATCATTGACCGCGAAAAATTCACCGTAACCTATAAAGGACAGGAAATAATACTGGCTAAAAAAGAATTTGAGCTGCTGCAGCTGCTGGCATCCAAACCGGGCCGCGTATTCCTGCGTAACGAGATCCTGAACCAGGTATGGGGTACCGAAGTAATTGTAGGCGACCGCACTATTGACGTACATATCCGTAAAATACGCCAGAAAATAGGGATCGACCTGGTAACCACTGTTAAAGGGGTAGGTTATAAGTTTGAAATGTAAATGAGCGGAAAGCTGAAAGCATAAAGCATAAAGCTACCTGTGGTTTGCCAACCTGCATTTTCATTAACCTGTTGTATCCAACTCATTTATTTTCACAACAAATAGCAAGCAGCTTCCGGCTTTGTGCTTTCAGCTCTCAGCCTTGCGCTTTGTGCTTTTTGCTTTGTGCTTTCAGCTTTCTGCTTTTAACTTATGCTTTCCGCTTCTAAAAAATTTACCTTAATTTCCCGTTATTACAATAATTACTCACTCTGGAGTATGTTCAAAGCAAAGAATTTATCGCCTCAAAAGCTGGCGGGATTTACCGCGCTTATTATTTCTGCCGTAATAGCGCTGGGTAGTTTGATTGCAGATGGTTCCTGGCAGGTAATGCTCACCGCCTTTATCCTTACCTTCCTGGTCTCCTACTACCTGTACCTATACACGTTGCAGAACTTCATTTACCGGAAAATAAAGCTCATTTACAAATTCATTTACCAAACCAAGGCATCCAAACGGGAAGAGTTCTTTAACAAGAACATACTGCCCCTGAAAACCATTGAGGAAGTAAGTGAGGATGTTGAAAAATGGGCTATCCAGAAAAAAGAGGAGCTGGAGATCTTACGCCGTAACGAGGAGTTCCGCAAAGAGTTCCTGCTGAACCTGAGCCATGAGCTGAAAACGCCCATCTTTGCCGTGCAGGGTTACATACATACCCTGCTGGATGGCGCTATAGAAGATCCGAATGTGAACAAGGTATTCCTGAAAAATGCCACCAAAAATATTGACCGCCTCTGTCATTTGTTAGATGACCTGGACGAAATATCCAAGCTGGAAAGCGGGGAAATGACCATTAACAAGGAAACCTTTGTGATCCAGGACATGATCAGGGATATTTTTGATACCCTTTCCCTGAAAGCCAATACCAAAGGCATTAAGTTCAATATTAAAAAAGGCTGCGAAGCCCCGGTGGCCGTGCAGGCCGATAAGGAAAAGATCCGGCAGGTGCTTATGAACCTGGTGGATAATTCCATTAAATACGGCAAGAACGACGGGCATACCATAGCCAGCATTTATGTAATGGACGATAAACAGGTGCTGGTAGAAATATCCGACGATGGCATTGGCATTTCCGAAGAGCACCTGCCCCGGGTGTTTGAACGGTTTTACCGTACCGACCGTGCGCGCAGCCGCGATATTGGCGGTACCGGTCTGGGCCTGGCCATTGTAAAGCACATCATAGAAGCTCACAACCAAACCATCAACGTACGCAGCAAACCGGAAATAGGCTCCACCTTCGGTTTTACCCTGGATACGGGAAGGGAATGATGTGCGGATGTGCAAATATGCAGATGTGCAGATGTATACAACCGCGCCAGCAAAAACCAGCACATCAGCATATTAGCACATCAGCACATTAAATTCATCTGCACATTTGCATATCTGCACATTTGCACATTATATTGCTCCCGTGTCAACCAGGGACAAATATAATGACCCCGCTTCCCTGCCGGGAGCAGCAGACCAGCTTGCCTGGCAGTCATTTACCCATGATAACGACCTGAGCTCCTTTGAATGGTTATACCGGCACTTCATTCACACCTTACTGGATTACAGCTATAAAATATGCCTGGAAAAAGCGCTGGCAGAGGATGCCGTGCAAAATGTATTCACCTACCTGCTGCTGCACCGGCAGCAATTACCCCTGCCGCAATCCGTTAAATTCTATTTGCTGCGCTGCGTGCGTAATGAGCTCTTAAAGCTGCTGCGCAAACAGCAGCGGGAACAGTTGTTTGAAACCGTGCTGCAGCTGGAACCAGCCGCCACACAGCCACCTGCGCTGGATGCTTTTTTGCAGAAAGAGCAGCTGGCCGCCCTGCAGCAATACATTAACCGCTTACCGGCCCGGCAAAAAGAAGTGATCTACCTGCGTTTTTTTCATGGGCTCAGCTATGCAGAAATTGCTGTAATGATGGAAATAGACCAGAAATCGGCCTACAAAACCGTGTACAAAGCGCTGGAAGCCCTGCGCCAGATAGTGCCGGGGCCTGCGCTCGCCTGGTTATACCTGCTGCTCCGCACCAACTTTCATTAAATAGTATTCAAAGAACCTCCTCTTTTTTGAAAAAGATCCAATTTTAAATTTTTTTGAGATCCGGAGGGATAAAATCAGCGCTTCCGGTACTCTGTGTAAAAATGCCGTGGCCTGCATGAAAACAACTGCCGCCTATACAACATATACAGCCTGGGACCTGGCGCTGGACGATGATTTTATCCGCTGGGTAAAAACACCGGATGCTGCGGATAGTAGCTTCTGGGAAAAATTCCTGGCCGATCATCCGCACAAAGCCGTCACTGTGCAGGAAGCCCGGGCGCTGCTGCTGCACTATACCTTTGCACCGGCCCCGGTTGATGCGGTAGTAGTGGAAAACATCTGGCAGCAGCTGCAGCTCACCCGGCAAAATTTACGGCCACGCAGCACACTGGTACGCAGGATTGGCCGCCAGTGGCGTTATGCGGCAGCTATCTTATTACTGATCACAGCCGGCATTTTCACCTATCGCCATTTCAGGGCAGTAAATACCGTGGTGATAACCGGCGCCGGTGAAATGCGCCGCATCACTTTTGCAGATGGCTCACAGGTGGTGCTGAACCAGCAATCCCGCCTGCGCTATAATAACCGGCATCCCTATACGGTGCAGCTGGAAGGTGAAGCCTATTTTACCATACAGAAAAGCGCCCACGCCCCTGCTTTCACTGTACAATGCAGCCGGGGTAATATACAGGTGCTGGGTACTGCCTTTAATGTAAATACGCAGCAGCAGCTCTTAAAAGTAGTGCTGGAACAGGGTGCAGTGCAGGTAGTACCCGCCAACCCTAAGCTACCGGCAAAAAAAATGCAGCCGGGTGAAATGGTCACGATGGATGCGCAGGGGCTGCATACCAAACGCGTACACGCCGCATGGCATACGGCCTGGCGTAATAACCAACTGCTGTTTTCCGATGCGCCGCTGGCTGATATTTTTACTTACCTCACGGATGTTTACGGATGGCAATTTGTTATACAGGACCAGCTAACCCTGGCGAATAAACGTTTCAATGGCACTGCGCCGGCAAATGCCCCCGGCCAGCTGTTGGAAAAGATCAGCACCATTTATCAGCTAAAGATGGAACGCCGTGCAGACACGGTATTTATCAGCAAAAGCAGCAAGCATTAGTTAGTACACGATCGCAATTAATAAATATTCCAGTTATGAAGAACGTCTTTCACAAAAGATGCTCCGGGCGCTTATTTTTCCTGGGGTGCTGCCTGTGCTTTCAGCAGGCCGCCGCTGCCCAGGACCTTTCCTGGAACAACCACCGGGAACAGCGCCAGGGCAAAACCGCGCCTAAAAGCATGCTGCTTACAGAGGCCCTCTCCGGCATAGCCAACCGCTACCATGTTACTTTCGACTATGACAGTGAAGCCCTGCAGCAAAAGCAGGTCACGGCAGAAAAGGTGCTGCAGCACATGCGCAACAACCGCCAGTACACCACGCTGGATGCGCTGTTAAAAGACCTGCTCTCCCCTTTTGGTATGAAGGTAAAACAGTTCGGCAGCAGCAGCTACACCATTTATACCCCCGGAGCGCCGCCACCACAAAGGTTAAACGGCAGCATTGTACCCGATGCATCCGTACCTGCTGATACCACTATCCAGGGCCGCATTATATCTGCCACCGACGGGCAGCCGCTGCCCGGTGTAAGCGTATTGGTAAAAGGCAGCAATAAAGGAGTGGTGTCTGATGCAGATGGCATGTACCATTTACAGGTACCGGACCGTAATGCCATCCTGCTGTATCAATACATTGGCTTTGATTCAAGGGAGATAGCAGCTTCAGATAAGGCCACCCTCAGCGTAAAGCTTTCTTCCGGCACCAGCTCACTCTCGGAAGTAGTGGTAACCGGTTATACCACGCAGCAAAAGAAAGATATTACCGGCTCCGTTGCAGTAGTGAATACCAAAGACCTGCTCTCTGTGCCGGCCGGCAACTTCGGGCAGCAGTTGCAGGGCAGAGCAGCGGGTGTAACCGTTACCAGCAACGCGGCCCCGGGCGCCGGCGTATCCATGCGCATACGCGGTATTGGTACCATTAATGACAACGGCCCGCTGTATGTAATCGACGGCGTATCTACCCGCAGCCAAAGCCTGAACAGCTTAAACCCGAACGATATTGAATCCATACAGGTGCTGAAGGATGCTGCATCCGCCTCCATTTACGGCGCACAGGCCAGCAACGGCGTAGTGATCATCACCACTAAAAAAGGTAAGGCCGGTGTATCTAAAATATCTTACGATGCCTATTACGGCATGCAATATCCCGGCAAAGGACAGGACATGCTTAACACTAATGAATGGGCAAACCTGATCTGGACCGGCCTTAAAAATGCAGGCCAGGTGGGCGCCAACGGCAATCCCAATCACCCGCAGTTCGGCAATGGCGCGCAGCCGGTAGTGCCTTATTACATATTACCTGCCGGTAAAGCGCAGGGTACTGTGGATGAAAGCCTGTACGATCTTAGCACCAACCAGATCGTAAAGGCCAACCAGGCAGGAACAGACTGGTACCGGGAAATATTTGCACCCGCCTCCATCCAGAACCACCAGCTTACCGGCAGCGGCGGTTCTGAAAAAGGTAATTATGCTTTTGGGCTCAACTATTTTAACCAGCAGGGTATTTTAAAGTACACCAACTTTAAACGTTACTCCGCCCGCATTAATACGGCGCTGAATGTAAAAGAGCATATCCGTTTTGGGGAGAACCTGCAGGTATCATTTACAGAATCAACCGGCGGGGATTATGCCAGCGGGGAAGGCAATGCCATTGTAAATGCCATGCGCCTGCCACCCATTATACCGGTGTATGATATTAACGGCAATTTTGCCGGTACCCGCGGAGCGGGGCTGGGCAATGCTTCTAACCCATATGCATTATTATACCGCGGTAAGGACAATAAAACAAAAGGCTTCCGCGCATTCGGTAATGCCTATACGGAAATTACCCTGCTGAAGGGCCTGCAGTTCAAATCCAGCTTTGGTATTGATTATACCAACAGCACCGGCTACAGCTTCTCCTACCTGAACCCTGAACATTCGGAACCTGCGGCCAACAACTCTTTCAATGAAACATCCAGCTACAATCTGCGCTGGGTATTTACCAACACGCTTAATTATAAAAGGAACTTTGGCTATCATGCACTGAACGTATTATTAGGTACAGAAGCCATTTCAGAAAATGGCCGTAACATGAGGGCCGGACGCTTTAATTACTTCAGCACATCGCCGCTTGTATGGGACCTGAATAACGGCGATCCCAGTACACAAACCAACGGCAGCTCCCGCACGCAAACGGCGCTGGCATCTATGTTCGGGCGGGTTGATTATGCTTACCACGATAAATACCTGTTCACCGGCATCCTGCGCCGGGATGGCGTTTCACGCTTTGCACCGGACCACCGTTATGGTATTTTCCCTGCTGCCAGTGTGGGATGGCGTTTGTCGGAGGAGCCTTTCCTGAAATCCGTAACCTGGATAGATGAGCTGAAGCTGCGCGCCGGTATAGGCTCTACAGGCAACCAGGAAATTCCGCGCGCCTATAATTACGCTTATGAATACGGCACCAGCCCCGGCACCTCCAACTATGACCTGGGCGGCACCAGCAACAGCACGGTGATCGGTTATTACCTGGCTAACCTGGGCAATCCTGAAACGGTATGGGAATCTACCGTAATGACCAACATCGGCCTGGACCTTACCATCCTCAACGGCCGCCTGGAGCTGAATGCCGAAGTATATGACCGCCGCACCAACGGCATGCTTACCCAGCCCCAGCTCACGGCGCTGGCCGGCCGCGCCAATGCGCCTTTTGTGAATATCGGTGACATGAAAAATACCGGGATAGACCTGAACCTGAACTACCACGATAAATTAGGCAGCGACTTCCGGTATGAAGTGGGCGTTACTTTCAGCCACTATAAAAATGAAGTGCTTCGTTTAGGCGATAGCGGTACAGAGCAGATCTTCAGCGGCGGTACCCGCTACGGCACCATTACCCTTACCCAGAAAGGGCAGCCCGTATCCATGTTCTATGGCTACCAGATAGAAGGTATTTTCCAGAATGAGAACGAAGTAAAAACGCACGCCCTGCAAACCGGTATGGATAAAAATAACCCGGCCAAATTTGTAGGAAAATATAAGCTGAAAGATGTGAACGGCGATGGCGTAGTAACCCTGAACGACCGTACCTTCATTGGTAACCCGCACCCTGATTTTACCTATGGCTTTAACCTTAGCCTGGCCTGGCACAACTTTGACATGAACCTGTATCTCTATGGCTCCCAGGGCAACGATATTTACAACATCACCAAGTATTATACCGACTTCCAGACCTTTGCCGGCAACCGCAGCAAACGCATGTTATATGATTCCTGGCGGCCCGATAATCCCAATGCAAAACTCCCTATACTGGATGCAAACGATAATATAAGCAATGGCATTTCCCACAGCTACTATATAGAGAACGGCTCTTACCTGCGCGCTAAGAATTTACAGATCGGTTATACGCTGCCGGCATCCCTGTTGAAAAAAGCAAAAATAGATCAGCTGCGCCTGTATGTGCAGGCCACCAACCTGTTCACCATCACCGGTTACAGCGGCCTTGACCCGGATATTATGAATGCCGATTTTGGCGGCAGCGGTGATCTGAACAAAGGTGTGGATTATGGTTTTTATCCCAACGCACGGCAGGTGCTGGTGGGTATTTCACTTACTTTTTAATGTGTATGATCATGCAACAGTTTTTCAAACATCATAAAATAGCGCTCATCAGCGGCCTGTTTATTTCGCTGTTTTGCCAGGTACAATGCTCGGATGGTTTTTTAGATAAGCAGCCGCTTTCACTGGACCAGACAGCGCTGGCTAATAAGAAAGGGGTAAATGCCATCCTCATAGGCGCCTACTCATTGCTGGAAGGCAGGGGCGCCGGGGGCAGCTACGAAAACACCACCTCTAACTGGAGCTTTGGCAGCATACGCGGCGGAGATGCGCATAAAGGCGCTGACCCCAGCAGCCAGCCGGATATTAATAACATTGAAAGATATGAATCCAACCCAACGGATAACTATTACCTGGGTAAATGGCGCACTATATACGAAGGAGTGGTACGGGCCAATAATACGCTGAAAGTATTACGCCTGGTAAAGGATATGACGGATGATGAAAAGAAGAACGTAACGGCGCAGGCACGTTTTCTGCGGGCCTTTTACCATTTTGAAGCCAAAAAGTTATGGAATAATGTGCCTTACCTGAGCGATAGCCTTACAGACCTGAACCCGAAGGTGCCCAACAACCGGGACATATGGCCGGATATTGTTGCCGACCTGCAGTTTGCCGCCGATAACCTGCCGGAAACACAGGATATGATAGGACGGGTAAACAAATGGACCGCCACTGCTTTCCTGGCAAAAGCGTATATGTACCAGCGTAAGTTTGCAGAAGCCAAACCATTAATAGAAGCGGTGCTCACCAATGGCAAGAACTCCCGCGGTGTTAAGTACCAGCTGAACAATTGTTTCCAGGATAACTTTAACCCTGCTACCAAAAATAGCCCGGAAGCCATCCTCGAGGCGCAAACCTCTGTAAACGACGGTGCAAGCGGCGCCAATGGTAACTCGGATGTGCTCAACTATCCTTACACCGGCGGCCCGGGTAAATGCTGCGGCACTTTTCAGCCCAGCCAGGACCTGGTGAATTCCTATAAAACAGATGTGAATGGGCTGCCCCTGCTTATGAACTATGGCGACACAGATGTGAAGAACGATGAAGGCATCCCTTCCGACCAGCCATTTACCCCTTACACCGGTCAGCTGGATCCGCGGGTAGACTGGACTGTAGGCCGCAGGGGCATTCCCTACCTGGACTGGGGGCCGCACCCCGGCGCTGCCTGGATCCGTAACCAGGCCTATGCCGGCCCTTACAGCCCTAAAAAGAATGTGTATTATAAAGAGCAGCAGGGCAAATTCTCCGATGCATCCAGTCCTACCGCCGTGGCCAACAACATTAAGCTGCTGCGGCTGGCAGAAGTGATCCTTTGGGCAGCAGAATGCGAAGCGGAAATCGGCGACCCGGATAAAGCCCGCACCTACGTGAACCAGCTGCGCACCCGCGCCCGCAATAGCTGTTATGTACAGCTGCCGGACGGTACACCCGCCGCTGATTATTATGTGGATCTTTACCAAACGCCCTGGACTTCCCGCACGGATGCGCTGAAGGCTATACGTTTTGAGAACAAGCTGGAGCTGGCCATGGAAGGGCACCGCTTTTTTGACCTGGTACGCTGGGGCATTGCCGATACAGAATTGAATGCCTACCTGGCTAAAGAATCCATTAAAAGAGTATATCTTAAAGGTGCCACGTTCACCAAAAATGAAGATGAATATTACCCTATACCGCAAACAGAGATCCAGAATAGTTATGTGAACGGGCAGGCTACGCTGCAGCAGAACCCGGGATACAAGTAGAATTACGAATTATTCAATTACGAATTACGAATGGGGAGTGCGCAGGGTGTAAACTGCGATAATGAATATTAAGAGTTATAATTAACAATTAAGATATAAACTAACAGTAATGAATATACGGAAGCAAATCAGCAAGGCAATTATGCCGGCCGTAGCGCTGCTTTTTTTAATGCCGGCAAAACCGGTTGTGGCGCAGCAGGCCAACAGTTATGACATTTGTGTGTACGGCGGTACGGCAGCCGGGGTAATAGCCGCTTACACCGCGCAGAAAATGGGTAAAACCGTACTGCTTGTTGAACCGGGCACGCACCTGGGCGGTATGACCACCGGCGGATTAGGTTATACGGACATTGGTAACAAATACGCCATCAGCGGGCTGGCGCGGGATTTTTACCGGCGCATAGGGCAGCACTATGGCAAGTTTGAACAATGGATCTTTGAGCCGCATGTAGCAGAGGATATTATTAAGAGCTATGTTCAAAGAGGAAAGGTACCCGTATTATATCACTACTACATTACAAATGCAGCCAAGGAGCAGGGCGCGCTGCAATCCATTACGCTTACCAAAGTAAGCGGCGCCGGCGCTGCACAACGCACCATACAGGCCAAAATGTTCATTGACTGCAGCTATGAGGGCGACCTGATGGCCAAAGCAGGCGTAAGCTATACCGTGGGGCGCGAGGCCAACAGCCAGTACCAGGAAACCTACAACGGCGTACAGCTGCTGAACAAACACCAGTTTGCCGATGGGGTAGATCCCTATAAAATACCCGGCAAGCCGGAAAGCGGGCTGGTATGGGGTATTAGCCCAACGCCGTTAGCCGAGCATGGCAGCGGCGATAAAATGGTGCAGGCCTATAACTATCGTATATGCCTTACCGATGATCCGGCTAACCTGGTGCCCATTACCAAACCGGATAACTATGATTCCACACAGTTTGAGCTGGTGCTGCGTTACATGCAAAAAACGCCCTGGACCAGCCTCTGGAACGGCCTGAAGTTTGACCTGATGCCCAACCACAAAACAGACATCAACAACAACGGCCCCATTTCAACGGACATGATAGGCATGAACTATGATTACCCGGAAGCTGATTATGCCACCCGCCAAAAGATCATTAAAATGCATGAGGACTATAACAAAGGCCTGCTGTACTTCCTGGGGCATGATACACGCGTGCCTGACAACATACGCCAGCTTATGTTAAAATGGGGCTACCCTAAAGATGAATATACCGACAATGGCAACTGGAGCTTTCAGCTGTATGTACGGGAAGCACGCCGCATGGTGGGCGATTATGTAATGACGCAGGCTAACTGCGAAGGGCATGCTAAAGTGCAGGATGGTATTGGCATGGCCGCTTACACTATGGATTCACACAACTGCCAGCGCGTAGTGGTAAATGGTATGGTAAAAAATGAAGGCGATGTGCAGATGGGTACACCCGGCCCCTACCCCATTAGCTACCGCTCATTAATACCGAAGGCCGGCGAATGCAAAAACCTGCTGGTGCCGGTTTGCTTATCGGCCACACATATTGCCTATGGCTCCATCCGCATGGAACCGGTGTTTATGGTGCTGGGCCAGTCATCTGCCGCTGCAGCGGTAATGGCCATCAACAACAAACAAGCCATACAGGATATTGATGTCAGCGCCTTACAGCAAAAGCTGAAACAGGATCCGCTGGCAGATGGCAGTATTCCTGAAGTGCTGGTAGATGATACAGATACTGCTTATGTAAAACGCATGGGCAGCTGGCAAAAAATTAAAGCGCCCGGTAACTATGGTATGTCGGTGCTGAATGCCAATGGTGCAAATAACAGTGTGCGGTTTACCCCGCCTATGCAGCATAACGGGCGTTACACTATTTACTATTACAATATTCACCAGAAAGGAAAGGCGCCTGCCGCTGCATTTACCATTACTGCCGGCAGTGAAAAGAAAAATGTTACGCTGCCCCTGCAGGAAGAAGGAAATGAATGGCTGCCGCTGGGCACCTTTGAATATAAAAAAGGAGCGCCTTATTATGTGGATATCAGCCTGCCCCCGGGTGCGCAGGGCAATCTGCTGGCAGATGCATTGTTGTTTGTACCGAAGAAATAATGTGCTGATGTGCTGATATGCTAATGTGCTGGTAAGCTTGCTGTCCCCAACAAAAGCCAGCACATTAGCACATCAGCATATTAGCACATTAACCTGCACATTAAAAACGGAACTGCAGGCGGCAGGTAAATACGTTATCCGCTACGTCCTTGGT
>NZ_DATCRF010000234.1:0-6648 GCF_036569125.1 Chitinophaga sp. | reverse complement strand
CTGGTGGCCCCGGGTTATGAGATGGCAGAAGTAGCAGCCTCCCATATCACCGGTGAAGCTAAAGCCTTCACCGGCTTCGATATGAGCACCAAGTTAAAGCTCATCGGCGTGGATGTGGCCAGCTTCGGAGATCCTTTCTCCGACCCTGAAAACTGCCACAGCATTGTATTCGAAGACAAATTCAAAGGCACCTATAAAAGGATCAATATTACTACAGACGGCCAGTTCCTGCTGGGGGGCATCTTAATTGGCGATGCCACAGCTTACAACATGCTGCTGCAAACCACTAAAAATAAACTGGCGCTGCCCGCCAACCCGGAAGACCTGCTCCTGGGCAACAGAAGCGGCAGCGCTGATACGGGCGCCGGCGTTACCGCCCTTCCTGATGAAGCAATGATCTGCAGCTGCGAAAGCGTAAGCAAAGGCGCTATCTGCCAGGCAGTAACCGACGGATTTGAAACGCTGGATGACGTAAAGAAATGTACCAAAGCCGGTACCTGCTGCGGTGGTTGTACCCCTATGGTGAAGGACCTGATCACTGCCACCATGAAGGCACAGGGCAAGTATATCCGCAACGTGGTATGCGAGCATTTCCCCTACTCCCGCCAGGAAATGCTGGACCTTATTAAGGTAAAGTCGCTCCGCTCCTTTGATGAAGTCCTGGATCATTACGGGGAAGGCGAAGGCTGCGAAGTGTGTAAACCAGTAGTGGCTTCCATCCTGGCCAGTTTATGGAACGATATGATCCTGGATAAAGGCAATGATACCGCACAGGATTCCAACGACCGCTACCTCGCCAATATCCAGAAAGGCGGTACTTATTCCGTGGTTCCGCGGATCCCCGGCGGGGAAATTACGCCGGAGAAACTGGTAGTGATCGGCCAGATCGGTACTAAATATAACCTCTATACGAAAATTACCGGCGGACAGCGTATCGACCTGTTTGGCGCACACCTCAGCGACCTGCCCAATATATGGGAAGAGCTGATTGCAGCGGGTTTTGAAAGCGGCCATGCTTACGGTAAAGCGCTCCGCACTGTGAAAAGTTGCGTAGGCTCCACCTGGTGCCGCTTCGGGCTGCACGACAGCGTGAGCTTTGCTATACAGATAGAAGAACGCTACCGGGGGCTACGGGCGCCGCATAAAATTAAATCGGCCGTATCCGGCTGTATCCGCGAATGCGCAGAGGCGCAGTCCAAAGACTTTGGCATCATCGCTACCGAGAAAGGCTGGAACCTTTACGTATGCGGTAACGGCGGCTCCAAACCCCAACATGCACAATTACTGGCTTCCGACATCGACAGCGAAACCTGCATCAAATATATAGACCGCTTCCTGATGTTCTATATCAAAACAGCCGATCCGCTGACACGTACCGCTACATGGCTCAACAAACTGGATGGTGGTATGGACTACTTACGCAATGTAGTGGTGAATGACAGTCTTGGTATAGCCGCCCAGCTCGAAACAGAAATGCAGTTCCTGGTCGACAACTACAAATGCGAATGGCGCGAAGTAGTAGAAAACCCTGAGCTGCGCAAGCGTTTCTCCCACTTTGTAAATGCCCCGGCCGACAAAGACCCGACCGTAAAATTTGAATCGATGCGCGCCCAGAAAAGGGCCGCTGAATGGAAATAAATTCTTTACACAAAATACACTGCTATGTCTACTACTCACACAACTACCATCAGCTGGTTCCTTGCCTGCAAAACATCAGATGTACCTACCAATGGCGGCGTTTGCGTAAAGTATAAAGAGGAGCAGATAGCCCTGTTCTTTTTTGCCCGCAGAAATGAATGGTATGCCACCCAGAACCTTTGCCCGCACCGCCAGCAAATGGCGCTCAGCCGTGGCATGACCGGCACCGTAAAAGATGAGCCTAAAGTAGCCTGTCCTTTCCATAAAAAAACATTCTCACTGAAAGACGGCCGTTGCCTGTCAGACGAGCATGAATGTTCCCTCACCACCTACCCTGTAAAAATCGTGGACGACATGGTATATATAGGCGTAGCGGCTGAGATGGAGATGGCAGGCGTATAATATAACAAAACGAAACCCGGCAGCTGGCAGGCTAACCGGGTTTCTGACCTGAGATGATTGGCTCATTCAAAATCAACCAAAGTTACATGAAAAAATGGTTTCCAGGCAAGGTATCATTGATACTACCCGGGCTGTTGTTATCACAGTACGGTTATGCCCAGCTCACACTCGGCGCACAACTCAGAACCCGCACCGAGCTACGTAACGGACAAGGGGCCCCCCAACCAGAGGGTGCAGCGCCCGCCTTCTTCACTTCCCAGCGCACCCGCCTGATGGCCGGATTCAGCGCCTACCGCATTAAACTGGGACTAACAGTACAGGATGTACGCGTTTGGGGACAGGACGGCTCCACCATTAACCGCACCACTACCCCGGATAACAACGGGTTTATGCTGCATGAAGCATGGGCGGAAATATTACTGACAGATACAGTGGTAAAAAACAAAAATCTTTCGCTGAAAATTGGCCGGCAGGAGCTGGTGTACGACGACAGCCGACTGTTAGGGAACCTCGATTGGCTGCAACAGGGCCGCCGGCATGATGCAGCGGTATTAAAGTATGAAAGCAATGCCTGGACTTTCCATATTGGCGCTGCATTCAACCAGAATAAAGAAAATGCCAGCGGCAGCATTTACAATGCCACACCACCCGGCAACTATACCGCCAATACCAACGGCGGGAATATGTACAAAAGCCTGGAGTATGCATATGTATCCAGGAAACTGAATAAAGGGAATTTATCTTTTCTTTTCCTGGCCGACCAGTTTTCAAAATACCATATCGACAGCGTGGAACATGTAGCGGTGAAAACCTATGAAGGCGCCGTGAATACACGCATGACCACGGGATTATTTTATACACAGGCATTCAACAGGTTCACCTATACAGCTGCCGCATATCACCAGTTTGGTACTAACGGGAACGGACAAACGGTGAGCGGCAGTTTACTCTCCGGCTCCTTCTTTTACAGTGTGAATAAAGTATTCAGCGCAGGTGCAGGCGCAGATTATACCAGCCCTGATTTTGACCCGTTGTACGGCACACCGCATAAGTTCTGGGGTAATATGGATTATTTCTACGTAGCCAGCGGCTTTGGCAATAAAGGACTACAGGATTATTACGTAAAAACAAAACTGAAACCGGGCGCCCGGTGGGCATTAACCGGGGATGTACACGAATTCTTCAGTGCAGCAGATGTAACCGGCATGAATAAACAGTTTGGAACAGAAGCAGATGTAACAGCCAATTACACGCTTACAAAGATGATAGGACTGGAAGCAGGCTACAGCCACTTCTGGAGTACTGCCACGCTGTCTTCCCCTGCTGTTAAAAATGTAAAAAACGCTTCGCCCAACAGCAACTGGGCCTACATCTCGGTTAACATCCGGCCTGAATTACTGATTAAATAACCTGTAAAACATTACACATGGCTGCTCCTTTAGAAAAATTAAAAATATTCAGTATTGATACCATACAGATGCGCACGTTTCATATTACGTGGCTGATGTTCTTTGTCTGCTTCTTCGGCTGGTTCGGCTTAGCGCCGCTGATGCCTACCATCCGTGCGGATCTTGGTTTAACCAAATCGCAGGTAGGCAACATTATTATTGCGTCCGTATCCGGCACCATCATAGCGCGGCTGGTCATTGGCCGGCTCTGTGATACCTGGGGCCCCCGCAAAACCGCTATCCGGCTGCTGTTACTGGGCTCCCTGCCAGTATTCCTGGTGGGATTATCAAAAGATTATACCTCCTTCCTGCTGTTCCGTTTAGCCATCAGCGTTATTGGAGGTTCTTTCGTTATTACGCAGTTTCACACCTCCCTTATGTTTGCCCCTGCCATCAAAGGCACCGCCAATGCCATCACCGGTGGCTGGGGCAACCTGGGCGGAGGCGTTACCAACATGGTGATGCCGGTGATATTTGCAGTGATCGTTGGTTTCGGATACACCAAACAGGAAGCATGGCGGTATGCCATGATACTGCCGGGACTAATGATGCTCGGTGTGGCTTACCTGTACTTCCGTTACACAAAAGATACGCCTAACGGGAATTTTGATGAGATTGGTTATAATAAGAAAGATAGTAAAACGGATTGGTCGGTGTTGGGCGACTGGCGCATATGGGCGCTTACGCTGGCATATGGTATGTGCTTCGGGATGGAGATCACTTTCGACAATGTAGCTTCTTTACATTTTGTAGATACATTTCAACTTTCGCAGGGCAGCGCAGGATTCTGGGCCGGCATCTTTGGTTTTATGAACCTGTTTGCAAGGGCATTGGGCGGGATTATTTCAGACAAGGCAGGCGCCTGGTTCGGCATGAGAGGGAAAGGATGGCTATTGGCCCTGATGCTGCTGGCGGAAGGTATTGGTTTGTTACTATTTGCACAGGCAGGATCACTGGTAGTAGCCATCGTTGCCATGCTGAGCTTTGCCCTCTTCCTGAAAATGGCCAATGGCGCTACTTACGGCATTGTGCCTTTTATTAATGAAAAAAACACAGGGCTGGTAAGCGGTATTGTTGGCGCAGGCGGCAACCTGGGCGGCATGATGTTCGGCTTCCTGTTTAAATCTGACAGCATCAGCTACGTACAGGCGTTCACGTATATCGGTTATGTAGTGATTGCGATCTCCTGTATCGTAATGCTGACACGCTTTACCCGGCAGCCTGCTGCTGAGGACGCACCGGTAACAACGCCGGTTGCAGTATCATAAATCATTGTAAAACCTAAAGCATGCAAGCATCATTCAAATCCACCTGTTGTTACTGTGGCGTAGGCTGTGGAATAGTGGTACATAAAGACCGCCAGGGCAAGCTGCATGTAGAAGGTGACAAAACGCACCCGGTTAATAAAGGCATGCTTTGTTCCAAGGGAATGAACCTGCATTATACGGTAATGGATACTTCAGACAGGTTGTTGTATCCTGAAATGCGGTATCATCGCAATCTTCCACGGCAAAGGGTTACGTGGGACCAGGCGTTGGAACGCACCGCCGCGGTGTTTGCAGCAATTATCAAAAAACATGGTCCGGATGCAGTAGCCTTCTACGCATCCGGGCAATGCCTTACAGAAGAATATTATGTAGTCAACAAACTGATCAAGGGATTTATTGGCAGCAATAATATAGATACCAATTCCAGGCTGTGCATGAGCAGCGCCGTGGTGGCCTATAAAATGGCTTTGGGCGAAGATGCAGTGCCTGGCACTTACGATGATATAGAACAGGCCGATTGCATTTTTGTAGCAGGCGCCAATCCTGCCTGGTGCCATCCCATTTTGTGGCGGAGGGTGGAAGCCGCCAGGGCGGCCAATCCCGCTATGAAGATCATTGTGAGCGATCCGCGCGTTACGCAGAGCTGTGCACTGGCCGACCTGCACCTGCAGGTAAACCCGGGCACCGATATTGTGCTGCATCATGCCATAGGCCGGGCGCTTATTACCGGCGGGTATACCGATAGCTCTTTTGTAAAAGAACATACCAATGGCTTCGACCGGTATAAGGATACCGTGATGGAACGCACCATAGAAGAGGCAGCGGCCATTTGCGGTGTAGCTGCAGAAGATATTCACAAGGCAGCAGATTATATTGGCAATGCCACCGGCTTTATGACCTTCTGGACAATGGGATTGAATCAAAGCTCAGTAGGCGTACATAAAAATCTCAGTCTTATTAACCTGCACCTCATCACCGGGCAGATCGGCAAACCAGGCAGCGGGCCGTTCTCTTTAACGGGCCAGCCTAACGCCATGGGTGGCCGCGAAGTAGGCGGCCTATCCAACCTTCTGCCTGCGCACCGCGTGCTGAACAACCCTGCACACCGCAAGGAGGTACAGGCTTTCTGGGGAGGTACTGAACTTTCAGATAAGCCCGGTCTTACCGCTACCGAAATGTTCACCGCACTGAACGACGGACGGCTGAAAGCCATCTGGATCATGTGCACCAATCCGCTCGTAAGCCTGCCGGATGCGCGCTTCGCCGAAGCTGCGCTGCAAAAGGCCAAATACGTAGTAGTGCAGGAAATATCAAGTAAACCGGAAACGCTGCGCTATGCGGATGTGGTGCTGCCCGCTGCGGCATGGACGGAGAAAGAAGGCACTATGACCAATGCCGAACGCCGTATCAGCTATCTTTCCAAAGTAAATGATGCGCCTGGTGAAGCACTGCCCGATGCGGAGATCATCTGCCGGTTTGCACAAAAAATGGGATATCACGGATTCGACTATACGAATGTATCCGAAATATATGATGAACATTGTCGCCTTACCGCAGGTACCAATATTGATGTAAGTGAACTGAACTACGATATTATCAAGGCACAGCGTAGCGTACAATGGCCCTACCAATCCGGCAACGGCACACCGCGGCTGTTCTGCGACCACCAGTTTTACACGCCCGATAAGAGGGCGGTGATCCATAGTTTTGACGATGAAAACAGATCGGAGCCGCTCAGCAGCGAACTGCCGTTAATTCTTACCACCGGCCGCATCCGGGACCAGTGGCATACCATGAGCAAAACCGGTAAGGTTAGTAAGCTGAAGCAACACATCTCCGCCTCCTTCCTGGAAATACACCCGGAAGATGCGCGGCAACGCGGTATTTCCGCT
>NZ_DATCRF010000233.1:0-2947 GCF_036569125.1 Chitinophaga sp. | reverse complement strand
GATATTCTGGGGTGGCTGCTGCCCGGCGTAATAGAGGGATTGCGCCTGCTTTTTCATGTACATGTTCGACGCCTCGCGCCCGTCCACCGGCAGGTAACGTGCCAGGGCCCGCATTCTGGCGGCATCCGTATTCTTACGGGCTATTTCATATTCATCATCGGGTATATCATCGCCAATGAAAGCTTTTTCAAATTCTTCTTTGGTAGGGTAGGGCTTAATGATGGTTACCGGCAGGTAAGTGGTATCCTCCACCATCAGCTGTATCATGGAAAAATTATTGCCCTTCAGGTCAGAGGGTATGCGGAACACTTTCTTTTTGAAACCTACCGCTGTGAACGATAAAGTATCTCCTTTAAAGGCCACAATGGAAAATACACCCTGGCTGTTGGAGATGGTACCCCGGCCCTGGCCTCTTATTACCACGCTTACGGCCGGAATGGCCCGCAGGCTGTCTGCCGTCATAGTTATACCGGAGATCTGTATAATACTGTCTTTAAACTGCGTGAATTGCGCTTTCAGCAGGAAGGGAGATAGTAAAAAAAAGCATAACAGTATGTAGGAACTAATCTTTCGCATGTGGTCCTAAGATAAAAGAATTTGTCAAATGTTCCATCGCTTATGACCACATTGACAAAAACTATAATTTATCGCCCAAATTAACCCCCGATTAGGTTAACTTTGCAGTCTGGAATCAAATTTAACAACTTTTTATGATCACAAAAGAGCAGGTGTTACAGGCTTTGAGCAATGTAGAAGAACCGGACCTTGGCAAAGACCTGGTAACACTGAACATGGTGAAAGACATAGAGATAGACGGCAATAAAGTAACATTTACCGTAGTACTTACCACGCCCGCCTGCCCGCTGAAAGATATGATCCGCAATGCCTGTATCACCGCCATCCACCTGATGGTGAGCAAGGAGGCGCAGGTGCAGGTAAATATGACCGCCAACGTAAACTCTAACCGTAAAGACGGCAGAGCTGTACTGCCCAACGTTAAAAATATTATTGTAGTAGCTTCCGGCAAAGGCGGTGTAGGTAAATCTACCGTAGCGGCCAACCTGGCCCTGGCGCTTGCAGATGGCGGCGCCGCCGTGGGTTTGATGGATGCTGATATCTACGGCCCCTCTGTACCTATTATGTTTGGCGTACGTGGTGAAAGGCCTTTAATGACCAATGTAGATGGCAAAGGGATGATAGTGCCGCTGGAAAAATACGGTATTAAGCTCATGTCTATCGGCTTGCTGATAGATGAAAAGCAGGCCGTGGTTTGGCGCGGCCCTATGGCCAGCAGCGCACTGCGCCAGTTTATTACCGATGTTTACTGGGGCGACCTGGATTACCTGGTAATTGATATGCCGCCCGGCACCGGCGATATTCACCTGACGCTGGTGCAAACCGTTCCGGTTACCGGCGCAGTGATTGTAACCACCCCGCAGGATGTAGCCCTGGCCGATGCTAAAAAAGGCATCATGATGTTTAACGGCCAGCAGGTGAATGTGCCCATCATTGGTTTGGTGGAGAACATGTCTTACTTCACACCGGCAGAGCTGCCCAATAACAAATATTACATTTTTGGTAAGGACGGTGGTAAACGCCTGGCAGAAGATATGGAAATTCCTTTCCTGGGACAGGTACCCCTGGTGCAAAGCATCCGCGAAGGCGGCGATGAAGGCGAGCCCGTAATGGTAGGTAAAGATGAGATTACGAAAAATGCGTTCATTGAATTTGCCGGCAATGCCGCCCGCAGTATAGCCATGCGCAATGCCAATATGGAGCCAACTAAGATCGTAGAAATAGTATTGTAATTTTTTACATGCCCGATAAAAAAGCGAATGTTCCATCTACCGGAACATTCGCTTTTTTTATAAATCGCTTCTATAAATCGCTGCATTCATCATCTGCACATCTGCACATCTGCATATTTGCACATCCGCACATCTGCACATTACATTATAAACGCTTTCCCGCCTACCATCACTTCCTGCCTGCCTTCATCAAACGTAGCCTTCTGGCCGGTGCGGTAAGCCGCATTACCCATGATCAGTGCAATAGAGTGGGAGTAAGCTGCTTCTATGGGCGCATTGGTTTCCTTACGGGAACGTACACACTCCATCCAGTTACGTACATGCCCGTTGGTTAATGCATCGCCGCCGGTATTGGCGCTGGTAGTGGCTTTAACAGCATCGCTGGCCAGGGTAATATCCGGCAGCAGGTTGGCATGCATGCCCATTTCCTGCGCTTCCCTTTCTGTTAAGCCGCCCGTATGGCTGATCTTATTGCTGTCCATATCAATGGTGCCGCCGTTGGAGTAATAGATCTCTTTAATACCGCCGGCAGAATTATGGAAGCGGGAGCTGTACATTACCTGGAAGCCGCTCTTGGGATCATCTTCCGGTCCGTATTCAAACACCGCGGTTAAGGTATCTGCATTTGCGCGGCCATCTTTCCATACATAAATGCCGCCATTGGCTACAGCAGAACGGGGATGTTTCAGTCCGCTGAACCAGTGCACGGTATCGATCTGGTGGGTCATCCACTGACCAAAAATGCCGCTGGAATAAGGCCAGAACAGGCGGAACTCCAGGTATTTGCGCGGGTCCCAGCTATCCTGCGGGCGGCCTGCCAGGAAGCGTTTCCAGTCGGTATCAGATTCACGGATGGATTTTACCAGTTCAGGACGGCGCCAGCGGCCGGGCTGGTTCACATTCCAGGTCATTTCCACCATGGTAATAGGCCCGAACTTGCCTTCTTTTATAAAGTTGGCAGCAGCATGGTAGCTGGGGCCACTGCGGCGTTGTGTGCCTACCTGGAATATTTTGCCGGAGCCTTTTACCGCTTTCAGCGCAGCGCGTGCATCTTCCATAGTTTCTGCAAAAGGTTTTTCGCAGTACACATCCATTTTATGGCCTACCGCCTCAATGGTATGGTAAGCATGCTGGAAATC
>NZ_DATCRF010000232.1:0-19559 GCF_036569125.1 Chitinophaga sp. | reverse complement strand
TGAAGTTTCGCTTTTGCTGCAACCGGTAAAAATAAACGTCATTGTAACGGTTAACACTACACGTTGTAAATAACTGGTTTTCATAGATAGATGGTTTTTCTTAATTTAAATTGCCACTGTATTTGAAGGGTTATTAATGCTATTGCAGAT
Organism: Chitinophaga sp.; assembly: GCF_036569125.1. Lineage (GTDB taxonomy): Bacteria > Bacteroidota > Bacteroidia > Chitinophagales > Chitinophagaceae > Chitinophaga. The sequence goes on along the minus strand of NZ_DATCRF010000232.1, from coordinate 19,409 downwards.
GAATGTACAAAGAAATGATATAATAATAAGTGTAAATATAACACTAAAAACATTCCGGCTGCAGGCGCTGAAGAACCGCCATGGAGGAGAAAGGAGAAATCAAAACTGCGGGGGCTTTTTATGGTCTGAAAACCGGCGAAGTAACTTTCCTGTGAGACTTAGTAGTAAAAGTAAAGGGCTGGCCTGATGAAAGACCAGCCCTTCTTAATTAACTAATATCCCTTAATATCCCGGGTTCTTTTTCAGGTTTGAATTAACCGCCAGCTGTTGGCTGGGAATGGGGAAGATCAGGTTCCTTGGATCATCTGTAGGCTTCTCCTGCCAGGGTTGCAGGAACTTGCCAAAGCGGATGAGGTCCAGGCGCCGGGAGCTTTCCCAGTAAAATTCCCTTCCTCTTTCATCCAGCAGCTGATCCAGTGTTACAGCTGCCATGGGAGTTGCACCACGGGCTGCACGTACCTGGTTCACCAGCGGCAATGCGCCGCCTGCATTGCCCTGGCGCAGCAGGGCTTCGGCTTTCATCAGCAGCACATCCGGATAACGGTAGTACACAAAATCGTTATCTACTTTACCGTTTGCATCGTTCACATAATCAGGACTGTATTTCACCACCCTGATGCCGGTTACTTCCAGGTTGGCGCCGGTTTCAATGGTGCTCACTTCCGGTGTAAAGATCAGCGGAGCGCCGGTTCTGTCCAGCAATGGCGCATCTGTTTTCAGATTGTATTGCTGTCCTATCAGGAAACCCACATTCACGCGTTTACCCGGGTTAGCCGGGCCGCCGGCGCCGGTGGGGTAAGCAACTCCTCTTCTTACATCGCCTGCTTCAAATTTGTTGTAGAAATCTGAGAGCGTGGTCCAGCCATTCCAGCCGGAGGGGCTTTGGTTGTAATGCATTACCGTATGCCAGATGGCGTTTAAGCCGCCGGCATCCACACCGCCTATGTTCTCTGCGGTGAAAATGTTCTCTTTGGATAAGCTGCCATTATTGGGCGAGAAGTTATCAAAGTAATTAGTGCTGAACGTATAACGGCCGCTGTTAATGATCTCATCTGCCAGGGTTACAACTTTTGCCAGGTCTGCATTATCAAACGTAGGTGCGGCCCTGTTGGCAAATACGCCTTTATTCAGGTAACATTTCATCAGCAATATTCTCGCAGCATCTTTATTGGCCTTGGTAACGTTACTCCTTGAAGTGGCTACGTCCGGCAGGTTGGCCATTACATCATTCACTTCCGTGATAATATAATCCAGCGCTTCTGAACCTACCCTTACCCTTGCTTCCTGGGTTACCTTTTCACCGGGATCACGGTACGGTACCTGGTCAAAAAGATCCAGCACGCTGAACATGGCGAAGGCCCGGATGAACCTTGCTTCCGCTGCCTGTTGGGCAGAAGGGCTAAACTGCAGGATGTTGGTGGCGGTGTACACTACCCCACCCAGGTCGTTAAAAGCATCCCGTATATGAATGTTGTCTGCATCCCATTTGTGCGCATGCAGCACGCGCCATGCACCATTATCGTCCCAGTCACCGCCGCGGGTAGGTGCAATCTGTTCATCCGTGCTCATTTCCGACAGGGCAAATACCCGGTCGTTGTTCTGATAGGGCAAACGCATAGAATTATACACACCTTTCAGCAACGCATCTGCAGAGCCGCCGCTGCCGCCTACCTGCGCATCTGTTGCCTCGCCCTTTAGTTTTTCATCCAGTTTGGTACAACCCGTCCACAACAGGATACCGGAGACCAGAAATAATATTTTCATGTAGTTCATATAAGCCAGTTTTTTTGATTAAAGGGAAAAATTAACACCAAGCGTAAACGTACGGGCAGAAGGGTAAGGCTGGTATTCGATACCTGCAGAAGGTACCCCGCCGGAGGTGGACATACCTGTTTTAGAATCTGCACCTGGCGCTCCGCTGCTCTTATCTACATTCACTTCAGGATCGAACCCTTTGAACTTGGTAATTACAAACAGGTTCTGGCCAGTGAAATAGATATTCATGCCTTTAACCACATGGCCAATATCGCCTAAAGCATATGTAAGGGTTACGTTGGCCAGCTTCATATAGTTCCCACTCTCAATAAAACGGGAGGAAGAGGTAACCCGGTTTGACAGGGCTTCCTGCTGAGATGCATTAAAGAATTCTTCTGCAATATTACGCGCGCCCCTGAGGTTACTTACATTCACTACGTTGTTAAAAGTGTTGTTATAGATCTTGTGCCCGAAAGCGCCGTTCAGGTTAGCAGTGAGCGACAATTTCTTATACGCCACCGTAGTGCTGATACCCAGCAGCTTCGTGGGGTTCGGATTTCCCTGGTAGCTTAAGCTATCCCCATTGGGGTAGATGGATTGTCCGTCTTTATCCATACCGCCATAAGTGCGGGTGTAAAATCCGTTAATAGGCATATCATTATAAATGATCTCTACCAGTGTTCCGGATACGCCCTGCCCGTTCAGCTGACCGGTATAAATAGGTGCAGCCATGCCGGTTACATTATTCTTCAGGAAGGTAGCATTCACACCCAGATCCCAGCTGAAATCCTTACCCTGAACAATGCTGGCATTTACCATAGCTTCAAAACCCTTGTTCACGATCTTACCATCCAGGTTCTTCCAGGTTACTACAGACTGGGATGCAGCCGGCTGTATAGCAACGGTAGGATATAACAGGTCGGAAGTTGTTTTATGAAAATAATCCACAGAGCCTGTGATCCTGTCTTTTACCAATGCAAAGTCAAGCCCTATGTTATATTGCTTGTCTGACTGCCATTTAAGATCCGGGTTGGCGTTGGATTGCTGCGATACCGCACCGTTGTTCTGGAAAGCCCACCTGGCCTGTGATGCGCCGGACGGAAATTCCTGGTTACCGGTTTTACCCCAGCCGCCACGCAGCTTCAGGTTGGTAACCACTCCCTTGGTGAAGAAGCTTTCGTTGCTGATGTTCCAGGCTGCTGCAAATGATGGGAACACGCCATAACGGTTATTGGAACCGAATTTGGTGGAACCATCTGTTCTGATAGTACCGGTTAACATGTAACGGTCTTTCAGGTTCAGCGTTACCCTGCCGAAATAAGACTGCAGCTCTGAAACCGGATCTGCAAATGAAGTAATGTTACGGCCTGCGGCATTGGAGAACTGGATATAATCTGTGAGGTCCAGCCCATAATTACTAAAGCCGCCTTGTTGTGCAGGGCCCAGGCCGTTCATATAAGCGCCCTTGTTTGTGTACTTCAGGTATTCATAACCTGCCAGCACATTCAGGTGCAGGTCTGTGTTGATGTCTTTATTATAGGTCAGTGTATTGGTGAACTGCTGGGTGGCCAGCTCATTCTGACCGATGTTAGCCCAGCCAAGACCTGTGGAGGATATATCCTGGATACCAAAAGTGTTCAGGTTAATATTGCCATCCACCGCTGTTCTCCTGATACCGCTGCTGTAGTTGATGCTGTATTGCATGCGGTATTCCAGGTCATCGGTGATCTTGTAATAGGGAGAGATGCTTCCCAGGATAGTGGTTACCCTTGATTTATCGTGATATACCTGCGACATGGCCACCGGGTTCACTGCAGCGCTTCCCTGCTTAATGTTCAGGCTACCATCTGCATTATACAATGCTTCTGTAGGGTTCCACTGCAATGCCTGGCCCATAAGGCTGTTGGCGAAACCGGCATCATTGGTGATGGGCGGAATATTTTCCTGGTACTGGTTGGCAATGATATTCAGGTCCACTCCCAGCCTTTTGCTGTTCAGGAATTTAAACCCTGCGTTGAATGCAGCAGTATATTTCTTAAAATCAGATTTTTTAATGATGCCCTGCTGGTCCAGCATACCTGCGGAAAAGCGGTATTTGGCATTATCACTGCCACCGCTAACGCCTACATTATAGTTTTGGGTAACGGCTGTACGCAGTATAGCATCCAGCGCATTTACATTAGCGCCTTTATCGTTGGTGTTGCCCAGGTTCCATTTTTGTAATGCCTGGCGGAACTGGTCGCCATCCAGCACGTTAATACGCCGCATAATATTGCTGATGCCAACGGAAGCGCCTACATCCAGCTTAGGCTCGCCCGCCTTCCCTCTTTTGGTGGTGATGAGCACTACGCCGTAAGCCGCCCTGGAACCGTAAATGGCGGTGGCGGATGCATCTTTCAATACATCTACGGAAGCGATGTCAAAGGGGTTAATAAAGTTCAGCGCATTGCCTCCGGGAACGTTCCCAAGCTCAGGCACATTTAAGCCGGGCCTGGCAGAACGTCCGTCCAGGGGTACCCCATCCACTACATACAGTGGCTGGCCGGTGCCCGTTAATGCCGCATTTCCCCGGATGCGTACTGTAGTGGCCGCGCCGGGCTGGCCGCTGTTTGAAACGATCTGTACGCCGGCAACCTTACCCTGGATAAGCTGGTCAGGCGCGGTGAAAGTACCTTTATTAAAATCCTTGGCCTGAATGGAGGCAACGGAACCGGTGAGATCTTTTTTACGAACAGTTCCATAACCCACTACTACCACATCGGTTAGCTGGGTGCTGCTTGTTTGTAGAACAATGTTTACGTTCGTTTTGCCGCTGATGCTCACTTCCTGGCTGGCAAACCCTACGTAGGTGACAACCAGCGTGGTGGCATTTTCGGGGGCATTTACTTTAAATGTACCATCCGGACCTGCTGCTGTGCCGCTACTGGTGCCCTTTATCTGAATGGTGGCGCCTGGAATTGGATCACCTTTTTCATCTGTTACCTTGCCGGCAACAGCTCGTGTCTGTGCGTTAGCCATACCTGTTATCAGCAATAATAACAAGCACAACGTACGCGCCCTGCGAAATAGATCTTTGTTCATAAGATGGATTTTATTTGTTTGTGGAATATTGACGTGTAAAGCAATAAGCTCAGAAGCTGCCTGCTTATGATGAGGAAACCTTTTCGAAACGTGAATGACTATACCTTAATGGATATTGGTTTTTAGTTTAAAAAAATAGATAAAGCGGCACTAATAAACAGACGTGTATTTTCATAACGGATCATTTAGAGTTTAATACACAGATTTTGGTAAAAATAACTGTTGCTAATGGTTCAAAGTAAAATAGGTTTAAGCACGGTGGCAATTTATATTGTTAATATATAGAAAATATTGACAAAATAGCTGATTCATTTTAAAAAATAATTCCTGACAATCAATATATAAATATTAATATTAACGATTTCCATATACAACGGCGATCCGGGGCTCAGTATTGCCTGAGCCGGACAGAACAGCAGCCATGGATTGCCCGGCGCCTGCTATCGGGGTCCTGGCTTTAAATAATCGCAGGGTTATAAATGGTTCCCATCATTCAAAAACGGTTTAAATCACATTTTTTAAGGCAACCAGGAAAACAAAAGCCGCCCCCGGGATCATCCCAGCGGCGGCTTTTTATAGAACGTTGCTATTACCCGATCTTCTCTAACCTGGATTCAAGCTTTTTGTCTTTTTTGTAGTATTCCATGATCATAACGGAACCTGCTTTGGCCGGCAGCACGGTCATTCTGCTGGCTTTTGACTTTAGTTCAATTTTATCTTTTGTGAATTTCTTACCGTTATAACGAAGCGTATTAAAGGTTTGGCCTTTGTAATCGGAGCTTCTCACCCAATCCCCGTAACAAATGGAAAAGGTATTATTATCCGCATCACTGGTGGTAAACTCATAATCAAAGCCACCGGTTGCTTTCAACAGCAGCGCAATGGCATGCTGGCTGTTGAAATCGCTCAATAGAAGATCTGCCGTGTTATTTGTTTTATCGTAAATGGTCGCATCGGTCACCTTATATTTATCATCAAACTCCATAACTACCATATCCGTAGTCACAATTTTGGTAGTGCTTGTATTACCATAAGAACCGGCTGCTGCGGAAAGCATGGTTAAAGCAATACCACCGGCACTAACTTGTCTTTTGTAGCCTTCTCCCACTGCGAAGATCTTACCATCATTGGTCCGGATCAATTTATGGATGTAGAGGAACCCAACCTTATCCAGCTTGCCTTTATTACCGGTAGGCAGGTATTTAGCGAAATCCTTACCCCAGGAGTTATAGGTTTTAGACAGTACATTCCCTTTGCCGTCAATCTCATAGATGGCCAGCCCTTTGCTGAAATCTTTGGCCACATTATCACTCTTATCAAAGTAGCTTCCCATTACCAGGATCCGGCCGGTTCCTTTTATGGGTATTACATTGGAAGGCACCAGCGTATAGGCGTCGTCCTCTCCTTCCAGATCAAAAATCTTCTTTTTGCTGTTAATGTCAATACCTACCAGGTGCGCCGTGATCTTACCGCTCATCATTCTGTTCCTTTTCATTACTTCCAGTATGATCAGGCTATCTGTACTGCCCAGAAATTCAGCATTGGCATAACGTTCATCATCATCTGACGGAATATATGTCCAATATTTTTTTGAAGTTGATGAATAATAGTCTACCTCATAAGTACGTGTTTTACCATCTCTTAACGGCAGCACAGAGGCATATCCCTGCTCACCCAGGTCAAATACATTCTGATTGGTTCCTTCATCTGTATGCATGGTCTCATACCTTTTCATGAGATCATCTGTTTTCCTGGTATACTCCCGGCTGTATGTATATTTTAGCTTACCATCAATACCGTACACTTTCATGTCCAGTGTTTTATTTTCCTCATTTTTGAACAGGAAGGATAAGCTGTTGCCGTTATAAGCCGCTTCCAGCAAGCTTAATTTTTTTGAGTCCTGGAACTTGATGTCTTTCACCTTATTCAGGTTCTCGTCCACTATCTGCAGGGTATATTCATTGGTGCGCCTGTCTATCTTATCGCTCTGGTAAAGGAAAAAATACCCTTTTATCTGGTTATTTTCCATGATAGTACCGGTGTTCTGCAGGTACGCGGCGTAAACGTTATCTATGCTTAATTTACTCTGGGCATACAATGATGATGTAAAAAGGAAGAGCCCAACTGTAAGCAGGTGCTTGATCATAGTTTCAATGTTTAGGGATAGTTTAATTTGTTTGTTATTGTTTTATCAGATGACTACTTGTGATATACTCTTTCTTAAAATCCGGGTAATAGTTAAGCTGAGGGGAATATTGCTGCAGATAATGATAACTGATAGCTGCAAAATCTTCCAGGTAAAGGTTTTGTATGAACTGTAACAACAGGTTGTAACCCGGGGAAAAGCCCGGTGATGGCAGCTCTACCTGCCTGCCAAGTGTATGCGCTTTCTGGGCCGTGTAGCAGCTGTTTAATATTCGTCCTACCTGGGTTATCAGCCAGGCATCTTCCGGATGTTCCTGCAGCAGGGCTATTGAATAATAGAGGCTCCTGGTATAGTTATCTGAACTGTAAGCATACTCCGCTATCTCGTATTGAAAATTGGTTTTCAATATTTCAAACTTTGCTTTATCCACTACAAAGGCCGACTTGCCGGCAACCTTGTACCTGGTTACCAGGGGCGCTAACAGCTGTACTCTCAGCTTACAGTCAGGATGTGTTTTCAGGGAATCTTCCAATTTATCATCCTCCTGTAATTGTGCATGCCCGCCCAGGAGGCCTTCCTGTTTGGCGATCCATCTTTTCTGAAAGGGATATGCTTTTGCATTGAACAGGCGCTCCAGGCATACAGCGGTGTTCAGTGTATCGGTATCAATATTGTCGAGCAGGTTCAATGCAGTAACCGCGCCTGTGACGTCAAACCGGGTATTGTGCAGGAACTCAACCGCCATTGAATCGGCCTGCGCTTCATGATCCCGGCTATGGCGGCGGCTGTTGAAGGTGATGCCTTTCACGAGATTTTCCAGCTGTGCGCGTTTCCCGTATTCGGAACTTTTTATTTTACGCAGCTCCTGCTGAACAGCCTTACTATTGATCGTAGTTACATACTTTGAAATACTGTTCTCGCTGTGCTGCAAAAAGTAGTGTGCAATTTCATGGCAAATAACAAAAGCTGCCTGGCTTTCATCCTCCAGCTGCCGGAACAGCCCCATATTGAAAAGGATCAGGCCTTCACCAATATAGCTGGCATTGGGAATACCGGAACGCGAAAAATAGCAATGGAAGGCACGGTTCTGCAGTAAAGGATTTGTTTTCACGATTTCCTCCACCATAACATCCAGGTATTGCTGGGCTTCAGGGGCGGTATAAAGCTCCTTTTTATCAAACACCTCCTTTATATGATCCCAGCGCAGCTGATAGATCTCTTCATAACTCTTTTTATTTTCAGCGGGGAGCCTGGTTAACTCACTCCGGTAATGCTGTTCATACTTTGTGAAAAGGGACGATAGCAGCTGCTTATCTTCAGCAGCAGGGCTAAACACCATTGATTGTCCGGTTGTTATGTTGGTAAGCGTAAAAACAAATAGCCCGATCAACAACAATAGACGTACAAGTAATGACAGCTTGGGTAAATGAACTGGCATAAGGTATGACGGTATAGGAAGCTGCAAGAAAAGAAAAATTCCGGTAAAAAACAAATAAACCAGCTTGATTAGTTTAGCTTTATGAATTATATTAACTCATAATAATACGCCTTGCTGCGGGGCTTCCGGAAGAGTTTTTATTCGGTTGGACAAACCATGCGAATGATCTATATCTATAAAAAAAGAGCCCGCATCGCAGGAACAGGTGCTTCCTGCGCACGAACATCGTTAACAATACTCATGTAAAATCAGATCGTAGCTATTCAATTCATGCTTTAACCTTTTGCAAGAGCTTCCTGCTCTCTTTACTCACAAAAGTGATCGGCACAAACTTGTCTGTTGGTGCGCCAATATAATACACCATCCACTCCGGATCATGGTTTGACAGCATTTCACTGATGCAATCTGCCCGGTGCCCCATGGGATTAGAACACTCGTCCCAGTAAAACAGCTCTACCCGGTAGTGCAGCTGTTGCTTCTGGTTGTTGATCGTTACTTCAACTTCTATTTCCTGCTTACCTGGTAGCGGTGGAATAGGAATAACTATGTGGCTCATAATCGTAGGTATTATACGGGAGCTGCTACAAGAAGGCTGCCATATCTGAGCAGCATGCAGGATGCAGCAGTTACATATTATATGTTTTCTACACTTGTCCACATGTAAGCAGCCGGCGTCCGGAAACGGACAATTTAAGGTATGCCTTTGCCTTTTAAAATAACAAAATGCAGCTTATAGCTAACTCACATCGGTCAGGTGTCCAGCGTTTGCGCCTGGGCTGAAAAGCAATTAAGAACAGTGAATGCCAGGAGAGAAATTGTTAACGCTTTCATGGTGCCTTGAAGCCTTGAATGTGGAAGATGCTATTTTGTGAAAAGCCGGCAAAATTGATAAAAAAACAACCTGTGTAGCATTATCGGCTGCACGTTTTTTTTTTTCTTTACAATGGCTAGATCCTTACTATTAATTTTAATGTCTTTAAGTCGTAAAGTAAGATTTCGCTTTTATCTGTCTTATCGTATTTGCCATTTTTATTGGTGTCAGTATGTCCGGTAATAACAATCGTTCCGGTTTGGCTATTGATCAACCAGGTTCTTGCAAAAAAATCATCTTTGGTTAATTGTGTTTTTTCCTGCCCGTCTGTTGAAAGAATAATGATCTGGGTGGGATCTCCCCAGTCAATTCTTTTGTCATTATCAAGGTTCACCGTGCGGGCTGTTACCATTACCTTATTAATTTGAAAACTATCTATTTTGATCTGCTCGATCTTCTGGATATAGGCGCCATCAGGAAAATCAATTTGTTTTGACTGCCCGGTCCTGGTGTTCAGGAATAAAAGAGCAGTACTGTTTATTGTAAACATTTTTCCGGCACTTTCAATGGTTGCCAGCACGTAGTCTGTGCCACTGAGTTCTGTGAGCTTGTTGTAGTAGGCATGACTGTATTTGTCTTGCCCGTAAGCTGAAATGGTAAGTACGGAGAGTAACAGGATAATGAGATGCTTCATTTTTATAAGTATGGGTTTATGTGATCGAATAGTTAGCTAAGACGATTGGGCGGGGGAAAAGTTGCAGGCGGGGGAAAATTAATCAGATAACAATACCTTTAACCCAAAAAATGCAGATCGGTTTTATCGGTGTTGGCAAGATCACCAACGCTATCGTAGAAGGATTATGTACTTCATCTATCGAAAACACGCAGATCTGGCTTTCGCCGCGCAATGAAGCCAATGCCCAACGCCTGGCGGAGAAATACGCGCAGGTACGGCGGCTGGAAAGCAATCAGCAGGTGATCGATCAATCGGATCTTGTTTTTATAGCGGTGAGGCCCGCGGCTGCAGTAGAAGTATTGCGCTCACTGGCGTTCCGGGAAGAGCAGACCGTGATATCACTGGTTCCCCTCTTAAAAAAAGCCGAGCTGCTTAATACAGTAGCACCGGCCACCCAGGTGGCCCGCGCCGTTCCCACCCCAACGGTTATGCAGCATACAGGCCCTATCCTACTCTTTCAGGCCAATGATACGGTAACACAGCTGTTTAGCCATTTAGGCCAGCCAGTACAGGTAGCGGATGAACATCAGCTGCATGCATTGTGGACACTCACAGGCCTCATTACCCCGTTTTACGACCTGCTCCATGAGCTGAGCAGCTGGACCATTGACAATGGCGTAAATGCCACAACCGCCAATCAATACATTGCAGGACTGTTCCAGGCGCTCTGCCTCGCAGCACAACAGGACAGCACCATTAATTTTAAAGAACTGGCGCAGCATGCAGAAACGCCTAACGGGATGAATGAACAAGCAGGCAGGGAGATCAGAGAAAAAGCCGCACATCAGGCTTACCGGATTGCTTCGGATAATTTGTTGAAGCGGTTTGAGTAAGGGGGCAGAATACTCATTAGCTACGTTTCGCATCAGCCAGGCTTTAAACAGGAAGCCCGCTCACCTTCTTATTCCCCCAAACGCTATAAATTTTTATTTGGTGATCTCAACCACGTATCGTAATATTGCGATATCACAATAATGAACCGATGGGAGCTACCAAAACAGACCTATTTACGAAACAACAGAATGATATAGCCGCTATGGCAAAGGCCCTGGCCCATCCGGCCCGTATTGCCATTTTGCAATACCTGGTGAAAAAGAACGCCTGTGTATGCGGCGACCTGGTAGACGAGCTGGGGCTGGCACAGGCTACTACCTCCCAGCATCTGAAAGAACTGAAAACAGCCGGTTTAATACAAGGTACCATTGAGGGCGCCAGCGTTTGCTACTGTATTAATCCCAAAGTATGGAAACGATATCAGCAGCTCTTTTCCGGCTTCTTTAAAGAGGTAGATCTTAACGGGCCTTCCTGCTGCTAAAAAAATTTTACTTACATCAATCGCAATATTGCAATAATAAGATAATAAAATTTCATCTTTATGACCACAGATAACCAGCTCAAAGAAATGGTAAAGCAGAAATACAGCGAAATTGCTTTGCAGGAAAAAGAAGCTAACCAGGCATCCTGCTGCGGCTCCGGCTGCTGCTCCACAGAAGTATATAACATCATGAGCGATGATTACTCCACCCTGGAAGGTTATAACCCGGATGCAGACCTGGGCCTGGGCTGCGGCCTGCCCACACAGTTTGCCCGCATACAAAAAGGCAATACCGTTATTGATCTTGGTTCCGGCGCCGGCAATGATTGTTTTATAGCCCGGCAGGAAACCGGCGAAGCGGGGAAAGTGATCGGCATAGACTTTACACCGGCCATGATAGAGAAGGCCCGTGCAAATGCTGAAAAGCTGCAGTTCAACAACGTGGAATTCCGCCAGGGCGATATTGAGCACATGCCGGTTAGCGCCAACACGGCCGATGTAATTGTAAGCAACTGCGTATTAAACCTGGTACCCAATAAGGATGGCGTTTTTAAGGAGATCTTCCGCGTACTGAAACCCGGTGGGCACTTCAGTATTTCCGATATTGTGCTGGATGGCAGCCTGCCTCCCAAAATACAGGCAGCAGCTGAAATGTACGCGGGCTGCGTATCCGGGGCCATTCAAAAGCAGGATTACCTGGCCTTGATAACAAACAATGGTTTTATTAATATTACCATCCAGAAGGAAAAAGTGATCGATATACCCGGCGATATACTGGCCCAATATTTAACCATGGATGAAATAGCGCAATTTAAAGCCAGCCACACCGGCATTTATAGTATTACGGTTTATGCCGAAAAACCGGCTGCTGCCAGCTGCTGCGGCCCCGATTGTTGTAAATAAAGAAACTATGCAGATCATACAAATGTCAGCGGATCACTGGCCGCAGGTAAAAGCAATTTATGAAAGCGGTATTGCTACCGGCAATGCTACTTTCCAAGCCACGGCGCCGGAATGGGATGAGTGGGATAAAGCCCATGTAAAAACCTGCCGGCTGGCAGCCGTTGAAAACAACCAGGTTATAGGCTGGGCGGCCCTTACAGCAGTATCCGGCAGATGTGTGTATGCAGGTGTTGGAGAGGTAAGCGTATATATACATCCTGACGCCCGCGGTAAAAATGTTGGTACACAGCTGCTGCAGGCATTAATAACCGAAAGTGAGGCAAACGGCTTCTGGACATTGCAGGCCGGCATATTCCCTGAAAATATTGCCAGCATAAAAGTACATGAGAAATGCGGGTTCCGTTTAGTGGGGCGCCGTGAAAAAATAGGACAAATGAATGGCCTTTGGCGGGATACCCTTTTACTGGAACGCAGAAGCCTTATAACCGGAAAGTAAAATAAAACGCATGAGCGCTCAAAATTGCAATCCGGCACAACGGAAAAAACTAAGTTTCCTGGATAGGTATTTAACGCTGTGGATCTTCCTGGCAATGGCAGTGGGGATCGGTTTAGGGTATTTCTTTCCTTCATCTGCAACCTTTATCAATTCCTTTTCCACCGGCACCACCAATATACCGCTGGCAGCGGGTCTTATCCTCATGATGTATCCCCCACTGGCAAAGGTCCGGTATGAAAACATGGGAGAAGTATTTAAAAACACCCGCATACTATCTGTATCCCTTCTGTTAAACTGGATCATTGGCCCCATCCTCATGTTTGGCCTGGCAGTACTGTTTCTGCACGGTTACCCGGAATATATGACCGGCTTAATACTCATAGGCCTTGCCCGTTGCATTGCAATGGTTATTGTATGGAATGAGCTGGCAGATGGTAACCGGGAATATGCCGCCGGCCTGGTGGCATTAAACAGCCTGTTCCAGGTACTATTATATAGCATATACGCATACGTGTTCATCACCTGGCTGCCCACTGTTTTTGGTATGAAAGGCATTACCGTTCCGGTAACCATTGCTGAAATAGCCAAAAGCGTGGCTATCTACCTGGGCATTCCCTTCCTGGCAGGCATTGTGAGCCGCTATGGTCTTATTGCCATAAAAGGTGAAACATGGTTCCGGGAAAAATATGTGCCGTTCATCTCTCCTGTTACACTCATAGCCCTGCTGTTTACCATCATGATTATGTTTAGTCTGAAGGGAGAGCTGATCGTACAGATCCCGCTGGATGTATTGAGGATTGCAATGCCACTGGTAATATACTTTGTCCTCATGTTCCTGGTTAGCTTCCTGTTAGGGAAAGCTATGGGCGCTAACTATTCCCAAAACGCCTCTATTGCCTTTACAGCAGCCGGTAACAACTTTGAGCTGGCCATTGCCGTAGCTATCGGTGTATTTGGCATCAACTCCGGCCAGGCATTCGTGGGAGTAATAGGGCCGTTAGTAGAAGTACCTGCCCTTATAGCACTGGTAAACGTTGCATGCTGGTTAAGAAAAAAATATTATAACAATCAAACATTACAAAGCGCCTGATTAAATGAAAATTGCACTCTTCAGCGACATTCACGCAAACCTGCCCGCACTCGAAGCCTTCTTTAAGGATGTAGAAAATCGTAAGCCTGATGCCATCTATTGCCTGGGCGACCTGGTAGGCTACAACATCTGGCCCAATGAAGTGATACAGGAGATCCGCAAACGCGGCATCCCAACCATTGCCGGCAACTATGATTTTGGCATTGCCCGCAGCAGCAATGATTGCGGCTGCGCGTATAAAACAGACGATGAAAAGACAAACGGCGCCATTTCTATATCATTTACCAATGAAATTATTAAAGAAGAAGAACGCCAGTACCTCCGCACCTTGCCGGCCCACATTAAAGTAGCGTTCCAGCTAAACAATGATCAGCTGAACCTGTTGCTGGTGCACGGCAGCCCCCGGAAAATAAACGAGTATTTATTTGAGGACCGGGATGAAAAAAGCCTGCTCCGGATTATGCAGGATGCGGATGCAGATGTGATGTGTTTTGGCCATACCCATAAACCTTATCATAGAGTTATCGCTGAAGAAGAGACGCGGCGTTTCCGCCATGCCATTAACATTGGTTCTGTTGGCAAACCAAAAGACGGCGATGCCAGGGGCGGTTATGTATTATTGCATATCAATGAGCACAGCAGCATTTTAAATAAAGCAGCTGTACAGGCAGAATTTATCCGTTTCTCCTATGATGTTGAAAAGGCAGCAAAAGCCGTAGAGGCCAGCCCGTTACCAAATGCTTATGCGGAAAGCCTGCGCAAAGGCGTATAACATCAGGCGCTTAACAACTTTGCAATGCTGGATTCCAGCACATCATAGGGCCGGTAACCGGTTAACAGCAGCTGCCTGGTACTATTCTCAGCCCTGATCAATAAAGCGGGGAAACGGGAAATGTTCCGTGCCTTTACTTCTTCCAGGTCCTTTTTAAAACTTTCCAGCACCTGCGGCAGCTCCAGTGCCTGCTCAAAAGCAGCTGCGTTAAAAAGCTGCGGATCTGCCGCTTCCGTTTCCCTGGCAATGGCCAGCAATACTTCCTTACGCGCAATGTTCTGCCCATGGATCATAACAGCAGTCCTTACGTTTTCCAGGTAACGCTCACCAGCTAACGCCGACTGCTGTTCCGCACATTTAACAGCCAGGCAGGCCGGGTATGATGATGCCGGCGGATCTGTAAACCAGATCCTGTCATTTAAAGTACAACCGGTAAGCTGCTTTACCTCTGACCACACCGGGCCCATTTGAACCGGCTTGCTAACAGAGCGGACCGCGTCATGATAATGCTCCCAGCTGGAAAGCATGCCGCCCATACAATACCGGATATGCAGCTCGTAACGCGGATCGGCGCGCAGCTGCTTCCACACCGGCTCAAAAGCCCAGCTCCAGCAGCAAAGCGGATCGGTATAATAAGTAATATCCAATCTGCTCTGCTGCTGCAGGGTTTCAGTATTATTTTTTTGTTGAACTCTTTTTTCTGCTGCCACTGGGTTTGGATTGGTCTTCTAATTCTTTTTCTGACTGGCTCCATACATTTACACCTATCGGCACTGCCATTTTTATTTCTTCGCTGCGTTCCTGGCTCAGGTCCTGGTCCAGCTGGCTTACTCCTTCCAGGGTTCTTTCTGTTCCTTCCGGCTGCACATTCAGCAATCCATTTGTTTCAAGCACATGCTTTATGGGATCATTAATGAACTGCCAGGTTTCACCGAACTGGGTGCTTTCACCTTCATTCCACGGGCCTCTTACATCGGCGCCGCTGGACATATTAAAATACAGGTTGCTGTAGCGCGGATCAGATTGCAGCACACCCGGCGGGAAGTTAGGCTGAATAGAATCCAGCGCTGCTTCAAACATCTGGAAGTGCGCCACTTCGCGCGTCATTAAAAAGTTCAGCGTATCTTTTACATAAGGATCATCTGTGAACTGCAACAGGTATTCGTAGGTTATTTTAGCCCTGGATTCTGCTGCTATATTAGAACGCAGGTCTACCGTCAGATCCCCGTTACAGTCGCCATTGATATAGGCTGCGCTCCAGGGTACACCCTGGCTGTTAGTGTATGCTGGTCCTCCCCCGCTGGTTGTTAAGAACTGCGGAGCAACCAGGGCCTGGTGTATGAATTGCTCTTTGGCTTTTTTACCATCCAGCAGCTGCATGATCTCTGATTCATCCGCAGCTTTCTTCAGATCGCCATTGATGCCTTGCAGCAGCATTTGAATGGTGGCGCCTACAATTTCAAGATGGCTGAACTCTTCAGTGGCAATATCCATTAAAAGGTCGTACTTGTCCGGAAACGGGCTCCTGGCGCCAAAAGCCTGGCCAAAATACCTTAACGCAGCTGCTAACTCGCCATTAGCGCCGCCAAATTGTTCTAATAACAAAGTAGCAAAAGCCGGGTCGGGTTTGCTCACCCTTGCATTATATTGCAGGTCTTTTACGTGGTAAAACATATAACTGGATTTAGTTGCGAAAAAAGATTGTTTCAGTGTCAGGGATACAAATAATGTTCCTGCACAGTTCTTAGTTACAACCTTTCCAATTCATGTATAAGCCACGTGGAAATACTTTCCCAAGTAAGGCATTACTTACCCGGTTAACATTTGCGGCATGCCTCAAAAGATTTGTAATTACCTGGTTGCGGCTGCTTCCTGGTTCATGGAATACACCGGATAGCTTACGGGGAAATAGGTATAAAAGCAGGCGCCTTTGCCCGGCTCGCCGGTGGCCTGCATAAATCCTGAATGGTTTTTCATTATCCTTTTACACATGGCCAGCCCGATACCGGTGCCTTCATATTTATCCCTGGTATGTAATCTTTGAAAAATAGCAAAGATGACCTCCGCGTACTGCTGTTCAAAGCCAATACCATTGTCCTGGAACGATAATTCAAGAAAATATTCGTGCTCAAGATCAACAGGCGGGTTCTTAATATCTTCCTTTGTCAAAAACCTTGAAGCGATCTTAACTACCGGCTGCCCTTCACAATACTTTAAAGCATTACCTAAAATGTTTGTAAACAGCTGGCTAACCTGGTCGGGGTAAACGTCAATAGCCGGCAGCGGCTTATGCAGGATGATCGCCTGCCGTTCCTGGATCAGCAATTCCAGGTCAAAACGCACGGATTCCAATACCATATTCAGATCCGTATGTACCTTATGCTTTACTTTATCCAAACGGCTGTAATCCAGTATAGACTTGATGAGCATGCTCATCCTTTTAGCGGAGGTGTTGATCTTGGGAAAATACTTATCTAAAATTGCCTGGTTGTTGGGATTGCTCTGGATGATGTCTGTGAAGGTTTGAATTTTCCGCAATGGTTCCTGCATGTCATGTGAGGCAACATAGGCAAATTGTTCCAGCTCCCAGTTCTTGTTCTCCAGCTGCATTACATAATCCTTCATCTTATCTTCCGCCAGCTTCCGTTCAGTAAGATCGCGGGTTACCTTTGAAAATCCAATGATGGAATTATCCCCTCCATGAAGTGCGGTAATGGTAATGCTTCCCCAGAACCGGCTGCCGTCTTTCCGTACACGCCATCCCTCATGGGTGGCTCTTCCGGTTTCAACTGCAATTTGAATCAGCTTTTCAGGCAACCCGGCCTCTTTGTCCCCGGGTGGATAGAAAATGCGGAAATTAACGCCTATGATCTCACTGGCCTCGTAACCTTTGATCCTTTCTGCACCTACATTCCAGCTAATCACATTTCCCTGCTCATCCAGCATAATGATCGCATAGTCCTGTACCTCCTGCACCATTTTATGATAACGTTCCTCACTTTTCCGCAGCTCAGAAATACTGTTTTTCAATTCTTCAGAGGAGCGTTTCAGCTCGTCGTCAATCAATTTCTTTTCCGTAAGATCACGGGTAACCTTTGTGAAGCCTATAACAGCCCCATCACCGCCATGCATTGCGGTTATTACAATGCTCCCCCAGAACCGGCTGCCATCTTTTCGTACGCGCCACCCTTCGTGTTTTGCACTGCCTGTTTGCCGTGCGTGCTCAATTAATCTCTGTGGCAGGCCGTTTGCCTGATCGGAGGCTTCATAAAATATTGAGAAATGCTTTCCGAGGATTTCTTCAGCTTTATATCCTTTGATCTTTTCGGCGCCTAAGTTCCAGCTTTTAACTACACCGTTCGCATCCAGCCTGAGGATGGCGTAATCCTGGACCTCTGCGATCATTCCCTGGTACATTTCACCACTTTCAACAAGAGCGGCCGCAGCGGGTCCCCTGCGTTCTGCCGCTGCTTTTTCCCGGCCCAGGTCCTGCGCCAGCTCAGAGAATCCGAGCAGCTGTTCCTGTTCATTGTAAAGGGCTTTCAGAGAGATGCGGCCCCAGTATTTTGAGTCGTCCTTACGCATACACCATCCTTCATAAACGGCTTTACCATCCTGCAGGCATGCTTTCAGCAGGTTAGCCGGAATGTTCACTTCCCGGTCTTCCGGTAAAAAATTCAGATCAAAATGCTTACCTATAGCCTCTGCCTTGCTGTATCCCTTAATGATCCCGGCCCCTTTATTCCAGCTTTTTATAATTCCTTCCTTATCAAGAAATATAAGTGCACACGTTTCCTGCTCCTCTACCATTTTTTGAAAAAGCAGTTCTTCATTTGCCTGACCGGCTGTTTCGTCCTGAAAAGCTCCTGTATTATCTTGTTTAGTGTTTATGGTACCCATCTGTAGTCTATACTATGCACTTTATTGTATTTGAAGGGGCTGCAAGTCAACAAGCCGGATGTTTCCCCGTTTATATCAATATACCATTATGGAATTCTAGTAAAACCAAATATAGTAAAAAATAGAAATAGCCGTTGAAAGCAGCACCATGAGCATACCTGAATGGCCCGGATTTGGCTGTATGCTAAAATATTAAACGCATTTATTATGCCATGGTATAATGGAGATTATCCGCCGTCCTATAAAAATCAGCCGGCGGCCCTGCGCAAAAAGGCTGTTGAGATCGCTAATAAGCTGCTGGAAAACGGCGCTGAAGAAGGAGTTGCCATTGCTACGGGCTTAAAGCAGGCGAGGGCACAATTAAAAAAAGAAAAACAATCATCGCCCAAAAAAGATCATCCTTAATAAACCCGGGCTCTTTTGACAGCGGTGTAGCAGACAGCTGCTTTACAAGGCCGGGCACTCCTTTATTGCTTTTATCTGATGTTTGATTTGCTTAATTTTGCAGGATGGCAGCCCGGCACTTATCTGAAAATTCGGCATTTAGTACCGCAGACCTAAGCTCAAAAGGGTTTAAGGTACATGAGATCTCAAAAGCGGTAGATGCCCTGCATAATCACGCCAGGCGGGATTATTATAAAATAGTGCTGGTAACCGGCGATATGATCCTTACCTACGGTGATCAGATCATCGAAATAAATGGTACGGTCTTATTCTTCGCCAATCCCCATGTACCCCATACGGTAGTACATCGCTCCCAGGAAAAAAAAGGTTATGGCTGTCTTTTTACCGAAGCTTTTATTGCGGGCAGGGAACGTGCGGAGATCTTACGGAACTCTCCCCTGTTCCGCATTGGCGCCCATCCTGTGATCCCTGTTAACAGCGAACAGGCGGCATTTTTAAGCAGTCTTTACCGGGAAATGCTCTCTGTGCAGCGTAGTGATTATGAATATAAGAACCAGCTGC
>NZ_DATCRF010000231.1:0-3553 GCF_036569125.1 Chitinophaga sp. | reverse complement strand
GTATCTGCATTTGCGCGGCCATCTTTCCATACATAAATGCCGCCATTGGCTACGGCAGAACGGGGATGTTTCAAACCGCTGAACCAGTGCACGGTATCGATCTGGTGGGTCATCCACTGGCCAAAAATGCCGCTGGAATAAGGCCAGAACAGGCGGAACTCCAGGTATTTGCGCGGGTCCCAGCTATCCTGCGGGCGGCCGGCCAGGAAGCGTTTCCAGTCGGTATCAGATTCACGGATGGATTTTACCAGTTCAGGACGGCGCCAGCGGCCCGGCTGGTTCACGTTCCAGGTCATTTCCACCATGGTAATAGGCCCGAACTTGCCTTCCTTTATAAAGTTGGCAGCAGCATGGTAGCTGGGGCCACTGCGGCGTTGTGTGCCTACCTGGAATATTTTGCCGGAACCTTTTACGGCTTTCAGCGCAGCGCGTGCATCTTCCATAGTTTCTGCAAAAGGTTTTTCGCAGTACACATCCATTTTATGGCCTACCGCCTCAATGGTATGGTAAGCATGCTGGAAATCGGCCGTGGCAATGATCACTGCATCCAGGTCCTTATTCTTGTACAGCTCATCATTATTCACATAGGTTTGTATGCTATGTCCTGTTTTATTTTCCAGGAAGGCCTTGCCTTCATCGCGGCGGCGGTTCCAGATATCAGATACGCCGATCAGGTCAAAGTTCAGCTCCTTGTTATTAGCAAAAAAACAGGGAAGCAGCGCCTGGCGCGCCCTGTCTGAAAAGCCTACCAGTCCTACATTTACACGGTCATTAGCGCCCAGTATGCGCGCATAGCTGCTGGCTGGCATACCCATAGCAGTGAGGGTAATACCGGCCCCGCCCATAATAGATTTTTTCAGGAAATCACGACGTGAGTTGTTCATATAACAGATAATTTTTTGAGAGCTGTCAGCCACCGGCGTTTAACCGTTAGCCGTTAATATGTACCAGTTTAAGAGTTAGTCCTTGTAAGTTTCTTCCAGCTGCTTTTGTAAATATTCCAGTGCCGGTTTGGCCTGTTCAGCCATATTATCCCAGCGGCATTCCACCATAATGCGGCCTTCAAAGCCAATGCGGTGCAGGGCTGCAAAGTAGGGCCGGAAATCCTGTTGGGCTACACCCGGGGCAGCGCGTTTTTCCCTTTCTGCAATATGGCAGTGCACCAGGTTACCGCGGGCATCGTCAATATGGGCGGCGGGTTCATGTTCCATTAACATATGGTACATATCGGCCGTTAGTTTAAAATTAGGATGGTGAACGCCATTCACCACTTCATTCGCCTCTTCCAGTGTATTTACAAAATTGGTTTCCGTACGGTTCAGGCATTCTATAGCAATAATGCGGTCATAACGCGCCGCTACTTCCGCCATTTTACGGCAAAGCGCAATAAACTCTTTTTTTGCCACGGCATGATCCACGCCCTCCGGTATTTTGCGGGCTTCGCCGCTGCCCA
Source organism: Chitinophaga sp. (assembly GCF_036569125.1). Lineage (GTDB taxonomy): Bacteria > Bacteroidota > Bacteroidia > Chitinophagales > Chitinophagaceae > Chitinophaga. The sequence continues at coordinate 2,100 of NZ_DATCRF010000231.1, read as the reverse complement.
GCACTATCAGCTGTATACCGGCTTTTTGCGCGCGTTGCATTACAGTATCCACATAGCCCAGTACGCGGGTTTCATTTACCTGGGGGCCTGCAATTTTAAGATTACCGGGAAAAAAACCGTTACAGGTTTCTACTTTGCAACGGATGTGCTGCAGGTCGGCCATCTGCGCTTTAAATTGCGCTTCGCTCACCGTGGGCGCCAGCAGGTGGCTTACCCCTTCTTCTATATATACATAACCGGCTTTGCCAAAAATGCTGTCGTTCTTATAATTGCTGCAAACGCCAATAGAAGGCAGCTTTTGTGCATTCGATTGCAGGATCAGTATCAGGAGAATGGAAAAGAGTAAAAAAAAGCGTTGTTGCATGGTAATTTTTTCAGTGAACGTGGAGGGTGCAGCCAGGCATGTACTGTTCATAAATGAATGAAGATCAGGTCATGCGGCGCTGCGGCTAACCTCTGGGTATTATAATCTGTTTCCGGTGGATAAGTTAATAAGTAAATCCGGAAGATCAAAATTTAAATGCCAGGCGGGCTGCTCCCTGCAATCCACATTCAGTGCCCGGAATTGTGAAAAATTGATCGGCTGAATTTGCCAAAAATAGCGGACCTTTAACAGGTGAGTCTGATTTTGCCAACAGTAGCCAGCGTGCCAGAACAACAACCAAGTAACCCAACGATACTACCAGGAAGCTTACCTGTTAATATACGCAGTGGACAATGTGCCACGAACAATGGATCAAATCAAATATTTCAATCACCTGCAATGATTAAGTTTTGCTTAACTTTGCGCCCCAAATTTAACTGACTATGAATCGACAGGAATTAGTGGGCCTGATCAAGGAAAAACAATCTTATCTGTGTGTTGGCCTGGACACGGACATCCATAAGATTCCGAAACACCTGCTTTCACACGCAGACCCGGTATTTGCCTTTAACAAAGCCATTATTGATGCTACCCGCGATCTGTGCGTATCCTACAAGATCAACACCGCTTTTTACGAGTGCATGGGCATGCGCGGCTGGGAAAGCTTACAACGTACGGTAGAATACATTCCCACCGGCATTTTCACCATTGCCGACGCCAAGCGTGGCGACATAGGCAACACCGCCACCCAATACGCCAAAACATTCTTTGATACCTATAATTTTGACGCGGTTACCGTAGCTCCTTACATGGGCCGCGACAGCGTTGAACCTTTCCTGCAGTTTTCGGAAAAATGGGCCATTGTACTGGGCCTTACTTCGAACGAAGGTGCGCAGGACTTTCAAAAGCAAAGGGTAGGAGATGAATACCTGTATGAAAAAGTGATCCGCACCACCATGGAATGGGGCACGCCCGATAACCTGATGTTTGTGGTAGGCGCTACGCAAACCTCGCAGCTGGCAGCCATCCGCCAGCTGGCGCCCGACAATTTTTTCCTGGTGCCCGGTGTTGGCGCACAAGGTGGCAGCCTGCAGGAAATATCTTCACTGGCTATGAATAAAGATTGCGGCTTGCTGGTGAATGCCAGCCGCGCTATTATCTATGCCGGTAACGGAGACGATTTTGCTGCAGATGCCCGCCAGGCAGCGCTGCAATACCAGCGGGAAATGGCGGAGTATTTATCGCAGGCAGTATCGCAAACAATGTAGGATATAAGATACTGGAATAGCATAAAAAAAAGAAGTAGGATCAGCGTCCTACTTCTTTTTTTTATGTTGATAATATTTCCTCAAAAATCAGGATCTGCAGGTGTGTTGGGATTATTATCCCTTTCCGCAAACGGGTACGGGAAAAAGTTCCGTTTGCGCTCGGTAAGCGGGCGGTTAAAGCGCCGCATATCTTCCATTTTTAAGCCGGACATATACAGCTCTATACAGCGGTTCTGGTAAATAGCCGTTAGCAGCTGTGCCTGTGAAAGCGGGCCTGTAATGGCGGGTAAGGCAGCGCCTACTTTTAACGGATCATTAGCAGCTGTTTTGGTAACCACTTTATTTAACTCCGTTAACCCGGTATTTACATCGTTCTGCCGCGCATAGCATTCTGCTTTTATCAGTGTTATCTCACCCGGCAAGTACACCGGCCATTGCGTATTCTTATCTGCACCAAAACCTTTTATC
>NZ_DATCRF010000230.1:0-2520 GCF_036569125.1 Chitinophaga sp. | reverse complement strand
TTAAAAGCATCCTGCAGGCTTTGCTGGGCCAGCTTTACTTCCAGGGTGGTGGAAACGCCCTGCCGGAAACGCTCTAAGGCTACCATGGCATTTTCACGCGCCAGGCCGATATTCTCTTCTTCCAGCGTTACAGATTGCTTGTAATATTCGTAGTTCTTAAAAGTAGAATCAATGCTGAGACTGACGCGCGTTTGCGCATTCTCCAGCCATAGCTTCTGATACTCTACATTCAGCTTAGCATTTTTTACCTGCCTTTTTACATCCAGCCCGTTGAAAATAGGAATGGTAGCGGTAAAGCCGTAGTTGAACACCCCGTTCTGGTTAAAGATAGGGCTGAAAGAGTTGGTGGCTGCATTGGAATTTACCCGGCTGAAGTTGTACGCGGAGTTAAAGGACACTACCGGGAAGTAGGCGCCCTTGGCGGTTTTCAGATCAATTTGTGAAATGAACAGGTTTTGCTGTGCTACTTTCAGCGCCGCGTTGTTACGCATGATCTCCTGCTGCAGGTTGCCGTAGATCAGCTCCAGGTTAATGGGAATAGAATCTTCTACCTCATAGGTGGTATTAGCCACCGCTACCACCATCAGCTGGTTCAGGGCAGCCTTACGCTGTGAGATAACAGTTTGCTGGCGCAGGTATGCTGCTTTTTGTGCGTTATAGTCCACGCGTGATTGCAGCAGGTCTGTTTTAGGCGCCAGCCCGGTCTGGAACTTGGCATCCGACAGCTTTACCCGTTCTTCCGAAATAGACATCTGCTCAGAGAGATTGCGCAGCTGCTGTTTTTGCTGTACTATATCGTAATAGCCATTAATAATATCGGCAATGGTATTGATCATTTGATCGCGCAGGGCCAGGTTGCCCAGGTCGCGCAGGCCTTCCAGGCGATCGCGGGAGGTGAACATACGCAGCCCGTCAAACAAGGTCCAGTTAAGGCTTACATTGCCGGTGTAGTTGTTGCTTTTAATACCGCTGGTATCCCGCTTATTGCCATTGGCAAATTCCTGTTTGGTGCGGGTATGGCTCCAGGTTCTGCCGGCAGTGGCATTTACGCGGGGCACAAAAGCCATGTTTACATAGGCATAATCATTTGCATAGATCGCTGCATCATTCTGAGCCAGCCTGATATCGTAGTTATTCTTCAGGGCCAGGTCTATGGCCTGGTCCAGTGTAAGCACCTGCTGGGCATACCCTTGCATGAACCCTAACAGCAGTGTACAAAATATGATAGTTGATCTCATCTCTTGATTTACGATTTACGATTTTAGATTTACGATTTGTGGCGAAGTATGTCCCGGATAAATCGTAAATCTAAAATCTGAAATCTAAAATAGAATTATGCATGTGCAGCCGCTGCATCTTTACTGATGAAGGCTTCCTGTCCTTCTTCCAGTTCCGCCTCTTCTTCATTTTCTTTAGCAGGCTTTCTTCTTGAAAGAAAGCTGTACATAGCCGGTATTACAAATAAGGTAAGTACCAGTGAAAAGACAATACCTCCTACAATTACGATCCCCAGCGGAATACGGCTGGTGGCCGCTGCGCCCAATGACATGGCAATGGGCAGCGCACCCAGGGCCATGGCCAGGCTGGTCATGAGGATGGGGCGTAAACGCATGGTGGCTGCATCAATTACTGCGCGTTTTTTGATCATGCCGCTATCGCGTTTGTGGTTGGCAAATTCTACGATCAGGATCCCGTTCTTGGTTACCAGCCCAATTAACATGATAACGCCGATCTGTGAAAAGATGTTCCAGGTTTGATTAAACAACCACAACGACAACAGCGCACCGGCAAAGGCCAGCGGCACCGTGATCATAATAATTAAGGGATCAACCCAGCTTTCAAACTGCGCGGCCAGCACCAGGTAAATAAGCACCAGGGCCAGCACCAGCGCAAACATGGTATTGGAGCCGCTTTCCGCAAAGTCGCGGGAGGAGCCGGAGAGCGCGGTGTTAAAGGATTCATGGATCACGCCTTCTTTCTTCAGCCGGTTAAAAATGTTGTACATGGCATTAATACCATCTCCAATAGTTTTACCCGGCGCCAGGCTGGCGGATACGGTAGCGGATTTGTACCGGTTAAAGTGGTAAATAATGGGCGGGCTGGTTTCTTCCCGGATGGTCACCAGGTTATCCAGCTGAATGGCTTCGCCCAGATTATTACGCACATAAATGTTCTGCAGATCAGCCGGGTCATCGCGGTTGGCGCGGAACACCTGGCCCATTACCTGGTACTGTTTACCATTACGTATAAAATAGCCATAACGCAGGTTGCTCAGCGCAAGCTGCAGGGTTTGTGAAATGTCTTCTACGGATACGCCCAGCTCACTGGCTTTTTCGCGGTTAATATGAATGCGCAGCTCCGGCTTGTTAAACTTCAGGTCCACATCAATGGCCTGGAAAGTTGGATCGGCATTGGCTTCTTCCAGGAAACGGGGCAGCACGGCCGCCAGCGTATCAAAGTTGATATGCTGCAGCACAAAGGCTACGGGCAGGCCACCGCGGCGGCCTACCTGTATGGTTT
>NZ_DATCRF010000229.1:0-2482 GCF_036569125.1 Chitinophaga sp. | reverse complement strand
GTACCTCAACAGCTCCTTACGGTTAAATGTGGATCACCGCATCAATGATCGTATATCCGTTGGGTTTACTACCAACTATATTAACTCCAGCGCAGACCGTGGCCTTACCAACAACGATAATAATGGTGTAAGCTTTGGCGTGGCGCTATCCACCACCCCCGGTTTTGCAGAGCTGCATAAAGATAATTTAGGTAACTATCCGCGTAACCCATACGCCGCATCTAACCCGCTGGAAACAAGGGATAAGATGATCAATAACGAAACTACCAACCGTTTTGTAACCGGCGTAAAGCTGGATGCACGACTGCTGCAGAGCGATAAATCCACTACACGTTTTGTAGCTAACGGCGGCGTGGATTATTACAACCTGAAAACAGTAGCGGTATTCCCACGTTCCTTACAGTTCATGGAAAATACATTGGGCGGCGCCTCCATACAGGGTAATACCAATAACATTAACACCAACCTGGCGGGTTACCTGGTGAATAATTTTACGCCATCGGCCAAGGCCAGCTTCACTACTACGGTAGGGGCTACACTGGAAACCGGTAATTTTGATAACATCCTGATCTCTGCCACGCAGCTGATAGGCACGCAAACAAACGTAGACCAGGCAGGCGCTGCCAACCCACGGCAGTTCCGCCAGAAGTACCGCGATAATGGCATTTTTGCACAGGAAGAAATTACCCTGCTGGATGCAATAACGGCTACCGGCGGTATCCGTTTTGACCGCTCCACCAACAACGGCGACTTTAAAAAATACTACCTGTATCCCAAAGGCTCCCTTTCCTGGAACCTGGCTAAAATGGATTTCTGGAAAGTGAAGAGCATCAATAGTTTTAAGGTACGTGCTGCTTACGGGCAATCCGGCAACGTATCGCCCTACGGCAGTAAATTCACCGCCATGGTGATCTCCAATACCGGCGGCCTGCCCGGCTCTTTGGTGGATAACCAGCTGGGTAACACCTCCATTAAACCGGAAAAACAAACCGAGCTGGAAGCCGGTGTAGATATTAGCATACTGGATGGCCGTGTGAACCTCGAAGCTACTTACTACAACAAAAAAATATTCGACCTGCTGTTACGCCGACTGCCGCCCGGATCTACCGGTTTTGTGGCAGAATGGGTAAATGCGGGCGACCTTCGCAACCGCGGTATAGAGCTGGGTTTAAGCCTGCTGCCCATTAATACCAAAAACGTACGCTGGACCTCCAATATTAACTGGTGGCGCAACCGCTCACAGGTTACCCGCCTTAGCATTCCTGCCTTTGCGCTGGGCGCCTTCGGTAACTCGCTGGGTACTTTTTATATAGAACAGGGCCAGCCTGCCACACAAATAAAAGGCACCATTCCTGATCCGCAGGATGATACCAAAAACGTATTTGTAACATTAGGCAATTCAGAGCCTGATTTCCAGATGAGCTTTTTCAATGAAGTACAGCTGTTCACCAATTTAAGCATGCGCGTATTGGTGCATTGGAAAAAAGGCGGTGATAATATTAACCTTACACGGCTGCTTACAGATGGCGGCGGCACCAGCCCTGACTGGGATGCAGATGCCAATGGCAATGGTGTAAAAGACGGAGCTGAACGCGGCGCTGCCGGCAGCGCGGCCCTCTTTGTGCAGGATGCCAGCTACGTAAGGATCCGTGAAATTGGCCTGTACTACAACTTTCCCATTAAGAATAATCCATTCTTAAGAAATGTGCGGGTAGGCGTTTCTGCCAACAACTGGTTTACATGGACACACTATGTGAGCTATGATCCGGAAGTATCCAACTTTGGAAGCAACACTATTAATACCAGCATAAGCCGCGGTAGTAATGGTGTTTCCAGCGGCGTAGATGTTATGCCCTTCCCTGCTTCCAAACGTATGAGCTTTCATGTGGGCATTGATTTCTGATAACATTTAAACGGATTATTATGAAAAAACATTTCATGCTATATATAACAGCAGCCGTGCTGCTGGCAGCCTGCCAGAAGGGAGAGATCCCCAATTTAAACACACCGCAGGCCGACGCTATTACCCGCAACCCTACCAAGGAAGAGCTGAATAACCTGGTAACCGGGGCAGAATCGGGTATGCGCTTTACCCTGGGCACTTATTATGATGCGGTAGGCATTATTGGGCGTGATATTTACCGCTTTGCCGGTTCTGAACCGCGTTTTTATACCGAGCTGTTAGGCGCCGGTTCCTCTACGCTGGATAATAACACCTTTTACCTTACCAACCCATGGGCTTCACGCTACCGCGTAGTAAGGCAGGGGAATATACTGCTGCAGGCTGCCACCAACTCCAGCTTTATTACTGCGCCGCAGCGTAATGGCTACCTGGGTTTTGCCAAAACCATTATGGCTTACCAGCTATTGCTGAACCTGAACATGACAGATGCAAACGGCATCCGCATAAGTGTACAGGATTTTGAAAACCCCGGGCCTATTGTACAGAAAAATGTTGCGCTGGATTCTATTGCACAAATGC
>NZ_DATCRF010000228.1:0-3885 GCF_036569125.1 Chitinophaga sp. | reverse complement strand
AGGCTTTGCAGATGCTTACAGAGTTCAGATTGTGACATGCGTTTGAAATGATGGTTGAGGTAAGAAGTATGATGTATGATGATCGATGTTTGAAGTATGAAGTATGAAATTGGCGGTTATTTGCTATTTCATACTTCGTACTCTTACATCGTATCTATTAATTATTCATTATTCATTATTAATTCCTACTTCACTTCTGCCAGGTACTTGTGTACAAAGCTAATGGCCATGGAGCCCTCTCCTACGGCGGCGGCTACACGGTTCATGGCGCTGGCGCGAACGTCGCCGGCGGCAAAGATGCCGGGGCAGCTGGTTTCCAGCAGATAAGGATCGCGCTGCTGCTTCCAGATCTTGCCAAAAGCATCATACTTCTTTAGCTCACGGCCGGTTTCAATAAAGCCTTTTTCATCCTTGATGATGTTAAGGGCTATCCAGTCGGTGAAGGGCCTGGCGCCTATGAAAATGTACAGTGCATCGGCTGGTTCCGTACAGGTTTCACCGGTTTCCACGTTCTTGATCACCAGCTTCTCCAGCTTGTCGGTGCCAATGGCTTCTGCAATTTCCGTACGCGGGCGGATCTTAATATTGCCGGTTCCCCTGATCTGCTCTATCAGGTAGGCTGACATTGTGCTGCTCAGATCATCCTTACGGATCAGGATATACACGGTTTTCGCAAATTTGGAAAGGTACATGGCAGCCTGCCCGGCGGAGTTGCCGCCGCCTACAATGTATACTTCCTTATCCTTGCAGGCCGTGGCTTCCGTCATGGCGGCGCCGTAGTAAATGCCTGCGCCGGTGAACTGATCCACGCCCTGGGTTTCCAGCTTGCGGTAATCTACCCCGGTGGTAATGATCACGCTGCGGGTGTTGATCACGCTATCATCTTCCAGGATGATCTTATTATAACCATCCTTTTGCTGAATATCTTTTACGGATTGCGGTGTAATAAACTCTGTACCCAAACGGGTGGCCTGCGCGATGGCGCGGCGGGTAAGCTCTGCCCCGCTTAAACCGGTGGGAAATCCCAGGTAGTTCTCAATGCGGGAGCTGGTGCCTGCCTGTCCGCCCGGTGCGCGGCGTTCTATCAGTAAGGTCTTTAATCCTTCCGATGCGCCGTATACACCGGCTGCCAGCCCTGCGGGGCCTGCGCCAATGATCACCACATCATATACATCGTGCTTTACGTGCGGGTTCAATCCTACCTTACCGGCAATTTCCATAATGGTAGGCGTTACCAGGTAACTGCCGTCTTCAAAGAACACTACGGGCAGCTCTTTCTGGCTTAAGTTGTTCAGTTCCAGCAGGCGGTTGGCATCGCTGGTGGTTTGTATATCCAGCCACTGGTAAGGTATGAGGTTGCCTGCCAGGAAATCCTTCACGGCATGTGATTGCTGGGAGAACTGGTAGCCCACTACTTTAATGCCCCTGAAATCCGGATGGTAAATGTGCTGCCAGTCGTCCAGCAGCTCATCTATCACCGGGTACAACTTTTCTTCCGGCGGCCCCCAGGGTTTTACCAGGTAATAATCCAGCTGTACGGAGTTAATGGCTTTAATGGCAGCGTCGGTATCAGAATAAGCGGTGAGCAGCACCCGCCGGGCTTCCGGGTAGAACTGCATGGCCTTTTCCAGGAAATCCACCCCTTCCATTACGGGCATCCGCTGATCTGAAATGAACATGGCAATGGTTTCGCCCTTGTTCTTCAGCTCCAGCAGGCTGTCCAGCGCTTCGTTCACCGTGGTGGTGCTGATAATTTTATAGTCTTTACGGTATTGGCTTTTAAGGTCGCGTACAATTGCACGCAGTACCTGCTCATCATCATCTATACAGAAAATTAAAGGTTGTTCCATGGCTTTTTTTAGACGGTATGTGTTGACATAATTTCCGCAGCGTTAAATATACAATTTAAAAGAATGATTACCCCTGTATGGGCAGCGACACCTTAAACTCCGTTCTTCCGGGTTCTGAGATCGCCTTTACGTTACCGTTATGCTGGCGGACGATCTGCATAACAATATCCAGGCCCATACCGGTACCCTTGCCAATGCCTTTGGTGGTGAAGAAGGGATCAAAAACGCGGCTTCTGATCTCTTCCGGGATACCGGGGCCATTGTCGATGATGGACACGTATACGCAGTGGCGGTCCTGCGAGGTTTGTATTTCCAGCACGCCTTTTTTATTGGGCTCCATGGCATCCAGGGCATTGTCAATGAGGTTGGTCCATACCTGGTTCATTTCGCCAATGAGGGCTTTGATCTGCGGAAGCGTATTATCAAAATTCTCCACCAGCTCCACATTTCCCTTACGCAGGCGGTGCTGCAGTATAACCAGGGTGTTGCGGATGCCGCTGTGAATGTCTGTGAGCTCCTTATCATGCCCCTGGTCCATGTGGGTGAACACCTTTACGGAACCTACCAGGGTGGCAATACGTTTGGAGGCTTCTTCGATATCCAGCACCATTCTTTCCGTGATCAGGTTACTGTTGATCCAGTTAAACACCGGCGAAATATCCTTGGCCGGCATCTGTGCTTTAAAATCATCCAGGTGAGCTGTGGTAAAGCCAAATTCCACCATGTTCTCTGCTATCTCGGTGCTGTTGGTTACGTTATGGTCTTCCAGCCAATCCAGCAGCTCATCTTCCCTGCGGGACCGTTCCATCATGGAGAGCACCGGTTTTTCCGTTTCATGCAGGATGGAGAACAGGAGCTTACTCACGATATCTACCTGCTCGGGGGTTACCTGTATGGCCATGATCTCTTTAAAAGTAGTGGGCTCCATCTGCAGGTGTTTTTTCAGGGATGCGGCGCCCCGTACTACGGCTGCAGCAGGGTTATTAAGCTCATGCGCCAGGCCGGCGGAGAGCTTGCCCAGGGCCATCATTTTTTCGTTCTGCTGCTGGAAGGAGGTGAATTCCCGCACGCGGTCCGTCATCATATGCACCAGGGCCTGTGTAAGCTCGAAATGGGTACGGATCAATTCCGGCGATTTCTCGATGGGAAGGCTCATGATCTGGGTATCTTCCAGGGCTTCGCCAAAAGCGGCAGCTACCTTACCTCTTGAAAAAGGCAGGTAACCGGCTATGGAGCGGGGCGGCCATACTGCAAACTCCCGTACTTCATTATTTTGCAGGCGGTATACGCGAATGCGGCCGCTTACAATAAAATGGGTAGCCCAGATGGCGGTATCCGGCTCAAACAGGAATCCGCCGGGGGGAATAACGTAATGCTGGCTGTTATCGATCATCCATTGCAGCTGCTCTGCCGGAACATCCTTAATGGCCTCTATGGTATGGAGCCATTCTACAGTAACCTGGGTCATCTTAAATTATTGGTTTAAAAGTTGGAAGGCATGCCGCAGGGAGATCATCCGTGCTTGCAAACTTAAAGTTACTTAAATTTGCCCTGTTTTAGGAAGGATCAGATAAGTACAAAAGCAGCAAGGAATCATGAGCAAGGATGCAATCAGGTTGGATATTTCCACTACGGTCAGACATTATTTAGCGGCTGACAACAATGCCCCGCAAGGCTTCGGGATTGAAAAATACACGGACCTGCAGGCGGGCGATTTTGCGATACTAAGCAATGAAGGCGGCCGGCATAACGGCCCGCCGGTGAAAACCGATCATTTTGCCCTGGTACTGTGCATGCGGGGGCATGGCGTTAAAACCATCGGGCACCATACGTTTGAAGTAACGCCTCAATCCATACACATCGTTTCTCCACGCGACCTGCACTCTTTTGAAAATGCTTCCGACGATCTGCTGTTATACATGATCCTGTTCCGGCATGAATTTGTAGCCCATACTTTTATTAAAGAGCAGATCCTGGATCAGCTGTTAGAGCTGCCGCCGGAGCTTCCGCCGATTTACCACCTGGATGAACGTGA
>NZ_DATCRF010000227.1:0-8340 GCF_036569125.1 Chitinophaga sp. | reverse complement strand
CAGCGTAACTGCGCTGGGTGAAGTAACACCCGACCAGTTCGTAAAACGCTCTACTGCCCAAAAGGGCGATCTGCTCTGCGTTTCCGGCGACCTTGGCGCCGCTTACCTGGGCCTTACCCTGCTGGAAAGGGAAAAAAGGATCTACCAGGAAAACCCGCAGCTGCAGCCCGACCTGGAAGATCAAACCTACATTATAGGCCGGCAGCTGAAACCGGAAGCCCGTAAGGATATTGTGGAATACCTGGAAGAGCAGGGCGTAAAACCCACTGCCATGATGGATATCAGCGATGGCCTTAGCTCTGAGGCCCTGCACATCTGCAAGCAAAGTAACCTGGGTTGTGTGCTGTACGAAGAAAAGATCCCTATCGAAGATCAAACCAAACAGCAGGCCCTCAAATTTGGCTTAGACCCTACTGCCTGCGCACTAAGCGGCGGGGAAGACTATGAGCTGCTGTTCACCATTAAACAGGAGGACTATGATAAGCTGGTGCTTTCAGAACAGATCAGCGTTATCGGCTACATGACGGATATTAGCGAAGGCGCGCATATTATTACCAAAGGCGGTAATAAGTTTAAGCTGGTAGCCCAGGGCTGGAACGCGTTTGAACAGTAATTACAAAACAGTATAAATACATTGGCCGCAGCTACCAAACAGCTGCGGCTTTTTTTATTTGTTGATCTTATCACTCACGATTACCTGCACTGCCTCGCTGTTATGCGTGGGCGGCAATATGCCGGCAAATACGCAGAACTTCAGCTGGTAAGTGCCCGGCTGCTCCGGCATAATCACCTCCATACGGATAATACGGCGCTCCATAGCTTTGAACAGATCTATAGAACTTTTAACTGCCGGCAGCCCGTCCCTTTTATGTACAAAGGCATATCCCAGCAGCGCTGCATGGGCCGTATCCTGCGGAATAGGACGCCCGTAATCATTACGCACTTTCAATATAAAGGCCATATGCTCGCCGGGCCGCGCCTGCACTTTTTTCATAGCCGGTATCAGGCGGATCAGAGAGTAGGAATAGTATTGCGGTATGTTGTAGTAGTCCCAGGTGCCTTTTACTGTTTTTATACTATCTGTAACAGGCAGCTCTGTTCCCGGCTCAAAAGCCAGCATTACAGGCTTACCCCACAGCTGTGTTTCCGTATTCCAGAAATTATACTGGCTGCGCCGCGCATAGCGGCTGTTCAGGCTATACGATAAGGTACCCGGCGCATAGAACATGTATTTGGAAGGCAGCTGGTAGCTGTTCATGAACACCACCGGCTTATCACCGGCTTTGGCCTGCAGGGCAGCAGCCCACTCCTTGTTATGATGAATTTCCGGCCGTATCTCCACACCCGGTAAAAAGTCCCAGGCCATGTACACCCGCACCACCAATACAATAGCCACGGTAGCATAGGCCAGGTACCGCAGCAGCTTCCAGGAGCCCCTGCGGCGGATAATAGCCTGGTGGGCCAATATCACCGCCGGCACAAATACCATCACCGTCCAGTTAGCCTCTACCCGGCCTTTATAGGTGCTGAGCAGGAAAAAGGCCAGCACCCCTATCAGGTTTACTTTTAAGGTACGTTCAAAGCTGCTTTGTATGGGGCAAATGAAGGCGTAATACAGCAGCAGCCAGCCCGCAAGTGGCCCAAACAATAACAGCTGCCCTAACAAATATTCCAGGGTGTAGCTGATATCATAGCTGGGTGCATTACGCTCTACCAGGTGATATTGCAGGGAAGGGAAACCATGCGCCACCTGCCAGTAAATATGCGGCAGGAATAAAGCCGTGGTAATGATCACCGCTACATAGAACTTAAATACCCGCAGCAGGTTAGGGTTTGATACTACGGTAAAGAACACCAGCAGTATGCCATGGTATTTACTGTAAAACAGCAGGGCCATGCTAATGCCCAGCAGCAGCGTGTTACGCCAGCTTTGCTGTTCAGTGAACAAACGGTAGATCCAGAAGTATAAAGCGGCAAAGAAGATCAGCGGTACATCCGGCACGGCCAGCATGCCCCCTATTTGCATAGCTCCCATAGCGCACAGCACCATGTAAAAGAGGCGGTTATGCTTTTGAGGTATCAGGCGCCAGGTGATCCAAAGGGTACAAACATTCAGCACTACCATCAGCAGGCGCACGCCAAACTCATTGTGGAACAGGGCATAACCCATTTTTATGAGCAGGGCTATCATGGGCGGATGATCGAAATAACCCCAGTCCAGATGGCGGGAGTATACCCAGTAATAGGCCTCATCATCCATCAGTTCCGTTACGCCTGCCTGCACCAATGCCAGCACCAGCCAGCCCAGTAAAAAACTATTCCTGTAATGATCTTTGGTGAAAAAACGCGTTAGTGCCGACATATCTTCCTTGAGCAGATTAAGAAATTGTTAAGCGCGAAGATACTAAAACGGAGCAGCATACCCATCCTTTCCTCATTCCGTGATGGTTTGCACCACCTGCAGCTGGTCGTTAAAAACCACCATGGCAGCCCGGTAGCCGGCGCTGATGCGGCCCAGCTCATTTTCCATCCCGGCCAGGGCGGCGGGGTAAGCAGAGGCCATGCGCAACGCCTCATCCAGGGGAATGCCTACCTTTTCCACGCAGTTCTTTACAGCCTGCATCATGGTGAGGCAGGAACCAGCCAGGGTACCCTGGGCATTCACATAACGGTCCTTATCAAAAATGTAAATGTAGTCGCCGCTGCGGGCTTCCGCCACTGCATCCGTGATCAGGAACAGCCGCTGCCCCATGATCTTTTTACTGATGCGGATCGCAGCAAAATCAACATGAATACCATCCGCTACTACGCTGGCGCATATACGATCATGATCATAAATAGCGCCTACCATACCCGGCGCCCGGCTTTGCAGGGCCGACATGGCATTGAACAGGTGTGTGGAGGTTGGAATGCCCCGCTCAAAAGCAGTATATGCCTGCTCATAGGTAGCGTTACTATGTCCGGCAGATACTAATATGCCGGCATCCTGCAGCTGTTTTACCAGCTGCGGATCACAGCGCTCCGGCGCTAAGGTCATCATTTTAATAACGCCCCGCCCGTGCTCCAGTAACCAGTTTATATCTTCTTGGGTGGGAGAAGTAATATATTGTTCTAAATGCGCGCCTTTTTTTTCGGGGTTCATGAAAGGCCCTTCGAGGTGCAGGCCCAGCACACCTTTGCCGCCTTGCTGCCAGTAATCTTTCACGGCCTGCATGGAACGTAACATTACCTCCCGTGAGCTGGTGGGTATGGTAGGCATAAAGTAAGCTGCGCCGCCGCTCACGCAATATTCATAGGTGCCTTTCAGTGATGCCGCATCCGTACTAAAGGGAAACAGGTGCCCGTTACCACCATAGATCTGCAGGTCTATTAACGCCGGCGCCAGGGTAGCCCCGCCCAGGTCTATCTCCTGAGTGCCCGAAGGTACTTCTGTAACCGGCAGCAGGCCTACAATACGCCCGTTATCGGTCAATACTGCGTGGTTGTCCAGGAAGCGGTCGCCGGTGAAAATGCGTGCATTGGTGTAAGTAACTGACATGCTGGCAAAGTTAAATTTCGTATAGCTCTAAGGGTAGTCCGTCAGGGTCGGTAAAAAAAGTAAAGCGCTTCCCCGTGTGAGGGTCCACACGTATGGGTTCCGGTGTTACGCCACTGGCCTGTAGCTGTGCTACGGCCGCATCCACATCCTGCACCGTAAAGGCCAGGTGCCGCAATCCCTGCGCTTCCGGCCTGCTGGGCCGGGGTGGCGGCTCGGGGAAAGAGAACAGCTCTATTACGTATTGCGTACCCAAAGCCAGGTCCAGCTTCCAGGACCGGCGTTCCTCCCGGTATACTTCCCGCACTATCTGCATACCCAATACCTGTGTGTAAAAGGTTTTACTACGTTCATAATCAGCACAGATAATGGCAATATGATGAATACCGGAAAGTAAAGACATGGAATGTTATTAGGAGGTTTGAAAACCGGTGCGACTACAATACCTGGAACTTATCCGCATCTTTCAGGAAAGGCAGGTTTTTCCGTACCTCTTCCAGCCGTGCGCGTTCCAGCGTGTAGGTGAATATATCTTCATCATGTGCTTTCTGGTAAATGATCTCGCCCATGGGATCAATAATGCTGCTATCGCCGCTGTGGTAAATGTTATTACCATCATTCCCTACGCGGTTCAGGCCAATTACATAAGCCTGGTTCTCTATGGCGCGGGCCTGCAGCAATGTTTTCCAGGGGGTGTTGCGCCGTTCCGGCCAGTTAGCCACATTGATCAGCACATCGTAGGCCGGAGCTCCGGTTTCTGCTACAATGGCGTTGCGCGCCCATACCGGGAAACGGAGGTCGTAGCAAACGGAGAGGTTTATTTTCCAGCCCTTTACCTGTGCTATCAGGCGTTTGTCGCCGGGCAGGTAATGCTCATGCTCGCCGGCATACCCGAACAGGTGGCGTTTATCATAAGTGCCATATACACCGTTGGGCTGCATCCATACCAGGCGGTTCACGTAACGGTCGCCATCCTTTATTATGAGGCTGCCGGTGATGATCACATTCTTTTCTGCCGCTTTCTTCTTCATCCACTGTACAGCGCTGCCATCCATAGTTTCAGCCAGCCTGGCCGACTGCATGCTGAAACCGGTGCTGAACATTTCCGGCAGCACGATCACTTCTGTACGTTCAGGGATCGAGTTGATCTTTTCATCGAACATCCGCAGGTTCTCCGCTATATTCTCCCAATGCAGCTGCGACTGTATGAGCGTTACTTTCAGATCTGACATAATGCTTTTTAATTACGAATTACGAATTAGTCAATTACGCCGAATGCTTAATGCAGAACGCTAAACGCTGATTGTGTTTTGCTTCCGGCCTTTTGCTTTATGCATTCGGCGTTAAGCGTTCAGCATTGGGGCCCAATTCGTAATTCGTAATTGACTAATTCGTAATTAACAAATGTACGCTCTACGGGCTTAAAAACTTTTAAATTTTATGGCTGGTCATTTACAATTTGTTCAAGCGCGGCCTGGGCCAGCTCCGGCTCAAAGCCCTTTTGTACCAGGTATTGAATGGTTTTTAGCTTTTGTTTCAGGGGATGCTCCCCTTCCAGGGAGGCATATTTTTTGGCCGCCTGCCGTTCCAGCGTCTCCCGGTAATCATCCGCATCTATTTCCTGCAGTCCTTTTTTAATGCAGTAGGGCGATACCTGCCTTTGCTGCAGCTCCATGGTTATTTTACGGCGGCCCCATTGTTTGGTACGGAACTTACCGCCGGCAAAGGCTTTGGCAAAACGTTCCTCATTCAGGAAATTATCAGCGATCAGCTCCGCAATGGCCTGGTCTATTTCTTCGCCCCGCAGGCCCAGTTCCCGGCATTTATGGTGTACTTCGCTATGGCAGCGCTCCTGGTAGGCGCAGTAGTGGCGAAGCTTTTGTAAAGCAGCAGTAGTCATTTTCCAAGCTTTTAGCTATTGGCTGTTAGCTGTTAGCCTGCCAAAAGCAAACGGTTAAAAGCTAAAAACTGATAACTGTTAGCTGTTAGCCCGCTAAAAGCTAACAGCTAAAGGCCAACAGCTAATTATTTACTTCTTCACGATCATTAACCGTGCGTAGTTGAGCATAATCTTTTTTTCGCCGCCGCCCTTGGGAAATACCACAGTGGCAATACGGTTATTGGGGGCGCCTTCCATACTCAGAATAGTGCCAAAGCCAAACTTCTGGTGCTCTACCTCCATACCGGCTTCCATAGTAGCCGGATCATCAGGGGCAAAACCAGGTGACGGCACATGGGTGCCCACGGGTGCGGTGGGCTTGGGCGCCGGGCGTGCAGAGGATGATGAAGTGGAAGAAGCTCCTCCTGCAGGACCAGCAGGCGCTTTCTTTTGCATGCGGTCGAACATATTGTTGCCGCCATTGTTCCACAAACCACCGCCGCCACCGCCAAAGCCGCTGCCACGCATAGCATTGCCGCCTGCATAGCTACGGTCAATGAACTGTTCCGGCATTTCTTCCAGGAAGCGGCTGGGCTCATTATTCACCAGGCTGCCAAAACGGTAACGGCTGCTGGCGTAGGTAAGCCACAGGCGGGCTTTAGCGCGGGTAATAACCACGTAGAACAAACGGCGCTCCTCTTCCAGCTCCTCGCGGGTGTTAATGGAAAGAGTGCTGGGGAACAGGTTCTCCTCCAGGCCCACAGAAAACACCACCGGGAACTCCAGCCCCTTGGCAGCGTGAATGGTCATGAGCTTTACCACATCGCTGTTCTCATCATTGCCCTGGTCTGCATCCGTAAGCAGTGTGATCTGCTGCAGGTACGAGCCCAGGCTTTTATCCAGCAGCTCCCCATCTTCCGTAGGCGTTTCTGTAAACTCTTTTATGGAGTTCAGCAGCTCCTGTATGTTCTCATACCGGGCCAGGCCTTCCGTAGTTTTATCGTTAAACAGCTCTTTTACAATGTTGGTGCTTTTGCCCACCTGTACGGCCACATCGTAGGCATTATGTTTTTCCAGGATGGCCTGGAAACTTTTGATCATCGTTACAAAACCTTCCACCGCTTCCAGTGTGCCGCCTTTAAAGCCAAACTCACGGCCGCGTTCCAGCACTTCCCAGAAAGTAATGTTCTGCTCATTGCTGATGATCACGGCTTTTTCTATAGTGGTTTTACCAATGCCCCTTACCGGGTAATTGATAATACGTTTCAGGCTTTCTTCATCGCGGGTATTAATAGTGATACGCAGGTAAGCCAGGAAATCCTTTATTTCTTTGCGCTGGTAAAAGGAAATGCCGCCGTAAATGCGGTAGGGGATGCCTTTGCGGCGCAGGCTTTCCTCAAAGGAGCGGCTTTGCGCATTGGTGCGGTACAGGATGGCAAAGTCGCGGTTATCGTAATGGTTGCGCAGCTTTTGTTCTGCAATGGTATCTGCTACGTACTTGCCTTCCTCATTATCCGTCATGGTGCGCACCAGCTTAATTTTTTCGCCCTCCATGTTGTTGGTCCACAGGGCTTTTTCTATCTGGCCTTTATTGTGCGCAATTACTTCGTTGGCTACGTTCAGGATGGATTTGGTGCTGCGGTAGTTCTGTTCCAGCTTTACCACATGCACATCGTCATAATCCTTTTCAAACTGCAGAATGTTCTCGATAGTGGCGCCGCGGAAAGAGTAAATGCTCTGCGCATCATCCCCCACCACGCAAATATTTTCATGCACGGATCCTAACAGCTTTATGATCTCGTACTGCGCAGGGTTGGTATCCTGGTACTCATCGATCATAATGTATTTGAACTTATGCTGGTATTTGTGCAGGGTTTCCGGGAACTGCTTCAGCAGCACATACATTTTAAACAGCAGATCGTCAAAGTCCATAGCGCCGTTCTTAAAACAGCGCTTGGCATACATGTCGTAGATCTTGCCTATCATGGGGCGGTTGGCCCGCATATCTTCCTGTTGTACGAAATTGTCGTGCTGGTATTCCTCCGGGCCCATCAGGCTGTTCTTGGCCGCGGAAATACGGTTGTATACGAAGTTGGGCTTGTAATGCTTATCGTCCAGGTTCTGCTCATTAATAATGGTTTTGAGCACGCTCTTGGCATCGTCCGTATCGTAAATGGTAAAATCGTTGGGATAGCCCAGACGGTGCGCTTCTGCGCGTAATAGCCTGGCAAATACGGAGTGAAAAGTGCCGATGTAGAGGTTACGGGCTTCATTGCCGCCCAGTATTTTTTCCACACGCTCTTTCATTTCACGGGCAGCCTTGTTGGTAAAGGTGAGCGATAGTATGTTAAAGGCATCTACCCCATGCCGCATCAGGTGGGCAATACGGGTAGTAAGCACTTTGGTTTTACCGGAGCCGGCGCCCGCTATGATCATCAGCGGCCCGTTAATATGTGTTACGGCCTCTTGCTGCCGTTCATTCAGTTCGTCTAAGTAATTTGGCTTCATCAGGGTGTAAAAATAACCAAATTCCCTATGCCAAATGATAGTTGTTAGTAGTTAGTGGATAGTGTGAGGCGGAACGGCTTCAGTAGCGTGCAATACGTGATTTCAGCATTTTACGTGCAAAGTGGATGCGGCTTTTCACTGTACCCAGGGGCTCATTCAGGATCATTGCAATTTCATAATATTTATATCCCTCAAAATACAGCAGAAAGGGTTGTTTAAAAATAACGGGGAGATTGTAAATGGCCATATGCACATCCTTTACCCGCAAACCATTTTCCGCATAATTGCCAATAGAGGGTTGCTGCTGGTGTAAAAGAAAATCGCCCATCGCATTATCCAGCAGGCGGTACTGCCGGTTACCACGGCGGTAATTGTTAATAAAAATGTTGCGCATAATGGTATACAGCCAGGCTCGTAT
>NZ_DATCRF010000226.1:0-13175 GCF_036569125.1 Chitinophaga sp. | reverse complement strand
ATTGATGCCGGGTATTATCCGTATGGTTATTACCTATTCACCACTGGGTAAAGTAGCCAATGCATTGCTGGCGGTTGGTATTTTCCTGGCAGCCAATCTCATTATATCTTACCTGCTTTTCCTGTTTATAGAAAAGCCCTTCATTACTCTGGGTAAACGCTTTGTGAGCAAGCTTTTCGTGAAGGGTGATGTGGCAGTTTCCAAGGTAGCGGCATAGTTAACGGATCATCTTTTAAAAACAGCGGAGGGTTGCAGTGCACTGCAACCCTCCGCTGTTTTTATAGTCCTGCGCTCAATTACAGCACAAAGATCTTCCTGGCTGTTTTAGTAACATTGCTGCTGTTCAGCACCTGTACCACATACAAACCACCGGAAATGCCGCCGCCGTAGTTAATGGCGATCGTTTGGCGTTTGGAGCCTAATTTCACCGGTTTGCTGGCTACTACTTTTCCATCCATATCCACCAGCTGAATAATATAATCGCCTTTATCCAGCGTATTAAAAGCTACATTAAAGGTATTTCCCTGCACTGGTACAGGGTTAGGCCAAATGGAAATGTCATCCCCATTAATATCCATTTTATCCGGTGAAACAGCAACAATATCCCTGCCCTTATCCTGGAACAGCAGGTTAGCGCTGGCCAGGTCAGATGCGTTGTACACATCATTATGCTGGTTAGGTAAAGCCGTTGCCGTCATGGAAGTGATGTCAAACTGGTAATAACTTTTGCTGGCGGTAGAGCAGCCCAGCATGATCTGCCCGTCATCATTCACTGCGGCGCCATTTGTATAAAAACCGGCGGGCAGGCCCTGGATGGTGCCGGTGTAGGTAGCTTCCATTTTACTTACATCGATCTTAAACACCTTGTTGTAAATATTAATGAGGTACAGGAAGCCGTATTTATCCGCTACCAGGTCTCCGCCCCAGCCGGTGCAGAATGCGTGAATGGAGTTGGTGCCATTTGAAGCGGCATCTTTCAGGCTGCCCATATCGCGGAAACGTACCTGCTGGCCGGTAGTGGCAAATACAAACAGGTGGTCCGCATCGTTGGTAAGTGCATAACCATTGCCATCCGCACCTATAACCATGCGGGTTATATTATTCTCTTCCGGATGGCTTACAAAAGGATCATTAAAGCTCAGGTCAGCCACTTTAACGGGTGTGCTGCCCACAGTGTTCAGGTTCACTGCATACAGCTGGTTGGTTTGCATGGTAGCAAAGAACAGGCGGTGCGTGGCTTTATCAAATGCGCAGGCCGCAACACGGCCTGCATTGGCATTCACTTTAGCCTGCAGGGCAGCTGCCGGTGCGGCAGGCGCTTTGCCCAGCTGGTTAATAGCGGAGCCGCTGTTAATGTCTATTACGCGCATTACATTCCAGTTCAATCCACCAATAGAATCGGCAGTAATGGCATAGGCAGCGCTTTTATGCTGCGCCTGCGCAGTAAAACACATTAATAGACAACAAAAGAGAAAGAGTTTGAGTAGAGTTATGGGTTTCATATAGGTCTGGTTTTGGGTATAAAAAAGTTACGACAAATTTCGCTGTTTTTCGTATTCATTTATTTAAAATATCTCCTGGGATCAACTTTCTTTTTGCCGTTTGGCTAACCGCTTGTGAACCATACCGGAAAAGCCGCTACGCTACCGTAAAAGCCGTACCGCCGCGCTGCGCCTTTCCGGTTTTCATCCCATTTTCCCGGCTTTTCATCCCATTTCAGGAAAGCACTTTGCAGAGATGATTATCATTGCTGAAAGTTTCTACCCATGATCTCTTTTAAGAAGTTAGAATTCGGCGCAGTAACGGCTATTTTCCTGCTGCTGATATTCCCGCTGTTATTCCGGAGCGTTACTGATAACGTATTTGAAATGCAGCATTCCTATGGCTATAAATTTCACCAATACCACCAGGTGTTTGACTATTACATTCATTACCTGCTGCCTTCCCTGGCGCATATTACCCTGGTATACGCGGCTTTTCTTTTCACTAATATGGTTATAGTACCCATTTTCCTGGAACAGCAGCGCTGGTTGCCGGGCCTGCTGCTGTTAGCCGCTACTGTGCTGATACTGTTCACGGGTATTATGGTGGCTTATTCTTATTCCTATGGTTACCTATTCGGCGTGTATAGTTCTATAAGGGGTGCGCATATGTACTTTGCCAAATCGGCTTTCAGCACCACCATGTTCTATACCATCATATACGTAGTGTATTATGCCGGCAAACACCTGTATTTTCAATATGTACGCGGGCGCAGGCTTCTTATGAACGAGCCTTTTATAGCAGTAGCTGCATGGATAGCCCTGCTGGTATTTGCCATTGGCATACACTCCCGCATCTTATTTATACTGGTGGCCTGCGGCGGGCCGTATTATGCAGCAGTAGGGTATGTTTGGTATACAAAGATCTTTCCGCGGTATGAAAAGATACACCTGCGTAAATGGATCCTGGCCCGCGATATTTTTCTGACCTCTTTTATTGGCGGCTTTACCATATTCTTATTAGCGCTGGCTATACGGCAGGGGCGCCCGGAAGAAACCCTTGCACTGATGTTCGGCTTATTTACCGTGCAATTACTGGTGCTGCTGCCGGTTACCTGGTGGCTGTATATGGCCCGTGAAAACCGTACAGCTACTATGCTGAACCTGCAGAAAGCGTTGGGCCGTTCCGCAGCCGACCTGGATTTCCTGCGCTCGCAGATCAACCCGCACTTCCTGTTCAATGCCCTGAACACCTTATACGGCACGGCCTTACAGGAAAATGCACTGAACACCAGCGAAGGCATTCAGAAGCTGGGCGATATGATGCGTTTTATGCTGGATGAGAACCACCAGGAAAAAATAGCCCTGCGTAAAGAAGTAGCTTACCTGCACAATTACATTGCCCTGCAACGCCTGCGCACACAGGCATCGCCGGATATACAGATCGATGTGAACATTAACGAGGACCATTGCGAGCATGCCATTGCGCCCATGCTGCTGATCCCTTTTGTGGAGAATGCTTTTAAACACGGCATCAGCTTACGCAACCGCTCCAAGATCGCCATCTCTCTTTCCTGCGATAAAGAACGGATCTACTTTGATGTGTACAACACCACGCATGCCCGCCCGGACAATGATATAGAAAGAGGTCCCGGTATTGGCCTTAATAATGTACGTGACCGACTGAGCCTGTTGTACCCGCAACGGCATGAGCTGAACATACGCCAAACAGCTACCGAATATTTTGTGCACCTGACCATTCATGTATTCTGATACGCTTCCAATGGAACAAACACCCGTTAACAATACGCCTGCTGCAGATGGCATCAGCAAATTCCTCTGGTGGTTAGCTGCCGCAGACATTACCATATTAAAAGATTGCAGGGCAGACCAGGAGCGGTACCGCATTATTGGTATATCCGTACTCGTTACCTGGCTGTTTGCCACCCTGGCCTGGGGATACTTTTTTTCAACCGTGCTAGAAGATGAAATGGTCATTGCTGGATTGGCATTTTTCTTTGGTTTCGCCATCCTTAGTATTGATCGAAGCCTGATAACGGCCATGTCAGGCTCAGGCCGCCGGAAGTTCCTACCGGTGGCCTTTCGTTTATGCCTGGCCTTTACCATTGGCCTGTTCATTTCCCAGCCGGTGATCTTACTGCTGTTCCGGAAAGACATTCAGGCCCAGATGGTGCTGAACCGGCAGGGCAAGCTGGAAAAATTCCGTAACGAGCTGGCTACCCTGAATGCAGAACATACTACCAGCCTGGAAAAAGACCTGCAGCAATGGCAGCAGCAATTACAGCAAAAAGAGGCACAGGTAAAAGGCTATAAGGATGATTATATTAAGGAAACAGACGGCACCGGCGGCTCGGGCAAGATCGGGGAATCGGCCATTGCCAGGGTAAAGAAAACGGAATACCTGAAAGCAGAGCAGGAGCTGACGGACCTGCGCCGCCAGCTGGCGCCACAGCTGCAGGAACGCCAAACCCAGCTGGCCGACCAGTGGAAAGAGAACCAGGCCAAGGAAAAAGTATATGTAGCCTCTTTAACAGACGGGTTCCTGGCGCAAACAGAAGCCCTGGAGGAGCTAACCGCAGAACATGCCCCCCTGCGGCAGCGGTACCGCCTGATTGTGCTGATCATAACCCTCATAGAAGTAATGCCCCTGCTTAGTAAGCTGCTGATGCCCAAAGGCGAATATGATAAGCTGGTGGACTATAATAATGTGTATCTTGGCTACCGGAAAAACAACGTGGTATGAAGCTGACTGCTATTGCCATAGACGATGAGCCGGTGGCGCTGTCCGTGATCCGCTCACACGCGGCAAAAGTGCCGTTCCTGGAAGTAAAGGGGCTTTTCACCAACGCCTTTGAGGCCATGGAGCACCTGAATAAAGAGCGTACGGACCTGCTTTTCCTGGACATTAAAATGCCGGACATCACCGGCATTGATTTCCTGACCAGCCTTACCAACCCGCCCATGGTGGTTTTTACCACCGCCTACTCGGAACATGCGGTGCAAAGTTTTGAGCTGGATGCTATTGATTACCTGCTGAAACCCTTTTCCCTGACCCGTTTCCTGAAAGCCTGCAATAAGGCCCATACCCTGCTGCAGCTAAAGCAGCAAAGCACCGCCGCCGGCTATGTACCTGATTACATTTTTATTAAAAGCGGCTATGAGCAATGCAAGATCCGGCTGGATGAGATCCTGTACCTGGAAAGCGCCGGCAACTATGTGAATTTTGTACTGAAGGACCGGAAGGTCATATCCCGCCTTTCCATGCAGGAAGCCCTGGACCTGCTGCCGCCTACCCTGTTTACCCGGGTGCACCGCTTCTTTATTGTGGCCAACAGTAAAGTGGAGCGTATAGACCGGAACTACCTGTACATACAGCAGGCCTCTATCAGCATAGGCGCAGCGTATGCTGATGCGGTAGGGAAGATCTGGGGGAGAAAGGAAGGATAAATGCCCCTTCTCAGCACCTTCATCTTCCATTTTTTTAATTCCTAAAAAATAATACCTTTGCAGTCCTTTTCCTGTTTTGCAGCGTAAAAGACGCGGGTGTGGTGAAATTGGTAGACACGCCAGACTTAGGATCTGGTGCTTCACGGCATGTAGGTTCGAGTCCTATCACCCGCACATTCGATGTGCCAATGTGCAGGTATGCAGATGTGCAATGAAACCCATTCAACCATCTGCATATTTGCATATCTGCACATTCGCACATTTTAATACTTTTGCCATAAAGGCGCTAAGTCACTCAGTACTTCTTTCCCTGCTGCCATTCCTTCGTGCCTTTTGTGACTTCATGGCAGAAATATAATCACGGAATCATTATTGCTTCATAAAGAACATTTTTATTAATAATTATTATGGCAACCGTTACCAGAGAAAACATCGGTTTATTGAATGATAAGATCACTGTGAAAGTGAGCCAGGAAGATTACCTTCCTAATTTTGACAAAGCGGTAAAACAATTCAGCAAATCCGCCAATATCCCCGGTTTCCGGAAAGGAATGGTGCCCGCTGGTATGGTGAAGAAGATGCACGGCCCGGCCCTGTTTGCCGATGAAGTGCTGAAAACCGTGGAAAAAGAGCTGACCGGCTACTTACAGAATGAAAAGCTGGAGATCTTTGCCCAGCCTATCTCTATGGACAAAGAAGCCAAGAACCTGGACTTTAATCAACCCTCCGAATACGCATTTGACTTTGAAGTAGGCCTGAAACCTGCTTTTGAAGTATCTCCCCTGGAATCCGGCAAAACCTCCCTTATTAAATATAAGATCAAGGCCACCGAAAAAGAGGTGGATGAGGAAGTGAGCCGCCTGCAGCTGAAAGGCGGTAAAATGAACGAGCCGGAAGTAATTGATAATGAAGACAATGTACTGAGCATCACTTTTGAAGAAAGCGACGCACAGGGCAATGTAGTAGAAGGCGGTATCAAAAAAGATAACTCCCTGCTGCTGAAATTCTTCTCTCCTGCCATCCAGGAACAGCTGAAAGGCAAGAAAAAAGGCGACAGCATTGTGTTCCAGCTGGCTACTTCTTTTGATGAAGAAAGACTGGGCATGATCCTGAAAGACCTGGGCTTTGATGCACAGGATAAAGAAGCTGCCCAGAAATATTTTAAGCTGACCCTTACCAAACTGGGCCTGATCGAAAAGCGTGAGCTGAACGAAGAGTTCTTTAAAGAGGTATACCCGAATGAAGAGATCACTACCGAAGCCGCTTTCCGGGAAAAACTGAAAAGTGAAATAGAAAAATACTGGGATTCCGAAAGCCGTAACCGCCTGCACAACGAGCTGTTTGAAGTGCTGGTGCATGAAACGCCTATGGAGCTGCCCAAAGAATTCCTGAAACGCTGGCTGCAAACCGGTAGCGAAAAGCCAAAGACTGCCGAAGAAGCCGAAAAAGAATATCCGAACTTTGATCATCAACTGCGTTGGACGCTTATTAGTGATAAACTGATCCGCGATAATAAACTGGACGTATCTTTCGAAGAACTGAAAGAGAGCGCCAAACAAAAACTGCTGGGCTATTATGGCGCCGGCGCTGCTTTAGAAGGGGCCGACTGGCTGGATAGCTACCTGGACCGCCTGATGCAGGACGAAAAATTCGTGGACCAGACTTACCGCGAAATGGTAACCCAGAAATTGTTTGACTGGGCAGAAACGAAGGTGGATCTTAAAGAAGAGGAAATAACAGCCGAAGAATTTGCTAAATTACCTCATAAACATCACCATCATGAACATGAATAACGAATTTAGAAAATATGCGATCCAACATCGTGGAATCAGCAGCCTGGTAGTAGATAGCTATGCCCGTCACCAGTTGAACTCGCTTACCCCTTACATCATCGAGGAGCGTCAGCTGAACGTAACGCAGATGGACGTGTTCTCCCGTCTGATGGCTGATCGCATCATTTTCCTGGGCGATCCGATCAACGACTATGTAGCAAATGTGATCACGGCCCAGCTGCTGTTCCTGGAATCAGCAGACCGTAACCGTGATATCCAGATGTATATTAACAGCCCCGGTGGCAGCGTATATGCCGGTTTAGGCATTTATGACACCATGCAGATCATTTCCCCCGAAGTGGCAACGATCTGTACCGGTATGGCCGCCTCTTTTGGCGCTGTACTGCTGGTAGCCGGTGTAAAAGGTAAACGTACCGCACTGAAACATGCCCGCGTAATGATCCACCAGCCGCACGGCGGCGCAGAAGGCCAGACTTCTGACATCGAGATCACTGCCCGCGAGTTTGTGAAGCTGAAAAAGGAGCTGAACGAGATCATTGCCACCCATTGCGGCCAACCGTTCAAAAAGGTGGAAAAAGACTCTGACCGCGACTACTGGATGACCGCCGATGAAGCCAAAGAATATGGCATTATCGATGACGTGCTGGACCGGAACCCGAAGAAAAAACAGGAAAATACGCCGCAATAAGCGTTCACCTGATATAAAGGAGAAACGGGGTAAGCGCGCCTTGCTCCGTTTCTCCTTTCCTTTTTTCCGTTCCTGCTATTTTGCCTAACTTTGTAGGCTTACACTAGCTGCGAAAAAACAAATAAATCATTACGGATGAAAGAATCCAAAATACGTTGTTCCTTCTGTAACCGTTCCAAAGACGAGGTGCAGATACTGATTGCCGGTGCAGAAGGTCATATTTGTGAGAACTGTGTGGCCAATGCCCAGGAGATCATTGAGCAGGAGCTGTTCCAGCACAACAAGAAAGCGCCCTCGCACTTTGTACCCAAAGTGGCTAAGCCTGTGGAGATCAAGACCTTCCTGGATGAATACGTGATTGGCCAGGACGACGCCAAAAAGATCCTTGCCGTAGCGGTGTATAACCACTACAAAAGGCTGAACCAGCAGGTAGGCGATGATGAGGTGGAGATAGAAAAGTCCAACATTATAATGGTGGGCGAAACCGGTACGGGTAAAACCCTGCTGGCAAAATCTATAGCCAAGCTGCTGAATGTGCCCTTTACTATCGTGGATGCGACCGTATTTACCGAAGCCGGTTACGTGGGTGAAGATGTGGAAAGCATTTTAACCCGCCTGCTGCAGGTATGTAATTATGACGTGGAAGCAGCCGAAAGAGGCATTGTGTACATTGATGAAATTGATAAAATAGCCCGTAAGAGCGATAACCCTTCCATTACCCGTGATGTGAGCGGCGAAGGCGTGCAGCAGGGATTGCTGAAGCTGCTGGAAGGTACTGAGGTGCTGGTGCCCCCGCAAGGCGGCCGTAAACACCCGGAGCAAAAGCTGATCAAAGTGAACACCCAGAACATCCTGTTCATTTGCGGTGGCGCTTTTGATGGGGTAGATAAGATCATTAGCAGAAGGGTGCAAACCCACTCTATTGGTTTTACAGTAGATAAGGAAAAAGAAGAAGCTACCAAAAAGCACATCCTGCGCTATGTAAACTCACAGGATCTGAAATCCTTTGGGTTGATACCCGAGCTGCTGGGCCGCTTACCCGTAGTAACTTACCTGAACTCCCTGGACCGGGATGCGCTGAAAGCCATTCTTACCCAGCCCAGGAACGCCCTGATCAAACAATACAAGAAACTGTTTAAGGTAGAAGGCATTGATCTGACCATAGAAGATGATGCCGTGGATTATATCGTGGACAAAGCCATGGAATTTAAGCTGGGCGCCCGCGGTCTTCGCTCTATCTGCGAAGTGGTAATGAGCGATGCTATGTTCCATTTACCTTCCACTACTGAAAAAACATTTATCCTCACCAAGGTATATGCCCAGGAAAGACTGGAACAATCACCCCTGGTGAAACTGAAAGTTGCTTAGTAAGTAAAAACTTAAAAAGCAAAAATTAAAAAGAGTTTATTTTTTGCTTTTTTACTTTTGATTTTTATATGCAGGATCTCATTCAACAACTACAGGAAAAGGCAGGGCTTAGCGCAGAGCAGGCCACGCAGGCTATTACCGTTATGCGCGACTATGTAAAAAGCAAAGTGCCTCCCTTTATTGGCGATACCGTTGATAAATGGTTTGCCGGTATG
Organism: Chitinophaga sp.; assembly: GCF_036569125.1. GTDB lineage: Bacteria > Bacteroidota > Bacteroidia > Chitinophagales > Chitinophagaceae > Chitinophaga. The sequence goes on along the minus strand of NZ_DATCRF010000226.1, from coordinate 4,162 downwards.
GACAACCCGCAGCCCCCGGCTAAAGATGTAGCAGCCGCCGATGATTTCCTGGATGGATAAACCCAGACGACCGCACTTTTTTCATAATAGGAACATCCCGCTTTTTATGGCGGGATGTTCTGTTTTTATACTACAGGCTTCTCAGATAAAGATAAAGCGCAGATAATTCTTCTTCCGTATAAGCAGTGGTCATTTGCCAGGGCATATCTTCATTATTCAGCTGTTTGCCCTCCGGCGTTCTACCCGTGCGTAAAGCCATCATAAACTGCTCCTGCGACCATTTGCCCAAATTTCCTTTACTGGTAATATCGGCTACCGGCACACCGCCTGGTACGTGGTTAGGCCCGCCGTGTAAGTCATCACGGTGACATCCCGTACAGGAAATAGAAAGGTACTTGCCATAGGCCGGCGTAATTTCCTTTTTCACCATAGCAGGCGCCTGGTAGTGATGGTCTACTTTTTCGGCCGGTAACAGGGGTATTTTATCAAAGAAGGTGAGCAGGTGCCCCAAAGGCCCTACCTGTACAGGCGGCAGCTCATGATCTACTGCAGGTTGCGTTTTACACCAGGCAATAATGCTGGCCACATCATAATCTGATAGTTTGGCGTATTCGTAAGAGGGCATAATGAGCAGCGGTTTACCTTCCGGTGTTAAGCCATGGCGCAGGGCCATTAACCAGGCTTTATCATCATAATCAGCCGGCAAACCGCCTTTGCCTTTGGTAAGGTTAGATCCCGCAAATACGCCCAGCTTGGGATCATTAAGAAACACCCTGCCTTCCAGGTTGCGGCCATGGCAATCAAAACAACCTTTTACAACAAACAGATGGCTGCCATAGGCCAGCATGGCAGAATCCACAGGAACATTCAGCGGTTTTACCTGTACAGTATATTGTTTGTGAATACGGCGATTGGTAGAAAGATAGGTGACCAGGAAAAAAATCAACAGCAAGCCCACAAGGGCGCCAACAGTGATGCCGGTCCACTTCAGAAGTTTACGCATATTTTTTGGGGTTATAATTATGGTGGCAAAATTACAGGGCAGTGCTCAACTGCAGCTCAGTAGAAATACGGATTTTTAAAACCGGGTAAGTCAAAGCCTTGCTGGAAGCGGGTTATAGCGTGTATGTTATTGGGAGGCGAGAGAAGTATCACAGTAAAAAAGCATCCTGTTGGTCAGGATGCTTTTTCGATTGCGTAAAAGTGTTTCAATCGTCTGTGTTTTGGGTTTAGGTTGATAAAAGGTAAAGAGTGATTGACTTAACCCAAATTTAACATTCCTTTTTCATACTTCCATAACACTTAAGGGTTATTGTTCATTTTTTTGTCAAAACCCGTGAACGGTTATGAATTGTCGTATCTTTTACATTATATATTTTAAAATATATACTTTGTTGACAAAAAGTTGGATGTCTGATCGCTTACTATTTTGTTGATCAGGGCTTTATTCTCATCGGTTTGTTTGGTAGCTACCATCGAACGGATGGAGAATGCACGTAATGCATCCGGTACGCTCAAAGTAGCTTCTGCGCTGTCTTTACGGCCGGTGAAGGGGAAAGTATCCGGACCACGCTGACACTGGCAATTAATGTTCACCCGGCTTACCTGGTTCACCAGCGGATCTATCAGAGACGCCAGTTCCGACGCATTGTTGGTGAACAGGCTTACCTGCTGCCCATGCTCTGAATGGATCAGGTACTCAATAGGCGTAGTAATGTCATCAAATGGTAAAACGGGTATTACAGGGCCAAACTGCTCCTCGCTATACAGCTTCATACGCTCATTCACCGGGTACACAATAGCCGGGAACACCAGCGATTCATAAGCCTTACCACCATTGGCATTGATCACTTTTGCACCATTTGCCACCGCATCTTCAATACAGCTTTCCAGGTAAGCCGGCTTTTGCGGCTCCGGCAAGGGTGTTAAGAACACATCTTTTTCCCAGGGCATACCTACTTTCAGCTTGCTTACCGCTTCACTGAGCTTGTTCAGGAAGCTGTCTGCAATGCGGCGGTGCACAAATATGATCTTAATGGCAGTACAACGCTGACCATTAAACGATAAAGAGCCTAACACGCATTCTTTTACTGCCAGGTCAATATCTGCCTTATCCGTAACAATAGCGGCGTTCTTGGCATCCAGCCCCAGTATAGCCCGCAGGCGGTTCACCTTGGGATGCATTTTCTTCAGCTGGTTAGCCACCTTGCTGGAACCTATCAGCGTTAATACATTGATCTTTCCGGTTTCCATTAAGGGCTGTACGATCACATTACCACGGCCGTAAATAGTATTTACCACGCCTTTAGGGAAACAGGTACGGAATGCTTCCAGCAGCGGATAATGCAATAAGGTTCCGTGTTTCGGAGGTTTGAAAAGCAGGGTATTACCCATTATCAGCGCCGGTATCAGCGTAGTGAACGTTTCGTTTAACGGGTAGTTAAAGGGCCCCATACATAATACTACGCCCAGGGGTGAACGGCGTATCTGCCCGATAATGCCCTGCTGGATCTCAAAGCGGGATGAGTTGCGGTCCAGGTCCTTCAGCGCATCAATAGTAGCATGTATGTATTCTACCGTGCGGTCAAATTCCTTCAGGGAATCTGCATAGGATTTACCTATTTCCCACATGATGAGCTTTACAACTTCCGTCTTACGCTCGATCATTTTACCGGTGAATTTTTCAACGCAGGCTATTCTTTCAGCCACCGGCATGGTAGGCCATTCGCCGCGTCCCTCATCGTATGCAGCCAGCGCATCATCTAAGGAAGCCATGGCTTCTTTGGCGCTGCATAAGGGATAGGAGCCTATTACCTTACGCTCCAGGCCATTGGCCGTGCGTATGCCCAGGGGAGATACTACAGTATGTACATCGCCACTCCATTGTTTCATTTCACCACCAGACAAATACTCCCGCTGATGGATCTCTGCCGGCAGCTGGTATTCTGCCGGTATATCATTTTCCGTAGTTGGAAAATACTGCTGTAATTTTTCTTCAAAACTCATAGGAACTTATATTGCTACAACCAAGATAATTAATAATGAATAATTTATAATTAATAGTTTGTAGTACGGGGCTGTAAGCGGAGTAGTTAATAATTAAGAATGAATAATTAATAGGTGCTGCGGTCTGTAAGCCTTTACCAGAAAGGGAATGGAGCATTGTTAAATAATTATGATGATGAAGTGTATCTTAATTGATCACTCAATAAAAAAACCTGAAAGGCTCTAAGACCTTCCAGGCTTTAGCTATTTCCAGCAGCTGTACTGCTACCCTATTAATTATTAATTATTCATTCTTCATTATTAATTAACCCTTCAGGGCCTCCCGTGCAATTACGATCTTTTGTATTTCTGAAGTGCCCTCTCCAATGGTGCACAGCTTTGCATCGCGGTAATATTTCTCTACCGGGAAGTCTTTGGTATAGCCATAGCCGCCAAAGATCTGTACTGCATCATTGGCGGTTCTTACTGCCACTTCAGAGGCGTAGTACTTAGCCATGGCAGCCTGTTTGGTGCATTTTTGCCCGCGCTGTTTCAGATCAGCAGCCTGCATGGTCAGCATTTCTGCAGCCTCTATCTGTGTAGCCATATCGGCCAGCTTAAATGAAATGCCCTGGAAATTGGCAATAGGCTGGTCAAACTGGTGGCGCTCCTGTGCATATTTTAACGCTGCTTCATACGCGCCTTTTGCAATGCCCAGGGAAAGAGCGGCAATGGAAATACGGCCGCCATCCAGCACTTTCATGGATTGTATAAAGCCCTCTCCTACCTCACCCAGTATATTGGCCGCCGGAACACGGCAGTTGTCAAAGATCATTTCTGCGGTTTCTGAAGCGCGCATGCCCAGCTTGTTCTCTTTTTTGCCGCCGCTGAAACCGGGCGTGCCTTTTTCTACCACAAAGGCCGTCATGCCGTGGCTGTCGCGCACTTCGCCGCTGCGGGCTATTACTACGGCTACATCGCAGCTTTTACCATGCGTGATCCAGCTTTTGGTGCCGTTCAATACCCAGTGATCGCCATCCTGTTTGGCTACGCACTTCATATTCATAGCATCGGAACCGGTGTTGGGCTCCGTTAAGCCCCAGGCGCCAATCCATTCTGCAGTGGCCAGCTTGGGCAGGTAACGCTGTTTTTGCTCTTCTGTGGCAAATTGTAAAAT
>NZ_DATCRF010000225.1:0-16803 GCF_036569125.1 Chitinophaga sp. | reverse complement strand
CACAAAACCTTTAAAGCCCCATTGCCTGCGCAGCAGCTCCGTCATCAGCCATTTGTTGCCGGTAGCGGGTATGCCATCCACTTCGTTAAAGGAGGTCATTACAGTGGCTACGCCCGCGTCCACTGCAGACTTATAGGGCGGTAGATAATCCTGCATCATGCGGCGGCGGCTCATATCCACCACATTATAATCGCGGCCGGCTTCCACGGCGCCATATAAAGCAAAGTGTTTTACACAGGCCAGTATGGTATTATTGGCAGCAAGGTCTGTACCCTGGTAGCCCTTTACCTTTGCTTTGGCTACCTGTACGCCGTACCAGGTATCTTCCCCTACCCCTTCGGCTACACGGCCCCAGCGGGGATCGCGTGCAATATCCACCATGGGGCTGAAGGTCCAGTGCAGCCCGTCGGCGCTGGCTTCCTGTGCGGCAATACGCGCGCTTTTTTCCAGCAGGCCAAGGTCCCAGGTGCAGGCTTCGCCCAGGGGAATGGGGAAAATGGTCTTGTGGCCATGGATCACATCGTAACCGAATAGCAGGGGGATCTTCAGGCGGGTACCCATAGCCATTTCCTGCAGCTTGCGGGTATACTGCGGCGTGTAGGCGTTAAAGATAGATCCACACAAACCGGCTTCAATATCTTTCTTATAGCCCGGCCTAACGAAGGGGCCGGTAACATCCATATCGCTGGTGAGCAGGTTAAGCTGGCCTATTTTTTCGTCCAGCGTCATGCGCTGTATGAGCTGGGTAATGAATTGCTTTTTAGCTGCTGATGTTTGCTGGGCCTGGGCTGGGGCTGCAAGTACAATGGCAATGAGGGCCACTGTACAGCCGGTAAGGATCCGTTTCATGACGTGTTGATGTTTAGATAGGGATAAAGGTACGTAACCTGGCTATGTAAACTTCAGGCAGGATTATTTATCCAAGGTGTAAACTTATTCCGGGACGATTTATGTTTGGCACGTCTTAAAGGTGTGGTATACTTGCAAATAAGCCGTAGATAAGCCGTCTCTTATAAGGGGGAGCTTATAGGGAGTGTACATAGGGAGTATAGAGGGCTTATAGGGGGCTTATCTATTTACTGCAACCGAATGCAAGCACCACTTGCATACCCATGTACTGGGATGCAAGTGTGCCACACCTTTGAGGTGTGGCACACATATGTTTATATTATTCCGTTTTTAAACTCTTTACCGGGTTGGCCACTGCAGCTTTTACCGCCTGGAAGCTGATGGTAAAAAAGGCAATTAATAATGCCAGTAAGGCGGCTATGCCAAACACCCACCACTGGATGCTGATACGGTAGGCAAAATGCTGCAGCCATTGCTGCATGCCCCAGCCCGCAATGGGCGCGGCTATGAGCGCGGCTATAATTACCAGCTGCAAAAACTCTTTCGATAACAGGGTTACTACCTGGCTTACAGAGGCGCCCAGCACTTTACGGATCCCGATCTCTTTCACCTTTTGCTCTGCTGTGAACAGGGCCAGGCCGTACAATCCCAGGCAGGAAATAAATACGGCCATAATGGTGAAAATGGTGATGATAGTACCGGTACGCCGCTCCATTTCATAATTATGCTGGAACTGCCGGTCTAAAAAGTAATATTCAAAAGGCTCTTCGCTGTTAAGGGTTTTCCAGGTAGCGGCCAGGGACTGCAGGGCGCTTTGCAGCTGCTTTGTATTGAGGTGCACCGTCAGGTAGTTATACTGCCCCTGCTGCATTTCAAAGCTGTAAGATTTAATGGGTTCCTGCAAACCTTCAAAATGAAAGTTCCTGGTTACGCCAATGATCTCATAGGTGTACGTGCGGCCCTGCCAGTCAAAGAAAATGCGTTTGCCAACAGCATCTGCCGGCTGGTAGCCCAGTTCCCTGGCGGCTCTTTCATTTAACACGATCTTGTTGAAACCGGCGGTATCTGCAGCGAATCCGTTGGAGAAAAAACGGCCGGCCAGCAGGGGAATCTGCAAAGTAGCGGCATAATCATAATCCACCCAGTTAGAGCGGATGGCTACTCCCTCTTTGGACGATTTACCTTCTGTATAAAAAGATTTATCAGAAAGCACGGCCTTGCCGGGGTAAGTGTCGCAGCCGGAGGCTTCTGCCACAAAGCTGCTTTTTTTGACTTCTGTTTTAAAGGCCTGGTACATCTTTTTGGCATGCTCCGTTCTCAGGGGTATCACTACTTGCTGCGATTGCTGGAAACCCAGCTGCTGGTGCTGCATATACCGCATTTGCTGCAAAATTATGATGGAGGCCAGGATGAGGCAAATGGCAATGGCAAACTGGAAGATCACCAGCCCCTTGCGCACAAACACTGCTGCAAAACTGTTCTTTAACCGGCCCTTTAATACCTGCACCGGGCGAAAGGCGGAAAGGTAGAAAGCCGGGTAGCTGCCGGCCAGTAAACCCGCCACCAGCGTAAGTATAATAAAGGCGGCAATGTACAAAGGATTGGCCAGCACGCTTAAGGTGATGGCGCTTCCGGAAACATTATTGAACAGGGGCAGCAGAGAAGCCAGTAAAACAACGGCCAGCACTAATGCAATTATACTGGCCAGCACCGATTCACCTATGAACTGCTGCACCAGCGAGCCGTTACCGGCGCCAATAGCCTTGCGGATCCCCACTTCCACCGCGCGTTTGCTGCTGCGGGCGGTGGAAAGGTTCATGAAATTAATGCAGGCGATCACCAGTATGAACACCGCGATCAGGATGAGCATGTACACATAGGTAATGCTGCCATTGCGGGCAAACTCCGCATCCAGGTGGGAGTGCAGGTGAATAGCTGTTACGGGCTGCAGGAAATGTTTTTTATCGAAGCCGGCTGCTTTCAGCCATTTGCGCTCATACTTTTCTATAAAAGCGGGGAATTTACTTTCCAGCACAGCTGCATGGGCGCCGGGTTTAAGCCGCAGATAGGTATAGAAGATATTGTTTACGGCAAAGTCGGTGGTGTTACGTGCAAACTCGCCCATAGCCCCGCTTTGCAGCGACATAAAAAAGGTACCGTCAATATGCGATTTGCCGGTGGGTGTGAACACGCCGGTGATCCGGTAATCAATGTTGCCGTTGCTGCTATTAATGCGGATGACCTTATTCAACGCGGGCGCGGTACCGAATAATTTTACGGCGGTTTCTTTAGAGATCACTACGGTATTGGGCTCCTGCAGGGCATTATAGGGGTCGCCTTCTGTAAAATGATAGTTGAAGATGCGGAAAAAAGGCGCATCGGCCATATAGCCATGGCTTTCGTAAAATGACTTCACCAGGGCGCCGCCTTCATAATACTGCAACAGGCTCTTATCCTCATTATAGGGTACAAACAAACGGGCTGCCTGCTCTACTTCCGGGAACTCCTGCTGCAGGGCGGCCGCAAAGGGTGCGGCGCTCACGGCATTGGGAATGGCCCCGTCCTTGTTTATGCTTACCGTACCCAGGCGGTACAGGTCCTGCGCGCGCCGGTGCTGCCGGTCATAGCTGAACTGATCCTGCACATACAGTAAAATAAACATGCAGCAGGCCAGGCCAATGGCCAAACCAGCCACATTGATAATGGAAAATACCTTGTTGCGCCACATATTGCGCCAGGCGGTTTTGAGATAGTTTTTAAGCATAACCCCGGGATTGAGCGTAGAAAGGCCCGCAAAGGGAGTGCTGGATTGGGTGGAGATTGATTACCAGGTGGTTGTGATTATTGGGGTGATAAGGGTGTCCGGTTTTAAGGCAGTGGGGTGTTCGAATCTGGACGCAGGAGAGGATCTATGTGTGCCACACCTTTGAGGTGTGGCACACGTGCAAGTTACGCCATTGCCACCTGTTGTGCGGCTACAGGTTTGCCCTTGCTTTTCTTATGCCTGCGGCCCCACCAGATGTAAACGCCGGTAACGGGCAGGCTGGCAGCAATAAGACTGGCGCAGAAAGCCATGATCTTACCGGGCAGGCCCAGAATGGCGCCTACGTGAATATCATAGTTCATACGGGCCAGCTTATCTGCAGCAGATGCTTTTGCAAAACGGTTGTAGGAGTGGGTAACCGGTATTTCCTGCAGGGTATACTGATCAAAATAGAGAATATCCTGCTTCCAGTAAGTATCCATATCCGGATTGGCTACGGCCGAAATGGTGGCGGTATCGCTTTCGGGGTAATGTATTTCCAGGAACTGTGCTTTAGGATAATCCGCTTTCATTTTTTCCCAGAGCCGGTCTGTAACCGGGGTGGCAGCGGCTAATGCAGCCGTGTTCTTTTTGGAGAAGGGCTCGTAATACTGCACCAGGCTTTTACCGCCGGAGCTTGTCCAGTACACGGTTTTGGCAAACCATTGAAAGCCCATCACCAAACCGGTAAGGGCTATAAAAATGATCACCCAGCTAACATAAAAGCCCAGCACATTATGCAGGTCATAGTTCACCCGGCGCCAGCGGGCATTCCATTTTACGGAAAAACGCTGTTTGCTGGCAGCCCGGTTTTTAGGCCACCACAGCACCAGGCCGGTAATAAGCATGATCACAAAAATAAGAGTGGCGCTGGCTACAATGGGCTGGCCAATGGCGGGCGGCAGCCATAAATAGTAATGGCCCATGATCACGATCCGGAAAAAGTCGCGGTTCATATCCTTTACCTTCAACACCTGCCCGCTGTAGGGATTAAAGTATACGATGTAATAATATTCCGGGTCTGCCGCATAAAAGGCTACTTCTGCGGCCCGGCCTTTCGGGAAAAAGCTTACGCTGTGCGGATGCTTGCCGGGCAGAGCTTTTTCTGCGGCAGCCTTTAGTACAGACGGTGGCAGAAAGGGGCGCTGCTCATTTTTAATATAACGGTAAGGGGTGGTTACACTTTCAATTTCGTGCTGAAAGGCCAGTATACAGCCGGTAAGGCCCAGGAATAAAACTATCAGGCCGGAGCCAAGCCCCAGCCAAAGATGTATTTTCCCTATCCAGTACTTCAGATCCTTTTTCTTAGTTCCCATATGGTAAAGCCGGCGGCATTACGCCTTATTATAGGTATTTAACATATAAAAACGTTTGCCTTACAGCTGCGTCCTCATTGTTAATGCCTTTGTCACTTATCAGATTACCCGGCAAAATTGCGATTTAAGCGGCTAAAGCGTTTACGGGATCGGGAAAATTATTTACGGGATACGAAAAAAATTGAACCGGATCCGGCAACGGCCACTACCCGGGTCTATAACAGCGTGGGCTACACGATATTTTCACAGCAGGGCTTTTACCGGTTAAAGATCTGCCGGTTCCTGATGCCGGCAACGCAGGCACCATACATTTATCCGGTGATCCTTATTCCCTGCAATCCGCCCTGGTACCGTGTTTGTTATATAGCATCCTGCCCTACTGCTTTTACCGGTTACGCGCTGGTCATCAACAAAAAAAATTATTCACCGTTAACAACGGTCAAATAATATTTTCTGTACTTTTAGTTGGTATAAGTTAGGCACAACTGCTTGTCATAAGAATTACGAACCTTGCCCTGAAAGTTAGATGCTCTTCCTTAGAATTGTTGCCTGGTTCCGGCTATTGTATCGTAGACATCGGGAATCATATACCGGCTACGGGCCAACGTTATGAACAGAAAAACCAAAACTAGTGTATGAAACGAAAAGTGGAGCAACACAATGACAAACAATTATTACGCAGACTCAGAACGGGCGACCCAAATGCGTTGAACGATGCCTATCGTCAATATCGTGTATGGCTACTGGTGGTAGCTACCACTTATCTCACCGATGAAGCTGAAGCCAAAACCCTGGTGGAAGACTTTTTCATAGAATGCTGGGATAAGAACTTATTTAAGGATGTTCGCGTTCCGTTAAGGACTTTTCTATTCAAAACCCTTACAGAGCGTTGCAAAAAACAGGGTATACAGGTAAACATGTACCCCTGATAAATCTTCGGGAATAGATCAACAATATGCCATTTTATTGACCGGTAGTACTATTATTACTTCTACTTCGACCATGTCAATTTGTATGACTGCCAACGAAACAACATTGTAGCCTTGACACACACACAACAACAGAATGAACACCTATGGCAACTGATGTTTGAGAAGGTTGCCGGCGTGATCTCCACGAAAGACCTGCATTACCTGGAAACGCAGCTCCGGGAGGATGAATCCATGCAGGAAGCATTCCACGCCATAGAAATCACCTTTGGCCATGAAGATCTTGAACGTTTAAAGGATGATGAGGACTGGGCCGATCTTTTAAGCGTGATCAAAACCCGGCCACGCACAGCCCCCACACACCGCTTTGGTAAATATACCATGGCAGCTGTGCTGGCAGGCCTGCTGGTAAGCGCCGCGGGACTTTACTTTTTAACGAACCATAAACCGGCGCCTCCGTTAGCGGCTGTTACTGCGGCCGAACCCCCGCAGGTAGTATTACAGCTGGCGGACAGTAAAACCGTACTGCTGTCTGACAAAACCACCAACATCCGCCTGGGCGATGTGCAGCTGCACAATGCGGCAGACCAGCTCACCTTTAACAGCCCAAACAATTTTTCCGTATATGGCGGGCAGCACACGCTGATAGTGCCGGTAGCCAAATCGTACAGGGTTACCCTCTCCGATGGTACCGCTGTATGGCTGAATGCCGACACCCGCCTCCAATTCCCCTTCAGCTTTAACGGCAGCAGCCGGGAAATTACCCTGCTGAGCGGGGAGGCATATATTGAGGTGGCCCCGGATGCCGGCCAGCCTTTTATTGTACACACACCTAACAGCACCGTACAGGTATTGGGCACGGCGTTCAATATTAATGCCTACAACCCAAAGCAGGTGCGCCTGTCGCTGGTAAGCGGGTCGGTTAAAATGAACACCCATGGCGCAGCCGTGGTGGTAAAGCCCGGTATGGAAGCAGTATGCACGGCGCCCGGGAGCTTGTACACACAGTCCTTTGATGAAAAAACGGTGCTGAGCTGGAAAGCCGGTAAGCACTTCTTTGATAAGGCCTCCCTGTCAGATATCTGCCTCATCCTGTACCGCCATATGGGTATTAAAGCGGTTATAGACAACAGCCTGCAGGGACGTGATATTCACTTTAACGGTATGGTGGATAAGCATAAGCCCATCCAGGAGTTTATGGATGATGTGAAGAATACGACCGGGGTAGATTATTACTTTGACGGGCAGGGTATACTGCACTTAAGATAAACTGCTTAATACAGCGTTAAGCTGTCAGATATTGCTTAAAGGTTGAGGTACGTTACAAGGGAATAATAAGTACCTCCGGCGCATTCCGGGTGATGCCGGAATGCGCCACAAATGAACAGGGGCTGACCAGGCTAATGGTCAGCCCCTTATTTATCCGGACGCCTGGTTGCGATTGGATACCTGGTTGCCGTTTAAGCGATCCTCAAAGCCCCCGCTGTACTTTTTGGCTCTCCCCTGCGTTCCAGGCCCTGTTACCGCAAGTGCAATCCCGCTACAGCAAAGCATTGCAAAGCCTCATTCCCCCTGGTAAAAATGTTTCAGTAACCAAAAGGTTTCATTATTTTTGTGGCGGGGGAAAATTATCATCCCTGACTAATTACATTTATCATGAGACGGGATGTTTTCCAGGCGATCGCGGATCCAACGAGAAGGGAAATTATACACTTGCTGGCCCGGCAGGCCCTTAACCTGAATGCAGTAGCAGAAAACTTTGACATTAGCCGGCCGGCTATTTCCAAACATATTAAAATACTCACGGAATGCGGGCTGGTGGTGATCAAACAACAGGGCCGGGAACGGTATTGTTATGCGGAGCTGCAAAAACTGCAGGAGGTAGCGGAGTGGACTGAAAAGTACCGTATTTTCTGGACCGGCAAACTGGATGCGCTGGAAAATTTCCTGGAAAAAACACAAGCCCGGAAGAAAAAATGATTGTCATTTTCCCCTCCGCCCCAGGGGGGATTGCGTTTATAAAGCTCAGAACAATCACCTCCCGCTATAAATAATACGCCAGCCCTCCTAAGCAGCCACCACAGTACATTTTAGTAAATTATAAAATATGCCTGCCTAAGATCCGGCCGGGCAGGTATGCCGTATATCTTCAAGGAACCTCCTGTTACCAATTATATACCTACTGTTCACTTTGTCCGGAATTTAGCTGCATTTGATTATTCCACTTACCCAATTACGGAAGTATGAATCCGAATGATCAATATTTATTGAACCAATTAAAGGCTGGTGATGTTACTGCTTTTACACAGCTCGTTGACAAGTACCGCCGCTGGATGGTTTACATAGCCTATACGGTGCTGGAAGATGAAACGGAAGCACATGATATTGTGCAGGATTTTTTTATGGATTGCTGGGAGAAACAATTATTCATGAACGTAAGCATCTCCCTGAAAAGCTTTTTGCACTGCGCCATGAAGAACCGTTGCCTGAACCGGCTCCGGGACGAGGCTTTGCGCCGGAAGAAATTAAAGCTGCTGTTACAGCAGGCTACAGAGCTGCCCCTGCAGCCTGCTGAGAACAGTGATTTCTGGGAACGTGTGCTGCAGGTGGTAGAACAGGTGCCGCCCGCCTCTGCACAGGTATTCCGCTATACATATTTTGACGGCATGAACCGTAAGGAAGTAGCCTTACAGCTTGGCATCAGCCCCTCTACTGTCAAACATCAGCTGGCGCGCTCCCTGCGCATTGTACGCAACCTGCTGCTGCGCAGCCCCCAGCTCAATTACTGATCCTGCGTTTCCAATACCACCGGCCCTAATAAACCGGATTCCAGCAGCTGCCATTCCGGGCGGATGGTGATATTGGTTTTGGTGAACCGCTTTTCCGCAGGCTGGCCACGATCGCCTACCAGGCGGTTACGCCAGCTGTTGATCACTTCTACTTCCAGCACATTCTTACCAGGCTGTATATCGTCTAGGGCTATACGATAAGGCGGCGCCCATAATACCCCGATCTCTTTTCCATTTAGTTTCACTCCGGCAATACCTACGTCTTTCACAGCGCCCAGGTTCAGGTAAATGCGCTGATGCTTTGGATCATAATTAAACTCCTTATGATATACTACACTGCCGGAGTAGTAACGGATGCCGGGTTCCGGCCTTTCCGTCCAGCTGGTGAGGAACGGGAACTCCACGGAGGCCGGGCCTCCCCAGCGCTCATCAAAGTGTAGCTGCCAGGGCCCCTGCAGGGTATCTGTTACCCTAAACTCCGGGAAGTTGGTGGCTGCTGTGCCTTGCTGCGTAACCGGTACAGGTTTGCGGAACACTACAAACCAGGAGCCATAAGGCGCAAAAGATACCGGTACCGTAGTAACACCGTTTGCCTGTGTATACGCCATCGCAGGCTGGGTGTGGCCGCTTACCGGGTCCCAGAACTCAGGCTGGCGCCCGCTTACCCGGAAGCTAACGGTAGCTTTTACCGGTGTTTGCTTCCGGCTGCTGATGAAATAATAATCTGCTTCATTCCAACGGTGATGGATATATCCAAATGTATCTGTTGCCGGCGCTTCAAAATGGCAGTCGGCCGCTATCTGCTGTAAGGCCAGCCATTCTGCGGCAGTGTAGCCCCAGGCCATACGTCCCTTGCCTACTGCCCGGCTGCCTGGCTGCTGATTGGCCGTACTGTCGGCACCCCACAAATGCGCTACCAGCTGTTGTAATGTTTTGCCAGAGGTAGTGTATTTTTCCAGGCTTACAGTTCTTTGTGTGCGCGGGCCTATCACTGTGGCGCCGGCGCTTACCAGCTGATCTATTTTTTGCAGCGCAGCCAGCGACATTACACGGTGTTTGGGCAATACCAGCACGCGGTAACGCATGCCATGCGGCAGCGTGATCCAGCCTTGCTGTACCTGTAAGGCCATTAATCGATCTTCATTGATCACATCATAATCATATCCTGGTAAAGCGCCCGCAGGATCATCTTCTTTCAACCGTGCAATATTCGGTACATGATCTCCATAATAATATAACACATCGGCTACAAAACGGCCCTGCTGCATCATGTACTGCGCGCGGGCCATGTAGCTCCAGAAAGCATCTGAATATTTCCACCAGGTTATGTTGGGATTGAAGTGTGTGCCTGCAAAATATTCCTGCCCCGGCAAGCCCATTTCAGGCGGGGAGCTGGTAAAGGTATGCAGCAAAGTGAGGTTCAGGCCTGCACAGAGCTCATGGTCAAAGCTGGGTTTCATTTCTTTCCAGATAATATCATCCCAGTGATGGCCAATGGTGGTAAAGGCTTCTGCGCCTACCAGGTTCTTATTATAGATATGCGCTGCGCTGGCGGCCTGTTTCACAAAAAAGCGGCTTTCAGGCAAAGGGCGGTGCGCGGAGGGCGACCAGAACTCGCCCATCATAATCTCACTATGTCCAAAATTCTTTAACCCATCAAAGGGGCCAGCATGCGGGCCGGCGCTTTCCGGCTGAATGCCCATGCCATAAGCGGCTGCTTTTTCCTGGAATACCTTGTAATGATTATCGGCAATACAATCGCTGATAGTTTTGCGCAGGTCTGCTAAAAAACGGTTGCTTACCTCGCGGCTGTCAATGAGCTTCCCGGCCACTATGGGTAAGTAAGGGAGCAGATCATATCCACGGCGGTTGCGGAACTCCTGCTGAAAATCTTCTGTCCAGTTAATGCCGCCCAGCTCCCAGCTGTCTGTTTGCAAATAACGCAGCGTAGTGCCTGCATCCTTGCCAATGCTTTGCAGCAGCGGTTGTACATGCGTATTCCAGTACCGGGTAAAATGCTGCCGGCTCATATAGTCAATTACTAAGCCCTGCCATTTACCGCTGGAGGTAGAAATTTCAGCACCGTTGAGGGTGTACCCAAATCTTAAGATCACCCATTTGCCGGCAGGCGCTTTCCAGCTGAGCACACCCTGTGCGTTCATTTTTTGCGTAAGGTTAATAACAGTGGTGTGCTGTGCATGCACCAGCTTATTATTGGCGGTATCCTCATTCAGCAGAAAGCGGGTATCCGTGGCGGAGCCGCCTACTTCATCAAAAGCTGCTTTTTGCCTCAGGTTATGCAGGGGTTGTATGCTGGTAGTATCCCTGTAGGGAAAGGCCAGCACGGCAATGTCCTTATAAAAACCATCCAGCGCAGCCGGTACCGGTAAGGGCTGTACGTAGTTTTGGCCACCGTTGATGATGGTTTGCGACCAGGTTAAACGCTTGGCGGCTTCCTGTGGTTTTACATCCGGTGCGCCCAGGTTCCAGCCGCTTTGGATGTTAAGGCTTAATACCAAACCCAAGCGGTGCGCTTCCTGTACGGCAAAGCGGAACAGCTCCTGCCAGGCCGGTGAGCCAAACAAGGGGCCTTCCGGCACGTTACTATTTCCACGCTGATCCTGCCCGCCTGCGTCAAAGATGCAGGCTCCGCTGAAACCCTTTGCCTTCATAGCTTCCAGGTCGCGGGTAATGGACTGTTTGCTTACATTGCCATTCAGCCACCACCACCAGCAGCGGATGCCGTAAGCAGCAGGCGGCTGCTGAAAGGCCGTTTCAGAAAGTTGTGTATTGGTGCTGCTATTGGGTTGTTGTGCAAATGCCTGTTGCGATAGTAACAAACCGGATAAAAGGCCGGTTAAGATTATGGATCTCATAAGCATGTTTATTCAATAAATGTAAAATTTCAAATGTAAAATCTTAAATGTAAAAGTGGAGTGCAGCGTATAGTTGGAGTTTTCTTACACGCACTTTTACATTTTACATTTAAAATTTTACATTTTACATTCCTTAATCCATCAGCTGCACTTCCCTGCGCGGGTACTGATAAATAAGCTTTATGCTGGTATAGGCTGCAGGCACCAGGTAAGCTTTCAGGCTCTTTTCCCTGGCAGCATGCGCCTGCATAACGGTAGTGCCCTGGCCGGTGCGCAGCAGGTCAAACCAACGGTGATCTTCAAAGGCCAGCTCTACCCTCCGCTCCTGCCATACAGCCTGGCGAAAGGCTTCCTGCGAGCTTACATTCAGCGCCGGATTGGCATTACCGGATGTTTTGGGCAACAGCCCTGCGCGCTGGCGCACCTGGTTCAACAAGGTATATGCTTCCCCGTTAGCTGCAAAACCGGCTTCATTCAAACACTCCGCCAGCATCAGCAGCACATCTGCAAAACGGTATACCGGGAAGTTGCTGGCTGTCTGGTAACGGATGGCATGCGGCGTTTTATACTTGATCACATAAGGTACTATCTTACTGGTATTAGGATCCGTAAAGGAAAGGCTGATGGATGCATCCTTACGTTTATCACCTGCTTCATAAGCATCCAGCATATCCTGGGTAGGAATGTTCCAGCCCGATCCGGAACCTGTATACAAACCAAAACCGGTAATGCTGCTGCCGGCGTTGTAAGGTGCAAACTGGTACATAAAATCGCTGAACTCATTGGAGCTGCCTTCCATATACTGGATCTCAAAAATAGATTCCACACTGTTCTTGTTAGCCAGCGTGTACAGGCTGGCATAATCCGGCAATAGTGTGTACCCGTTGGGCGACTGCATTACGGCGCGTAACAGCGGCACTGCATTATTGTACTGCTTTTGTGTAAGGTATACTTCCGCCAGCAGGGTTTGTGCGCTGGCTTTTACTGCACGTCCTTTATCCTTGGCATTGGTCCATGCATCCGGCAGATTGGCGATAGCGGTTTGTGCGTCTGCTATGATCTGGGTGTAGATGTCGGCTGCCGGTTTACGTTCTGCCACATTAAAGGCATCGTTGGTAGAGGTTACTTCATGTGTAACCAGTGGAATATCGCCAAAGGCGCGCACCAGGTTAAAGTAATAGAAAGCCCGCAAAAAGCTGGCCTGCCCGGTGATCTGCGTTTTTATGGTTGCGTCTATATTGGCGCCGCTTAAGTGGTCCAGCACGGTGTTACAGCGTGCAATACCATTGTAGCTATAGTTAAAGTACGCGTATACAAAGCTGTTATCATCCTGCTCGCGGAACTCATCCAGCTCTTCGCGTGCAAAACCGGAAGCATCGCCGGTATTCTTCTGGTAAGAGGTATTGTCGGAACGCATTTCCGCCATGACCCAGTGGCTGCCGGTGTATAAGCCCTGCAATGGGGCATAGGCGCCGTTTAAGGCCTGCACAAACTGGTCGGCGGTCTTAAAATAATTGCCTTCTTTCTGGAACTGCTCCGGCGATATATCCAAAAAGCTTTTTCCGCAGGCGCTAAGCAGCAGGCAAGTGAGTAATAAATATCTTGTGTGTTTCATGTTACATGTTTTTGAGAAAACCATCATTCCTATAACTTCAGGTTTGCGCCCAGTGTAAACGTGGCCGGTACCGGGTAGCCGGTATAGTTCACGCCCGGGGCCAGGGAGTTATTGCCGTTCACATTCACTTCCGGGTTACCCCTGTAGGATGAGAAGATCCAGGCATTCTGCGCGCTGAAGTATACCCGCACATTATTGGCTGCTTTTATTTTAAAGCTGTAGCCCAGGGTAATGTTCCTTAGCGCCACGTACGATGCATCTTTTACCCACAGGGAATTGATCTCACGCGCCAGCGGTGTGCTGGCCACCGTGGTGGGCAGCTGCCCGTTGCCCGGCTGCTGTGGCGAGCGCCAGCGGTTCTTTACATCTTCCTCTACATTAAACACCCCATCCAGGTTAGTGGTGAACCGTTTGTACAGGTCCAGCACCTTAATGCCCTGTGATCCGTTGATGAGGATAGACAGGTCAAAATTGCCGTAGTTAAATTTATTCGTGAGGCCCCAGGTAAAATCCGGGTAAGGGCTGCCCATAATGGTTTTGTCGGCGCTGGTAATGTTACCATCTCCATTCACATCTTTATACTTTACGGTGCCGGCTACCTGCCCGGTTTGATGCGGTGATTTATCCACCTCTTCCTGGCTCTGGAAAATGCCTTCAAAAATATAACCGTAGAACATGCCCATGGGCTGTCCGATCCGGGAAATATTCGTGCTTTCGCTACCGGAAATGATCTGTGATTTATTGCCCAGGTTCTGAATGCGGTTACGGTTAAAGGCTACGTTAAAGTCGGTGCTCCAGCGGAAGGCATTTATAAAATTGCGGGTGCTTACAGAAAACTCCCAGCCATGGTTGCGTACTTCGCCAATGTTGGCAATGCCGCTTTCAAAGCCCGATACGCTGGGCACATCAATGGTTTGCAGCATGTTCTTTGTATCACGGACGTAATATTCACCTATGAAATAAATGCGGCCTTTTAACAGTGACAGGTCAAGGCCTACATCTGTTTGCCGGGATGATTCCCAGCCCAGGTCGGGGTTAGCCAGGGCATTCACACGCACACCGCTGGCCAAACCACCGCCCAGCACATAGTTGGTATTGTTTAAGAAGTTGCTGCCATTGTCAATTACCACGCCGGGTAAATAGGTATAGTTACCAATGTTATTGTTGCCTGCCAAACCATGGCTGGCGCGCAATTTCAGGTCGTCAATAAAACGGGTTTTCGGGAAGAAGGGCTCTTCAGATACCCGCCATCCCAGTGATGCGGAGGGGAAATTACCCCAGCGGTTGTTCTCACCAAAACGGGAAGAACCATCGCGACGGAATACCACGCTGGCCAGGTAACGGTCTTTAAAACCATAGTTAATACGGCCCAGGTAAGAGAGCTGCCGCCATTCCTGTACAGAGGTTTGACCGGTGATCACAGCTGCGGCATTTAGTGTGCGCACATTATCATCCGGGTATTGTGTGCCGGTGAAGTTGCCGAACTCACCCCGCTCCTGCTGTGCAGTGTAGCCGGCCAGTAAGGAAAAGCTGTGCTGCTTCCATTGCTTGTCATAGGTAAGTGTATTTTCATTCAGCAGGCTTAATACGCTGCCGGTATTATACTGGCCGCTTGCGGGCTGCGGGGGCGGGCTGCGGAAGCTGCCTACAAAAGAAGGCACGTAAATGTTCTGCTTATCGTTACTGTAGTCAACATTCAGGGTGGTTTTAAAATTCAGGCCGGGAATAATTTCCCAGTTCACATACACATTCGTTAACGCACGTACGCTGTTCACCTTGTTGGTTGTATTCTCCAGTACATTCACCGGGTTGGCATTGGAAAAAGCATCCGGCGATCCTATGACCGGCGTAAAGCTGCCATCCGGCTGTTTTACGGGCGGCACAGGACTATTCAGCAGGCCCTGTGTAAGAATGGCGGTGTTAAAGTGGCCTTCTGTTTCCTGCAGGTTGCGGATGTTATAGGTGGGTGAAAAGTTAAGGCCTATGGTAACATTCCTGCGCACATTGCCTTCAATATTTGCGCGGAAGGTATAGCGCTGGAAAGCGGTATTGCGTACAATGCCCTGCTGGTTAAAGTAACCGCCGGACAGCAGCACCCTGATATCTTCCGAGCCTTTGCTCCAGGTAACATTATAGCTTTGAATAGGTGCGGCATGCGTCATAGCATCGTACCAGTTAGTACCAACGCCTAATGAATCCGGGTTACGGTACTGCGCTGGTACAGATGCGGGATCAAAGGGCTGGCCGGTAAATGCGGCCAGATCCTGCCGGTGCTCTGTGCGCCACTGCGCATATTCCTGCGCCGTCATCATCTTTACACGGTTGCGTTTATACTCCTGCTGAATGCCAGTATACAGGTCCACTTCCAGGCGGCTGGTACCGGGTTTTGCTTTTTTTGTGGTGATGAGTATTACGCCATTGGCGCCGCGGGAGCCGTAGATAGCTGCTGCAGAGGCGTCTTTCAGCACCGTGATGGATTCAATATCATTGGGGCTGAAAAGGCTCAGCGGGTTTGAATATTTGTTATAGTTGGTGGTAATGGGAAATCCATCTATCACGTACAGCGGATCATCGCCTGCACCTATGGAACCGGCGCCACGGATGCGTACCACCGGGCTTCCACCAGGCGTGCCCGTTACCTGCATTACCTGCACACCGGCTACCTGGCCGGTCAGCTTCTGATCTACGCTGGTTACCGGCAGGTCTTTGATAGATTCTGCACGTACGGTGGATACGGCGCCGGTTACATTACGGCGCTCCTGCTTGCCGTAGCCTACCACCACTACATCCTGCAGGGATTGGGAGGCTGGCCGCAGCTGTATGTCTACCGTTGTTTTGCCTTCAACAGAAAGCTCCTGTGTTTCATAGCCGATAAAGCTTACCAGCAGCATTGGGTTATTGCCGGTTACACGTAATCTAAAGGCGCCATCGGGATTGGTAACCGTACCATTGGCGGAGCCTTTGATCACCAGCGTTACGCCGGGTATGGGATGGCCCAGATCGTCCCGGACCGTGCCGGTGATCACTTTTTCCTGGAATGCTGCAACGGCGATGAGCTTGTCCTTATCCAGCGCATACAGCAAAATGCGCTCATCCATCACCTTATAACCAATGTCCATTGGTTTTAATACTTTATCCAGCAGCACGCCCAGCTTCTCATTATTTACGGAGAACGACAGCTTACGGTCTGTCCGGATCACCTCCGGGCTATACAGGAAGCGGATGCCTGTTTGCTGCTGCAGCAGCTCAATAATGCCGGAAATTTGTGTTGGCTGTACGGTAAGTGTTACTCTTTTGTTCAATACATCCTGTGCGGATATTTTGCTGGCATACACGGTGCAGGCAAACATACCTGCCAGTGCCAGCTGTATTACTGTTATCCTCATGACAAGCAGTATTTTGGCCCTCCATGGCCTGTGCTTAGGCACATGAATGACCTGCGATGAATAGCGATCGCTAGATTTCATAACATGAAAAATTTGTTGGTTTAATAAAAGGATCCGGAAATTAAGGCCGTGCTAAACGGTATTGCGCCACAATACCGGCAGGCCTGGTGGAATTGATTTTGGTTAATTTTTCATAACTTGGAATTGTTTGTTCGTTTAATAAAAGGATCCGGACAACAC
>NZ_DATCRF010000224.1:0-8331 GCF_036569125.1 Chitinophaga sp. | reverse complement strand
AGGCATATATTGATCATCAATGCACAAAACTATCAATAACCACACGGGGGCAGGTGGGTGTTTTGGTTATTTATGGGGTATCATTTGTTGCATCATCATTTGTTGCATCACTTTCCGGCGCCCGCTGCCGTCCGTAGGCAGAGGGTAATACATTATACTCTGTTTTAAAATACCGGGAAAAGTATTTGGGATTATTGAATCCTACTTCATACGCAACCTCTGCCACGGTCAGCTGACTTTTTTCCAGCAGCTGTGCTGCGCGCTTAAGCCGTATAGAACGGATGAACTCAATAGGCGTTTTGCCGGTAAGGGATAAGATCTTTTTGTAAACGGATACGCGGCTCATGTGCAGGGCGCGGCTCAGGTCCTCCACGGAAAAGTCGGCATCCGCTAAATGTTTCTCCACCACCTGCAAGGCCTGTTGTATAAACTGTTCGTCGGCAGATGAAATGGCGATGGTGCTGGGATTCGCTTCTATTTTTTCCCGGAACGACTTTTTCAGGCTGGCCTGCTGGGCAATCAGGTTCCGGATGCGCGACAGCAGCACCTCAAAGCTGAATGGTTTGGTAATAAAATCCGTAGCGCCCTTTTCCAGCGCTTCCAGCTGGTCGGCTTCCGTAGTGCGGGCAGTTAGCAGTATCACGGGCAGGTGCGCGGTGCGCTGGTTGCCCCGTATGCGGCGGCACAGCTCCAGCCCATCCATTACCGGCATGCTTACATCGCTCACCACCAGGTCGGGCAGGGTTTGCTGCAAAATTTGCCAGCCGCTTTGCCCGTTCTCCGCGGTTATTACCTGGTAATGCAGGCCCAGGTTATCTTTCAGGTAAAAACGGAAATCCTCATTATCCTCTACCAGCAATACCAGCGGCTTTTTACCGGAGCGTACAGGCATGGGCGTTACCGGAAGGGGCGCGGCAGGGGAGGGAGCTGCGTCCCCGCTCGCAACCAGTGCAGGTTGTGCTCCATTGGTTCTTACCGGCAGCTGTATGGTAAAGCAGCTGCCCATTTCAGGCGCGCTGTCTACCGTAATGGCGCCGCCATGCAGCTTTACAAATTCCCTGGTAATGCTTAATCCAATGCCGCTGCCCTGGTTCAGCAGGGAGCCTTGCCCCTCATGCTGGAAAAATCTTTCAAAGATGCGTTCCTGCTGTTCCGGCGGCATACCAATGCCGGTATCTTTTACCTGGATGATGAGGATCCTGCCGTCTTCGGCCAGCTGCAGCTCTACTGCCACACTGCCCAGCTCCGGCGTAAATTTAAAAGCGTTGCTCAGCAGGTTAAAAATGATCTTTTCTATCTTATCCGCATCATAGGCCATAACCAGGGTATTCACCTGGCTGCGGAAATCCAGCTTCACCTGTTTCTTTTCAGAAAGGTCAGAGAAGGAGGCGGTGAGCTCGCGGATGAAGGCTACTATATCGCCTTCCGCAGTATGCAGCTTTATTTCCTGCACCTCCATTTTACGGAAGTCCAGCAGTTGGTTCACCAGGTTTAGCAGGCGGCGGGCATTCCGTTGTATCAGCTCCAGCTGTCCTTTTGTGCCTTCTTCCTTTGTGCCTTTAATGATCTTTTCCAGCGGGGTAATGATCAGGCTTAAGGGTGTTCTGAACTCGTGGGATACGTTGGTGAAAAAACGGATCTTCAGCGCATCCAGCTCGTGCATGCGGTGCGCCTGCTGTCTTTCCTGTTCAATGCGGAAACGTAAGCGTTCCCTTTCCAGCATCAGCCGCCGTGCCAGTAACAGCGCACCTAATATCAGCACACCATATAATAAAAAGGCCAGCGGTGTTTTCCAGAAGGGAGGTAATATTTTAATATGCAGCTCCAGCGGCTGGCGTGTCCATACGCCATCATTATTAGAAGCTTTTACGTGAAAAACATAATCGCCCGGGTCCAGGTTGGTGTAGGTGGCTTTACGCTGGCCGCCATTGGTGGTAAGCCATCCTTCATTAAAACCTTCCAGCTTATAGGCATAGCGGCTTTTCTCGGGGTGAAAATAGCTGAGCGCCGCAAACTCAATGGAAAAAACATTCTCCTTATACTTCAGTGTAATTTGCCGGGTAGCAGAAATATCCTGCTGCAGCAGCACACGGCCGTTTATTTTTTCACCGGCATTTATACTTTTATTAAATACCTGGAAGTCTGTTAACACCAGGGGCGGCACATTTTTATTTTGTGTAATGGTATGCGGGTAAAACAGGTTAAACCCGTTGCCACCGCCAAACAGCAGCTCGCCACGCCGCGTTTTTAACGCTGCATTTTCATTGAACTCTTTACCCTGCAGCCCATCTGCCGCATCATAATTTAAAAACCGGAACTTACCATCCCTGATCGTGAGGTTAGAGAGCCCGTTGGGAGTGCTCATCCAAAGGTTATGATCATTATCTTCCAGTATATTCAGCACTGAATTATCCGGCAATCCATCTTCTTTGCGGAAGATGCGGGATTGTTTCAGCTGAGGGTCGTACAGGTTCAGTCCTTCCCGGGTGCCTATCCAGATCCATCCGCGGCTGTCTTCAAATAAACAAATAACATTGTTGTTGCTCAGGTTCTTGTTATAGGTTGTAAAACGCCCGGTTTGGGCATCGCGGATCTCTACCCCGTTATCAGTACCTATCCACAGGTTGCCTTGTTTATCTTCCAGCAGGGCGGCAATATAATTGGAGTGAATGGAGTTGGGCTGCCCCTTACGGAAAGGGTGGAATTGTTGCGTGGCGGGATTAAACAGGTTCAGGCCTGCGCCTAAAGTGCCTACCCATAGCTGGCGGCGGCTGTCTTCAAATATTTCCCATACGCTGTTATTGCTCAGGGATGCCGGGTTGGCCGGGTCATTTTTATAATGCACAAACTGCCCGTTGGCAAAGCGGTCCAGCCCACCAAAGTAAGTGCCTACCCAAAGCTGTTGCTGCCGGTCAATCCACAGGCTTACCACCACATCGCTGCTTAAGCTGCCTGCATTGTGTGCATCATGCCGGTACTGTGTATAGGTATTGGTGTTACGGTTAAAATAAATGAGCCCGCCGCCGTTGGTGCCTATCCACAGGTTACCGGCGGCATCTTCCACAAAGCGGTTCACATCGTCATACGGCAGGCTTTGCGCATTCAAAGGCTGGTGCTGGTACAGCGGGAATTTTACAATATCCTCATGATAATAGCTGATGCCTTTTTTATAAGTGCCCACCCATATAATGCCGGTATTGTCTTTATACAGTATGGTAATGCTGTTCTGCGAAAGGCTTTTGGGGTTTTCCGGCTGGTTCACTTCATAGTGTATGCTTTGCCGTTGTTTGTCAATAATATTCACCCCG
Organism: Chitinophaga sp.; assembly: GCF_036569125.1. GTDB lineage: Bacteria > Bacteroidota > Bacteroidia > Chitinophagales > Chitinophagaceae > Chitinophaga. Next base: position 5,023 of record NZ_DATCRF010000224.1, on the reverse strand, counting down.
CCATGATCGGTGCCTACCCATATGCGGCCCTGGTTATCCTGTACCACGCCGCGTACAATATTATTGTTCAGCCGTATAGGCTGGCTGTTCTGATCGTAATGTGAGAAAGCCTGTGTACGCTGATTAAAATACCATATGCCCTGCGCATCATTAATGCTGTAGATCCACAGGTCGCCTTCCCGGTCGGCCAGCAGTGCGTAGCGTTGCGGAATGCCTTTACTCTGGCGGTATAAAAGATCATTACGGTAGCTGATACGTTTGCTGCGCCCGTCCATTTTTTCAAGCATGCCGTTGCTGTGCAGCAGCCATAAATTATTATCTGCGGCGGGGGTAACAGCTGCCAGGCTGTTGTCGTAAATAGTGCTGCTGTCTTTTGTATGCTGTATATGTAAAGCCGGCGTTTTGCCTGCTGCAGCATAATACAGGCCATTGGTGGGATGAATGAACCAGTATCCATCCTGCGCATCGCGTACAATATCATTTACCGCTGTGTCGGGGATGCCCAGTTGCTGCAATACCGGTTGTGTGGAGAGGAAAGCATCCCTGGCAGGATCGTATACATGCTGCCCGTCGCGCGCATAGATCCATAGCAGCCCGCCGGGCGCTTCGGTGATACGTTCTATAAAATTATCCGGCAGGGAAGCAGAATCGCGTACATCATGCTTAAAGATGCGGAAGGTGTAACCATCATAACGGTTCAGTCCCGATATGGTGCCAAACCACATAAACCCTTTGCTGTCTTTGAAGATACAGTTCACCTGGTTGTTGGAAAGCCCCTGGTCAATATCAATATGGGAAAACTGGTAAGGCGGTGCTTGTGGAAAAACGCGCAGTACCGGCAGCAGTAATAACAGGAAAAATATAACAGTGTATCTTCTCATGAAGTGGGCAAATGCCATAGCGGCTCCATTTCTTGTACTGCCCTAAAATTAAATTAAAAAGGTCGAAAGAATTCGACCTTTGTGCTAAATTCCACGTTATGGTACTCAGGTCCATAATATTATATGGTAAAAGTAACCCCTTGTTCAAACATTGACCGGTATTTTTACGCAAACGATTGCATTTTACAGGTCCGTGACCATAGCGGGTTTGGAACAGACCTTATTGCCGCTTGATTAGTTTAATTTTCCATCAGTTTTTGTGAAAATAGAATGCAAACGAAGTTGTATTTTGTATGCTCCAACTTATGTAAACTGATGCAACTGAAACTATTACCGGCCCTGCTGTTATTGACGGGCATTGCTACGGCGCAACAACAAGGAAACACATTAAAGCTATGGTATCAGCAACCTGCAAAGGAGTGGACGGATGCTTTGCCGGTGGGCAATGGCCGCCTGGGCGCCATGATCTTTGGAGGAACAGGTGATGAGCTGATCCAGCTAAATGAAGCTACCCTTTGGTCCGGCGGACCGGTAAATAACCAGGTGAACCCCAATGCGTATAAACATTTACCCTCTATACGCGCCAAACTTTTTAAGGGCGATTATGTTGCCGCTTACGAAGAGCTCAAAGAAATGCAGGGCCTGTACAGCCAGTCGTACCTGCCTTTGGGCGATATTCATATTAAGCAACAGCTGCCCGGCGCGCCGGCGGCTTATTCCCGGGATCTGAATGTGGCCGACGCCATTGCCGGCACCGCCTTTACCAGTAACGGTGTAGGTTATACGAGAGAGATCTTTGCTTCCGGGAAAGACCAGGTTATTGTGATCCGGCTAACAGCAAATAAAAAGCAGCAACTGAACTGCAGGATCAGCGCAGGCAGCCCGCTGCGGCACCAGCAGCTGGTAAGCGGCCAGCAGGAAATAACGCTGAAGGGAAAAGCGCCTGCACAGGTCGATCCCAGTTATGTGAACTATAACAAGGAGCCTATTATTTATGAAGATACCAAAGGCTGTAAAGGCATGCGCTTTGAGCTGAAGCTGCGCGCCAGCAGTTCAGATGGCAGCATAAAGGCCGATACCGGCGGTATCACCATCAGCAATGCTACGCAGGCAGTGATCTTAGTGTCCGCTGCTACCAGCTTCAATGGTTTTGATAAATGCCCCGATAGTGAAGGCAAAGATGAGCACAAGCTGGCCACCGCTTATTTACAGGCAGCTGCACAGCTTCCCTTTAATGAGCTGCGCAGGCGTCATGTAGATGACTTTCATCATTACTTTAACCGCGTAAGCTTTACCCTGCCGCCATCACCCGGCGAAGACCGCACCAAGCTGCCTACAGACGAGCGTTTACGCCGTTATGCTACCGGTGCGCAGGATGCTCAGCTGGAAGCCCTGTACTTCCAGTTTGGCCGTTACCTGTTAATTTCCAGCTCCCGTTTAAATGGCGTGCCTGCCAACTTGCAGGGCATCTGGAATAAAGAGCTGCGCGCACCCTGGAGCTCTAACTACACCATTAATATCAATACACAAATGAACTATTGGGCTGCGGAAGCCGTGAACCTGCCGGAAATGCACCGCTCCCTGTTAACGCTTATACAAAATGTGGCCAGCACCGGGCGTTATACCGCCAAACATTTTTACAATACCCGTGGCTGGGCTGCTAACCATAACACCGACATATGGGCGCTTTCCAATCCCGTAGGCGATCAGGGCAAAGGCGATCCGCAGTGGGCCAACTGGCCTATGGGCGGAAACTGGCTGTGCCAGCACCTTTGGGAGCATTACCGTTTTACCGGTGATAAAAAGTTCCTGCGCGATACTGCTTATCCCATCATGAAAGCAGCCGCGCAGTTCAGCCTTGACTGGCTGGTGAGCGACGGTAAAGGCCACCTGGTAACAGCGCCTGCTACCTCGCCGGAAAACAGGTTCATTACAGAAACCGGCGTAAAAAGTTCTGTTTCTATAGCAAGCACCATGGATATGTCTATTATCCGTGACCTGTTCAGCAACTTGGCGGATGCGGATTCCATTCTGCAAACCGATATGGCTTTCCGCGATACTTTGCTGCAAAAGAAAAGCAAGCTGCTGCCATTGCAGATAGGCAAAAAGGGTAACCTGCAGGAGTGGTATAAGGATTGGGAAGATGAGGATCCGGAGCACCGGCACATCTCGCACCTGTTTGGCTTATTCCCCGGCAGGGAAATTTCCCCGCTTACCACACCCGCATTTGCAGATGCCTGCAAACGTACGCTGGCCATCCGTGGCGACGGTGGCACCGGTTGGAGCAAAGCCTGGAAGATCAATGTATGGGCGCGTTTGCTGGATGGCAACCATGCCTACAAGCTCTTACGCGAGCTGCTGAAAATAAGCAGCAACGACGCTACCGACTATCATAACGCCGGCGGCACCTATTCAAATTTATTTTGCGCACATCCGCCGTTCCAGATAGATGGTAACTTCGGCGGCACTTCCGGTATCACCGAAATGCTGCTGCAAAGCCAGCTGAATGCCATACAGCTGCTGCCTGCCATCCCCGATGCCTGGGCCAGCGGAGAGGTAAAAGGGCTGGTTGCCCGCGGCGGTTTTGTTATTGATATGGAATGGGCCGATGGAAAATTAAAAAAAGCTACTATACTTGCAAAGAATGGTGGCCCCTGCCGCCTGAGGACACTGCAGCCGGTAAAAGGCAGCAACAACCTGGCCCTCAGCGCATTGAAAGGGGATGGTACCGGTTACCTGTACACGTTTAATACTACTGCAGGTAACGTATATACGTTAATAGCAGAATAGTGATCTAAACTGGGTTCAGACAACATTATGAAAACCATATTCCTTGTACTTATCTATGCCGGCTTATTCGTTCATATTACTGCTGCACAGCAAAACACGGGTAAAATAGACCGGCATGCGCTGGTAACACGGCACAATGTAAGCGTACAGCGTTTTGATTCACTGTCGTCCCTTTCTGTGGGCAATGGTGAATTTGCTTTTACCGTAGATCCCACCGGCCTGCAAACCTTCCCTGAATATTTTGAGCGGGGCGGCGTTCCGCTGGGCACCGAATCAGAATGGGGCTGGCACAGCTTTCCCAATACCTACCGCTATCAGCGCAGCGAAGTGTGGAAGAACTATAAAGTGAATAACCGGCAGGTGCCTTACCTGTATGCGCATGATAAAGGCGGCCGGCAAAAAGATGCATCTGACTTTTTGCGGGCTAACCCCCACCGCCTGCAGCTGGGCGTGGTAGGGCTCAACATCCTGAAAAAGAACGGGATGCCCGCGCAAATAGAAGACATAAAGAACATACGCCAGGAGCTGGACTTATGGGAAGGGGAGATCCACAGCTATTTTGAAGTGGAAGGCGTGCCTGTTAAGGTACGCACGGTTTGCCACCCCCAGCTGGATATGATAGCCGCTAACGTAGAATCCCCGCTGGTAGCACAGCACCGGCTCAGCGTGCATATACGTTTTCCTTACCCTGCCGGCGACTGGGAAGGCACGCCCGATTTTCAGCATCCCGACAAGCACAAAACCAGCTCACGGTACCTCAACGACCGGCAGGTGCTGTTTGAGCGTGAGCTGGACCAAACTTATTACAACGTAATATTACAGTGGAACGGGGATGAGGCTTTGCAGAAAAAAGCGCCGCATGACTATTTACTGAACCCTTTAGGGGAGGAGGAGATGCTGGCCTTTAGCTGCCACTTTACACCGGCCGCAGCCCCCGCGCCTAAAGCATCCAATCAGAGCGGTCCTTTCAATAATAATTTTACGCTGGCCGATCAGCGCATCAGCACTTTAGCACATCAGCATATCTGGGGCGACAGCCGCGACGACTGGCAACAGTTCTGGGAAACCGGTGGTGCGGTAGACCTTTCCGGTAGCACCGATCCGCGGGCAGCAGAGCTGGAGCGGCGTATTGTACTGTCACAATACCTTACCCGCATACAATGTGCCGGTAATACACCGCCGCAGGAAACAGGCCTTACCTACAACAGCTGGTTCGGAAAATTTCACCTGGAAATGCATTGGTGGCATGCCGCACATTTTGCTTTATGGAACCGGCCGGCCCTGCTGGAAAAAAGTTTAGCGTGGTATGGCACCATCAAAGATAAAGCCCGGGAAACCGCTGCCAAACAGGG
>NZ_DATCRF010000223.1:0-7102 GCF_036569125.1 Chitinophaga sp. | reverse complement strand
CCATAAGCGCTGGCAGTGACAACTACCACCCAGGGCTGATCAGGGAAAATGAAAATGCTGTTTCCGCCGTTGCCTGCACAATAAAAAGTATTCAGCTGTTTACCGGCTACATTAAATTGCTTGTTCCAGAAAAGATAGCCGTAGTATTCTTCCCTTCTGCCGGGAATAACTTTATGCTTCGTGAATGTTTTAGCTACCCATTCCTTTGTCAGGAGCTGCCGGCCGTTCCATTCTCCTTCATTCTTATACAATTGGCCATACTTCGCAAAATCCAATGCCCGCAGCTGGATGCCGCCTGCTGTATTTGGCACATGCTGCGGGGTGTAGCCCCATTGATACTGCGTGATGCCGAGTGGCTTAAACAATTTCAGATCCGCATATTTCTCCAATCCGTCCGGAACGGTTTTGTTTAAGATGTCGCCCAGTATAACCACCCCTGCTGTAAAATAATGCCATTCCGTCTTAGGCCTGGTAAGGTTCACCGGCAAGTCTAATGCAAACTTTACCCAGTTCTCCGTAGGATACATATTCTCTTCATTACCCGGAGAGTTGGTGTTATCATCACCGTCAAAAACGGCGCTCATGGTGAGCAGGTCTTTTATTGAAACCTCCTCCTTTTCTGCAGCATAGTTCTCGAACCGGTGCAGGTCATAAAACTCCCTTAACTGCTGCTGCTCCCCTTTCAGAAAGCCTTCCTGTATAGCAATACCGGTTACGCTTGAAGCAAAGGATTTCCCAACAGACCGGGGATTATGCAGGGTATACCGGTCTTCGCCATTGAAATATTCTTCTATCAATATTTTTCCTTTGCATAGCACCACCACGCTGTTAATGTGCTTAAAAACGCCTTCTTCTATATTTGCCTTCATCTCTTTAATCCTGGCGCTGTTAAATTTTTCCCTGGAAATATCCAGGCCGGGGTATGGGCTCACAGGATGCAGCTGCACTTTAGCAATATCTATTTCAGGCTTCCGGTGTACGTTCAGGGTTACATCTCCCTCTGCAATGATCTCACCCACCTTAACTTCAGCAGCCAGCTGAATATAGGGCCTGATCTGCATATGCAGCAGGTGTTTACCCTCTGTGAGCGCACTGTCGCCCCCATGCGTTAAAAATCTTCCCCAATAATACTGGCTCCAGAATACGCCTTCATGCCCGTTATCGATTAAAGGTTTGCTTATGAGTGTGGCGGTATCCTGTACTGCCTTAGGGGGAGCGCCAGGGTACAGGTTACTTTCATACACAAGACGCCCATCTACAAACAACGCAAACTGGTAGTTGCCAGCCTTTACCAGACTATCTGCCGTAAGATCCGGCGCCAGGTCATGCAAGTAATTCGTTATAGAATTATTCATGAACGCGGTCATGAAAAGGTTGCTTTTGTTGGTAAGTGTATACTCTTTCAACACATCTTTTTGCTGAAGCGCCGCAGGGGGGATATTTTGTGCAGTGAACAGGATCTTGCCCAAATTAGCCCGGTGCAGCTCTGAAGTGATGCCCTGGTTGCTAACAATATCCTTTTGCTGCGCATACAGCCCTGCCACAAAAAGCTGGAGAAAAATAAACACAGGTAAACGCTTCATAGTATTGGGTGCTTTGATCGCCTCAAAAATACCTGTAAGCAAAACATTAAAATAGAATAAAATTAACGTGTGCTGTTTTTCAACAGCAGCTTTCTATAGTGGAGCGGCGTTAGCTGGTGATTGGCCCGGAAGCACCGGATAAAATGGCTTTGGTCTGCAAAACCACATTCAACAGCGATCTCAGTAAGGGACTTATTTTTATCGGGGAATAACGCGAGCGCCTTTTGAATCCTGATCATTCTAACATAATCGCCCAGCGTGGTTTTAAAGTATTTGGGAAACTGCCGCGACAAATGAACCGGGTGTAAGTTTGCGAGGGTGGCCAGATCAATCAGGTTCCAGCTTTCCGGCGCTGCATGCAGCGCTTCCTTCACCTTTCCTACCCACGCCGGGGGTTGCTGATCATACCGGAGCTTTTCAGTTACCAGGCCACTCATCAGCTGTACAAGCAACGCATCGATGGCCAACTGGCTGCTGCCGCTGTATAATTTTGTTTCCTTAAACACATTATACATCAGGGTCTTTAACAAAGGATCCTGGATGCGGATGCTTCCTTCCGGCAGGCCAACCGGAAGATCAAAAAAAGAAAACCAGCTTGGCGCCATTTCAACATGAAACCCGCGGGTAAACACTTTTGAGCCCACATTGTAATGCGGATCCTGCCAGTTTTGATACAGGAGGCTGCCGGCCGCGCATTCGTGCACCTGCTTTTTATTCCCGTCAAGCACCATACCTTCCAGCAGGAAGGTGAAGTACGAATTCTCATGATAATGCCAGTCAACCCGGTCATGGGTATAAACGGCATCATTTAAAATGATCCCGTTTAAATGCAGCGTTTCATTCGCCTTTCCATAAAATTGTCCTGGCCTGGAACAGTTCATAATGTAAATTAAGCGTTCTACTTTATTTCCGCTGTTCTTAATTTAGGAAGAGACGCCCACCACTTGTTCAGCTTATCTTTCAGCTTCCTCACCAGCTCCGGCTGCGTTGCAGCAACATCTGTAGTTTCATTTTTATCTTTTGTTATATTATACAGCTGCGCATCTGTTCCATCGCTGTTCATCAGCAGCTTCCATTCGCCGGAACGTACCGCCAGGTTAGGACTTTTATCCCTTTGTTTTGGATATTTAAACGCAATGTTATTCCGGCCATATTCCCAATACTGATCCATGTTTCTGGCAGATGCTTTTCCAAAGAACACTTTACTCCGGTCTTTACCATCCCCTTTATAATTAGCAGGCAGCTTTACACCGGCTATGCTGCTTAAAGAAGGCAGCAGGTCTGTAGCGCTCAGCTCCGAGGTTTCATCCGTTGTTCCTGCAGGCACATGACCCGGCCAGCTGATAATAAACGGCATCCGGATACCGCCTTCGTATAACGACAATTTAGAGCCTCTTAAACCAGCGGCCCTGCTGCCTCTGAAGCTTGGCAAAGGCCCGTTATCACTGGTAAAGATCACGATGGTGTTTTTGTCCAGCCCCATACTTTTCAAACCATCCAGCAATCTGCCGATCTGCACATCATATTCTTTTAATACCAGCTTAAAGGCTGCTTCTTCTTCCGGGTTCATGGGAAATTTGCCGGTATATTCTGTTTCCGTCCTGGGCACCCATGGCGTGTGCACATCATCGGGCCAAAGGTTTACAAAACAGGGCTGACCTTTGTGCCGCTTCATAAAATCCAATGTTCTGTCCACAAAGTATTTGGTTCTATCCCATCGTTTTATGCTGTCTTTATCAGACCAGATCCAGTTAGTAGCCGTAATTAAGGGGTCAGGATCCGGGCTTTCATAGGTGCTGTTATGCTCATCAAATCCATACTTCTCAAACCCCGGTGCATTATGCACATCCCGGCCACCGCCCATATGCCATTTGCCGAAATGCCCCGTAACATAACCGGCATTCTTAAAAAAACGGGCCATGGAAGGCGCCTGGGGATCCAGGTAATCAGCTTGCTCCGCGTTCCTGTTATGTTTTTTATTATCCAGGTAGGTTGAAAAATTCCATCTTGCCGGATACATGCCGGTTAACAGCCCGGTTCTTGAAGGGGAGCAGATAGGCGCTGCGCTGTAATAATGCGTTAGCTTCATGCCGCTTTTTGCAAGCCTGTCAATGTTGGGCGTGGGCACAAAATTACCGCCGAAACATCCTACATCACTATATCCCATATCATCTGTAAGAATAATAATGATATTCGGCTTTTCTACGGCAGATGTACTTTCAATGGGTATACATCTTATTAGCAGCCATCCCAAAAGCGGCAGGCATACCAGCAATCCCAAATACAGCATCGGTTTTCCGTTCTTAATTCCAGGCATGGTCTAAATTTTAAACACCTTTAATTTAAAAAATAAAAACGTCCCATACCGCAAATAATGTGCTATTGAAACCGCTTCAACACTCCTTCCCGGTACACTTTCCCGATAGGAAGCCTGGTATCCCCCAGTGAAACCTGGTTGCCTTCCAGGTATTTAACCGCATTCACCGCCACAACAAATGACTTATGGATCCTTATAAATTTACCTGCCGGCAGCTGCTCCTCAAACTGGGTAAGCGTTTGCTTTGAAATGATCTTATCCTGTCCGCTATGGATGTAAATGTAATTCCCATATGCTTCCACGTAAGTTATATCGCTGAAATACACCTTAGTTAACTTCTTGTCGGACCGTACCATTAAAAAATGTTGTCCGGCATCTTCTATAATAGGCAAAACCGGCTCCTGCCCGTGTTTGATCACCTTTTCCGTTGCCTGTACAAAACGCTGGAAAGAAAAAGGTTTTAATAAATAATCTATTACCGATAGCTCAAAGCCTTCCAGCGCATATTCCGGGTAGGCAGAGGTAATGATAACCGAAGGATACTGCTTCAGGGAGCGTAACATTTCAAAGCCACTAAGCCTGGGCATGTTAATGTCCAGTATAATCAGCTCTACATCCTTTTTATTCAGGAGCTGCATTGCCTCAAAAGCATTGCTGCAGGCGCCTGCCAGGCGCAGGTACGGCACCTGCGAAATGTAGTTGGTAAGTAGATCCCTGGCAATGGGCTCATCGTCTACTATAATACAATTGATGGTCGTCATCAGCTTAGATCTATTTTTAAATCCACTTCGTAATACTCGCGTTCGTGGGTAACTGTTAAAGTATGTTTTTGCGGATAAATCAGATGCAGCCGCTGCCGGATGTTGGAAAGGCCTATACCGCCTTTGCGCCGGGCCGGTTTTCCCGCTCCATACAAAGCAGCATCCAGCGAGTTAGCCACTTTTAAATACAATGTATCGCCCTGCATCCTGAAAAAGATCTGTACAAATGCCTGCTGATCCTGCGCAGCGGAATAATGCTTAAAACCGTTCTCAATAAATATGATCAGCATTAAGGGCGCAATGTATTGATCCGCAAGATCGCCCTGTATATTCAGCTCAATCTGCGTTTTGTTATCCAGCCTTATCTTTTCCAGTTCCACGTAATTCGTAATATGCGTAAGCTCTTTTTGCAGGGACACATAGTTTTGATTGGTGTCGTACAAAGCATAGCGGAGCAGGTCGGAGAGTTTTAGCATCAGCTCCGGCAGCTTGGGTGATTGTACTACTGATAAGCCATACAGGTTGTTCAGTGTATTAAATAAAAAATGCGGGTTCAGCTGCGCTTTTAAATGCCGGAGCTCCATTTCCTTTTGCTCTTTATCAAGGATTAGCTTATCCAGGGCTATCTTAAAGAAACTGGCAACAACCGTAAAGGCAATTACGCTGAAAGCAATGTGCTCCTGCGTCCAGTCAACCCGGTTATCAATATGGAAGAGCTTTAAAAATATCCAGCCGGCGGCATTCAATATTAAAGGCAGCCCATAGATCAGAAAAATGAGCTGTATAACGTACAGGCCTATACCCAACAGCCATTTCCCCTGTTTAAAGAAAGGCAATACCAGCAGGTTCTGGGAATAACAGGGTATAGCCAGCTCCAGCGTTTCCTGCAATACAATGCAGATCAGCGCTGCGCCGGTAAAATGTTGCGGGTATTCCTTTAAAATAATGTACAGAAAAAAAACAATGATCCAGAACAAGAGCTGGGTGTACACCTTATAGCGTTTAGAAAATAGTACGGTCCAGTCAAATTGTTTAGTCATCAGGTAGCCGGGATTAATTCCGGTATAACAAATTAGCGGAGCTTTCCAGATAATCCAAATCCCGGTGATAAACACCTTTCTGCCGGTGACAAACGTTCAAAAAACTGGTGATGTACGCCCGGAAGCTGTTTATCCCCCGCGGTTATACGTTAAGCACTTTTATTTTTGCCGGCAAGCGGGCACAAATACTTTTGAGTAAAATTTAAAACAATGAAAGCTGTACTCATTTGCATTGCTCTTTTCCTTGCATCCCTGGTAATGAATAGCTGCCTGGCGCAGCAAAGCGGTACTGTTGAAAATGCACTGCTGCAACAGGTGCCCGCGTGGATGGCCGAATATCATGTACCCTGTGCAGGTGTGGGATTAATAGAACAGGGGAAAATAAAATGGGTAAAAGTATTTGGCCAGCTGCAGCAAGGCGTTCCTGCCCCGGCTAACACCCTTTTTAACATTGCCTCCCAAACCAAGCCGGTAGTAGCTATGCTTACCCTAAAGCTGGTGCAGTCCGGCAGCTGGGACCTGGATGAGCCCCTGGCGCATTACTGGATCGATCCGGATGTAAACGGTGATACTAACCTGGTGAAATTAACCACCCGCATGGTGTTAAGCCATCAAACAGGTTTCCCTAACTGGCGTACAGATAATGGCGGCAATAAGCTAAGCTTTAATTTTACACCCGGCACAAAGTTCGGCTACTCCGGCGAAGGGTTTGAATATCTAAGGCGGGCCCTGGAAAGTAAATTCCATCAACCTTTGAACCAGCTGCTGGATTCATTATTGTTCAAACCTTTGGATATGAAAGATACGCGGTACTGGGGGCAGGACCTGGATACCAGCCGCTTTGCCCGCTGGCACAACGGACAGGGCCAGCTTTATACAGGCAGCATTCAAACACCGGTAAGCGCCGCAGATGACCTGATCACTACCATAGAAGATTATTGCCGGCTGGGCATTTTTGCAATGAACGGGAACGGCCTTTCTCCTGCGCTTTATAATGATATGGTAAAACCACAGGTGCAAACAAGGGAGCATTACTTCAGAAGCCTGGGATGGGGATTGATAAAGGACCTGCCGGACGGCGATTTTGCACTGGAGCACGGCGGCTCTGACATAGGCGTACGTACCATGGCGGTCTTTATGCCGGGCTCCAAAAGTGGAATTGTGGTAATGACCAATGGCGACAACGGCATGTTTGTATACGACCGTATCATTAAACAGGCGCTGCCTGCCGGTGCAGAGATCTTAGCGATCATGAACAAAGGGCAGCATTCCCATGAAAGGATCACGCTGCCGGATCCCATCCTACGGCACTATACGGGTACATACAGGCAAAACAACGGAAAAGTAATGCAGGTAACGCAGGAAGGCAATGCCATCAGGGTATCCGGCGATGGTGTACCC
>NZ_DATCRF010000222.1:0-6276 GCF_036569125.1 Chitinophaga sp. | reverse complement strand
TATCAATACCGTAATACTTTAAATGGGGGGCGCGGGAAAGCAGGTAAGGCACATAACCACCATCTGCCGGGCCAATTTCCAGCACGGTATTATGGTCTTCACAGGCCAGCAGGTCAATGGTGCGCTGGATCATTCCGCCATTATTAACCTTCATGTTGGCGGCTACTTTAAGCCCTTCTTCCCCTTGCGGATGGCTCAGCTGGCGGGCAATACCCTGTAATTCTGCTTCGTTCATTGTAAGGCCTCCGGCGGTTATGGCCGCCCGTTTAAGGAAGCCGTCCGGGTTGTACTAAAGATAATTAATACAAACGGGACGGCGAAAAAGCTGCCACCTGAAAGTGGCAGGTGTTATTATTACTTCAGCTCAATTTTCTGTGGCATGGTGTACAGTGATTCAGCTATGCCGGCGGTTTTAACGCCTACCCGTGCATACACATACCCCTTGGCAATAAGCGAGGGTGGGATAGCCACCGTTAAATTAACCGGCTGCGTAACATTGGGAATATCTGTGGCGGCTATTGAAGTAGCGGCCACACTGTTCACCTGGTCAACCACGGTAGTAGAGCCAAGATAAATGGTTACAGCATCCAGCGGCAGGCTGTTATTTACCTGCTGCAGTGTAACCGTAGCTGTTATATTGGTGCCGCTTTGGCCTATATTGGCGCCTTTAATAATGAAAAAAGGCACTACCGGTACCTCTACGCTGGTATTACCATTTACCGTTACATCCAGCGAATCGGAATTGTTTACCCAGGGGCCGTTACCACGTAACAGCACCAGCTTATAGCTGCCGTTGAACAGGGATGCGGAAAAGGTGCCATCCTGCGCTATATACACAGGTATTTTGGTGAACAGGGCGTTGCCGTGCTGCCACAGCTCCAGCTGCACACCGTTAGAGCGCAGCCCTACCGGCTGCTTATCGTACACAACCTGGCCGGTAAGGGTGGCCTTGGGCTCTTCGTAATTATCTTTTTTACATCCTGCTGCCGCTATGAATGCGATTGCCAGGAATGAGATGATGATGCGTTGCATAGTATTGAGTTATTGAAAGGGATTTTTAACAATTAACGGGTTATTATTGATCACTGCCTGGTCTATGGAGGAGTAATAATTACCCAGCTGGAAAAATCTTGGCGCCCTGAACCGCGGTGCTATCATTTTCACAAATACATACTTGCCGTTACGTGCTGCATCCCCGGTGCGTACTACGCGGTAAGGGTACAGCGAATACACCATAGCATTCGGGTTACTCACATTGCCATTCCATAGCTTATCTGCAATACGCCAGCGCTTCAGGTCCCACAGGCGGTGGTCTTCAAAGGCCAGCTCTACCCGGCGCTCGTTTTGTATGCGGGCCAGGGTCAGTGTGCTAAGGCTGTTGGCGCCAAAACCTGCCCGCTCACGGAGAGCGTTAATGTAAGTGAGCGCTTCGCCGGTTAATCCCAGCTCAAAGGCGGCTTCTCCTGCATTCAGGTATACTTCCCCTAACCGGAACCAGATCCACCAGATATCGCTTTGTATACCGCGGGTGCTGGTGCGCGCGCCTGCATCAATATATTTACGCAGGTAAAAACCCGTGTTGGATACTTCCTGTATGGAACGGTGCGGGCCGGAGCTGCCGGTGAGCGTTTTGCCATCTGTATAGGTGGTGTTCAGGTCACTGCCTTCCACTACATCATACGCATTACGGGTGGCATTCCAGGACATTACACCGGCCTGTATACCTACCGGCAAGCCTTTGAAGGTAGCGCCGGGATATATAACGGTACCGTATAAACGTGCATCCTTATTGGCAAATATATCACCAATATTGGTATAATAAATATAATCACTGTTATCGGCAGTACGGGTTTTTAGCGCGCCGGCCGTACCATCCAGGTACTCATAGCTTTCCACCAGGTTCAGGGAAGGCGTTACGGATGAGGAGCCCAGGTTATCCTCGCGAATGCCGCGCACAATATTGTCATAAGAGAACCAGTGCCTTTTTTGCGGCGTCAGGAAATCCTTTACAAAAATGGCTTCCTTATTGCCGGATTTTTTGGTGATGGCTTCGTAAAAATTCTCACCCGTATTAGGGTTCACCTTATACAACGTATATACGCCGCTGTTAATGATCTCTTTGGAAGCTTCCAGCGCTTTGGTATAATACTCCGTGGCCCTGGATGCAGGAATGCCTACTTCCCCGCCAGGGGTGCTGATGGGCGCCGGCATCAGGTTATTGTATTTGGCAATAGAGGCGGCATACAACATGGCCCGGCTTTTCAGCGCCAGGGCGGTATATTTGTTGGCGCGGGATACGCTGCCGTCGTTACCGATATCATTTTTTATAGCATCCACCTCACTGGCTATAAAATCATACACAGCTTCTTCCTTGGCGCGCGGTACCTGCAGGGGAGTAGCATTGCCGCTGTAATCATAAATAAGCTGTTTGGTGACCAGGGGCACACCGCCCATTCTTTTTACCAGCTCAAAGTAATCGTAAGCTCTTAGGAAACGCAGCTCAGCAGTGAACTGTTTCTTCTGGTCATCTGTCAGGCGCACACCATACTGGGCTATATTTTCCAGTGACAGGTTAATATCCCGGATAAAGGAGTAGTTCCACAAACGCCAGTTATCAAACCCATAAGCAGGAATGTTATTACGCCCGTCTTCATTGGACTGGCCCGACCACATGGCGTCATCAAAATTGGCCATATCGCGCCACTGCGCTATGCGGCCGTCTAAGTCGCCATTATTATTAATATCCTGCAGGCCGGTTTGTACAGGCAGGCGGTCATAGAAATTTGCCAGCAGTGCTACGATCTGTTTGGGATCATTCCATACCTGCTCTTCCAGCAATATGGTGCGGGGCTGCCGCTCCAGCCAGTCTTTTTTGCACGCGCCGGCAGTTAGCAGGCAAAGGCCCAATAGTATGTATTTATATGTCTTTTGCATAGTGGTCGTTATTAAAGGGAAAGATTAAAGCCAAAATTGTACAGCCGCTGCTGCGGATATACGAGCCCGTTACTGGAGCTGATCTCCGGATCAATTTCATATTTCTTTACATTGTCCAGAGAAAACAGGTTAGTGCCGTTCACATACACGCGGAAGGCGTTCACACCGATCTTGTTCAGCCATGCCTTGGGAAAGTTGTAACCCAGCTCCAGGTTCCTGAGGCGGATGTACCGCACATTGGTGATCCAGAAATCATTGGTCCGGTAGTTCACATGCGTGGTATTATCTTTCCGGATGGCAGGGTAGGTGCCGGCAATCCATTTGCTGTTGGGATCATACGGATCTTCGCGGTGCCAGCGGTCGGTGAACATATAGGCAGGTGAGGAACCGTTGTTCTGGAAGGGATAGCGCAGCTCCCAGTCGCGCAGGTAAGACTGCATAGTGGCGCCTGCAAAATCAAAACGCAGCGTAATGCCTTTATAACCTACACTGCCGTTAATACCAAAGCTTACGTATGGCTGCGCGCCCTGTGCATAGCCAATGGGCCGCTGATCCATATCGTTAATGATCTTGTCTCCGTTCACATCTTCATACTTAAAATCACCGGGCAGCTCGGTCCGGTTGCCCTGCCCGTCGTTATTAATACCATAATTATCAATTTCCTCCTGCGACTCAAAACGCCCGGTTACATGGTATCCCCAGGTAATGTTGGACCAGCGGTCTACTGCGGAGTTGCGGTACTTATCCCACTCATTACCAAAACGGGGTTTATAGGTACTTACGCTTTTCAGCCGCGCATACGTGGCATTTACCCCAATGGAATAATTCACCTGCCCGGTTTGGCCGCTATAGGTAACCATGCCTTCTATGCCGCGGGTAGCATCCGAATTCAGGTTCTCATTGGGTAAGGTATAACCTACTTCGCTGGGCAGCAGCACATCATAACGGGCTGCCGGCAGGCCGGTACGTTTGCGCTGGAACACATCTACCTGCCCGCTGATCTTATTATCCAGCAGGGTGAAGTCAATACCAATGTTGGTGGAGCGGTTCTTTACCCAGGAAAGCTGCGTAATAGGCAGCCCGCGCGGCCGTATGCCGATGGCATAGGCGCCATTCAGCACAGCCCCGCCCTGGTTAAAGTTGTAGCCGGCCAGGTAGCTGAAGGGCGGGGGAGGATCGCCATTCGGAAAGCCGATCTCACTGCCCGTTTCACCATAAGATGCCCTGATCTTCAGATCATTCAAAAAGGTTCCCAGCTTACCTTTCAGGAAAGGTTCCTCTGAAATACGCCAGCCAACGGATACGCCCGGGAAAAAGCCCCAGCGGTGGCCTTTGGCGTACAGGTAAGAGCCATCATAACGGCCCAGTAATTCCAGCAGGTACTTTTGCTTGAAGTTATAGTTAACCCTGCCTATATAACCGGCACGGGCCTCCGTAGTCCATTCATCCGACAAATAATCCTGTTCCGATAAATACTGCGTAGGGATATAGTTGTTAGTAGGAATGGTATGTACTACATAATAAGAGTTATCATAATCAGACCGCTCATAGGCTGCTACTGCTGATATGGCATGCGGGCCAAATTGTTTGTTATAGCTTAGCTGGAACTGCCCGTAACGGGATATTACATTCCGCTTATGCCTTTCGCGCCAGGGATTCTGGTTGCCAAAGCCGGGTTGGGTGTTATAGGTATCTGTATTGGCATCATACTTATATGCATCCCAGGTATATTCAAACCCATCAAAGTCTTCGTTCATGTAGTTGTAAGAGTAAATGCCTTTTGCCGTTAGCCCGAAATTAAAATCATACTGTGCATTCAGGTTCACGTTAATGCCGCGCCACCACTCATCCAGGTAACCGGTAACATCATCTTTATACGTGGCGGGGTTCACATTTACGTTGTGCGTTTGATTAATGTAGTTGGGGTTATCGTTGGCATACGGGCTTTCTGTTGGCCACATGCTGAAAATGCTCAGGAAAGGATTAAAATAATCATCCAGCCCGGGCACGCCTACATTATGTGTTTTTTCCAGGCGGGCGCTGATCTGCGTGCCTACCTTTAAACCCTTGGCCAGACTGCTTTCCAGGTTGGCCTGCAGGTTGGTGCGCTCAAAGCTGAAATCCCTTACAATAGCATCCTGCTTAATACGGCTTACGGATAAATAATAGGTAGAACGTTCCCCGCCGCCGGATGCGCTTGCGCTCAGGTAAGACTGCGGTACATTTGGACGTAAGGTTTCTTTGTAATAGTCGTAGCTCTTATAACCTTTTTCTGTGCCGGCTTCCCATTTAGCCAGCTCCTGCGGGGAGTACAGCAGTGACGGATCACGGCCCAGGTTCTGCTCAGATTCCACCAGCGCGCGCACATATTGCCCGGCATTGGCAGGGTGTGGGTAACGGGTAAAGTTCTGCAGGCCGTAATAACCGGAAACATTAATGTTCGGTTTACCGCCACGTTTACCTTTTTTAGTGGTTACCAGTACCACGCCGTTGGAAGCGCGTAAGCCGTAAATGGATGCAGAAGCATCTTTCAGGATGGTGATGCTTTCAATATCTTCTATGCCCAGGCTGTTAAACACATCCTGTCCGGAACCTTGTGTAAAGCCGAATGCAGTGGTATTAGGGCTGCCGGTATAGGGCACGCCATCTATTACATACAAGGGATTACCCAGGTTCCTGATCTGTATGTTGGTGCCCCTGCCGGGCCGTGCATCCGGGGCACGGGCAGTAAGGCCGGGCATTTTACCTACCAGTGCTGCGGATACCGTGGTGGCAGGCGTGCGTACCAGGTCTTCTGATTTTACGGAGCTTACAGCGCCGCTCACCGTGGCCTTTCGTTGTGTGCCATAACCTACAACCACAATATCTGTTAAGCTGCTGGATGCCTGGGCCAAACGGATGCGCAGCGCATTGCTGCCGCCCAAAACAATTTCCTGGTTCTGGTAACCTACGTTGGTTACCACAATGGTACCGCCCTGCGGGGCCTGCAGGTTAAAAATGCCATTCTGGTCGGTGATGGCGCCGCGGTTCGTGTTCTTTAGTATAACAGAGGCGCCGGGTATGGGCAGCCCGGCAGAGTCTGTAACGGTGCCGCGGTAGGTTTGCGGATTGCCTTGTTGTGCATAGGCCGGAAACGTGCTGATGATGGCTGCCACCATTGCGCACGCCAACAGCCGCTTCCTGTGCAGGAAGTGTAATAGTGATCTCATAACGCTGGATTTAATTTTAAGGGTGAAGGAAAATAATACCATCCGGAGCTATGCACCCCGGTGATACGTTGTTACATTTGATAAGTGTTTTAAATGGTTAGGTGAAACATGCAGCGGGCGGTGGTTCTTTTGA
>NZ_DATCRF010000221.1:0-9428 GCF_036569125.1 Chitinophaga sp. | reverse complement strand
TTAAATTTAAAAAATACTGATGCCAGCCTGCCAGCCTATCCATGCGGCAATTGAATTACCTATTTTAAAAGAGGGATAGTGCGCACCAAAGTCGGTGGACTTATTCCCCGCTTTATCATCAGTACAAATAGCTAAAGAGGGCCCTGCAAACAGGCTGATTCGTTTGGATAATTTAATGTTGAGAGAAGGTTGCAAACGGAAAATCTGGGCATCCCAGTCCCAGGCGTCGAGGAAAACAGTCTGCTCCGTAATTTCAGCGGCTAAAGACAGTTTTTTATTGAATGGAATAATTTTTCCTATACCATATCCCAGCGACCATGCCTTACTGTTCCCCCTCAGGTCCGCGCCGCCCTGCAGGATGCTGTAAAGCTCACTGCGGCCTGCCTTCCAGGCAATATTAAAAGGCATCACATCAGTACTGAATAATACTACTTTCTTATACCCTTTACGCACAATATTGATGATACCGATGCTATATCCGTTCACTGTATCTGCAATATTCACCAGGCCAATCTGCACCCCATCCATTTGCTTGGCGTAGTTGAAAATGCTGGCAATCTGTACACCTTTCATCACCCCACGGTTGATATTGCCCACACCTGCAAGCTGGGCGCCGTAGGCATTCTCCCTGTTGTAGTTGCCTATGCCGCTGAGTTGCAGCCCATCCAGGTTTTTACCGTTATAGGTGAAGGCGCCTGCTACCTGCCAGCCCTGTGTATAACCGCGGTTAATACCGCCTATACCGCTAACAGATACCCCCTGCATATTTTTACGCACCTGGCCAATAGCGCCGGTGAGCTGCACTCCTTCCATACTGCCCTCCGTGATATTACTAAAGCCCGCTACCTGCACGCCCTTCATAGAGTCCAGCACATTGTTGTGAAACCCTGCCAGCTGTACACCTTTTGTTTTTCCGCCTACTATATTTACCAATCCCGCTACCTGTACATGCTGCATATCATTTTTCACGATATTGAATGCAGTGCCTATTTCCACGCCATCTACCCCTGCGGCATAACCACCCAGCATATTCACGGAAAACTTATTCACTACCTGCCCGCTCATCCGGCCATGTGTGCCCAGGCCCGGTGTAAGCGATACCTGGTAAGGCTTATCAGCCAGGAAGCCACCGATGTTTAAACTGGTTAGCTTCTGGCGGGAGGAGAGGAATGCGTTTCCAAACCAGGTTTTTTCTACCCTTGTATGCCCGGTAATATCTACCACTTTCAACTGATAGGTAGCAGGAGCAATACTTACCGCTATCTCCTGGTCATAGCCGGTAGTAAGCAACAAAGAGGTATCGGCATAGAGGTCCTTACTAACACTAATGGCTGCGGTAGGATATTTATCCTTTAACCGCAGCCTGAAGTAACCGTCGTTGTTTGTTAAGGTAGAAATGAGTTGCTGTCGTTCATACACACTCGCGTTGGGTAGCCGTTGCCCCGTTTTCCGGTCCGTGACCGTCCCGCTGATCAGGTAGTATACCTGCCCCTGCGCTTTTTTCAGCAGGATGATATAATTTCCTGATTCTTTATATATAAAATCACCGTTGAATAAAATATCGAGTACCTGTTTTACACTTTTATTTTTTACAGAGATGTTTACCAGGCTGTCCTGCGGGAGGATAGTACTGAGATATGAAAAATAAAAATTTCCCTGTTTGCTGATCGTAGTCAGTACTTCAGAAAGCGGCCGTTGCTTTGCTTCGATGCTAACCGTTTTATTAAGCAGCTGCTGTGCAGCCAGTGGTAATGAAAAACAACAAACAAATAAAAAGGTCAGCAAATGCTTAGGTGGTAACATACAGTACGAAGGCTATTATTTCAGTATAATTTGTGATCCCTGTTTTTCAACGGCAATCTCATAAGTAAGCCCGATCACTTTTAAAGTACTATCCAGCGAACTGTTGGTAAAGGTAGAATTAATCTGTAAATCACGTTTATCGTTGTTGGCGATAACGATGTTTACTCCATATGCTTCATTGAGGATCTCCACCAGTTTCCACAAAGGAGTATTATTGCATACAAACGTCTGGGTGCGGTAATAGTTATACAGCTCATCTGTATTGTTTTGTTTGCTGGGCGCTTCCTGCTGCTCGGTGACCACTGCTTTCTCATGTTGTTTCAGCTGCACGCTGTTTTTATTCTTTGTTACTTCCACTGCGCCGGTTTCCACAATTACTTCTGTTTTGCCATGCGTGCTTTTAACATTGAAAGAAGTACCCAATACCCTTACCGTCACATCATTTACTTTGATCACAAAGGGCTTGCCCGGGTCCTGTGCCACGTTAAAGAATGCTTCCCCTTCCAGTTTTACAGAGCGTTGTTTACTATTGCCTGCGTAGGTAATGGTAGATTGTTTATTCAGCGTTACCTGTGAGCCATCCGGCAATACATCCTGTTTGATCTGTTCTCCGGAGCTTACTATCAGCGGGGCATTGCGTTGTTGGGAAATATACCAGGCGCCGGCAGCGCCAATCATGATAAGGAGTACTGCTGCAATGCGGAGAATGGGCCGCCAGGAAAAACCGGTATCCATTTTTACAATGCGGGGGGTATTTTCGTTGGCCCCTACCCGTTGCTGAAAGCGCGACCATGCGTCGTTTTCATTCACCGTGCTTACGGCAGCCAGTTTCCTGCTTTCTTCCCATATCAGGCGAAAGTGCTCAAAGTAGCGCTGATGCTCTGCTTTCTCCGCCAGCCATGCAGTTACAGCTGCTTTCTCGGAGGGTGTGGTGAGATCCAGCAGGTGCTTTACCAGCAGGTCGTCATTTATATGTGTAGATGTATTTTTCACAGATGCACTTTTACAGGTGGAGCAAAATTATTAACAAAGGCAGGAAATCCACCAGGTTGAGTCGTAGTAAGCGCAACGCTTTGCCCATCTGGTTTTCCACAGTTTTTATAGAGATATCCAGGCGATCTGCTATTTCCTGGTATTTCAGTTCTTCGAAGCGGCTGAGCTGAAAAACAGTACGGCATTTTTCCGGCAGCGTCATCAAAGCTGCTTCCAGCTTCTCTTCCAGTTCACGCAACATTACCTTACCCGATGCATTGCCAATATCCTGGTCGTTGTTCATCTGGTATCTGGTATGCGCCTGGTGGGCTGCTTTTACTTTCTGATGCCGCAGGTAATTAATACATTCATGATACACCGCGCGGTACAGGTATCCCGAAACAGATTGCTTTATTTTTATATCACCTGATTTTTCCCATAGTTTACAAAAGACATTCTGTACCATCTCCTCTGCCATCACTTCGTCTTTTAATAATGTACATGCATAGGCATGCAAGCCTTTAAAATGAGTTTTAAAAACCTGTTCAAACGTTAATGAGTTTTCTATTACCGGCGCTGCAGTATTACCCGGATTTATAAATTCCATGCCTAGGGTTTGATATCTAACGTCAAATATAATTCCTTCTGCCAATTGAACTGATTTATTATACGACACCTTGCTGCCTCTTTACCCCTATGCGGAATTTGTCCTGGAACGCTGATTTAGATGATTACGCTGATTCCACTGATTTTATTTTTTGAGGTTCTTGTTGATGGTTGTTTAAACTAATTATTTGTTGTTTATACATTATTTATATATTTAATTAAATATAATATTTTTGAAAAAAGATCAGTGAAATCAGCGAAATCATCTAAATCAGCGTTCCAGGACAAACTCCGCGTTACTTTAACATTACTTTATATTCGTGTTAAAGAATATTTCACAACTGGACTATTATCATTGTGGAAATTATCCCGGATGAAATATATCTGTACACTTTGCATTTTACTGTTAGGAAAAACTGTTCTTCTGGCCCAATCCAAAACGGGCTATATCAATTTTCAGCAAATGATTGCGATGATGCCGGAAAGTAAACTGGCAGGAGACTCACTGAATATTTTACAGGAGAAGTTAAATGCAGACGGGCAGCAGCTGGTGGCCGAGTACACGAGAAAAGTGACGGAATTCGACAGCACACAAAGCAAAATAAGTGATGCCCTGAAAGAAGTAAAGCTTAACGAGATCAAATCATTATCTGCCAATATCCAGAAGTACAAAGAGATGTCTGAACAGGCTATGAATAGCAGGGAGCAGCAATTGCTGGCGCCCATCCTGGATAAGGCAAAAAAGATATTAAGGGCGGTAGCTAACGAAAAGGGCTACACGCTGGTGATTGATAACTCCAGAGACGCGGTATTAGTATCCGCAGAAGCCGATGACCTGATGACAGCAGTGAAGGCGAAGATGGGGATCAGGTAAGAGGGCATTTGAATATTTAGTTATTTAGTTATCTGACTGGTCTTCTTGTCTGATGAATCTTCCGCCATTCTTATTTTCTGATGATACAGATGGCCGGCAAATAATTAAATAACTAAATGTCAAATGTAAAATAAAGAGCTATATATGTAAACCGTGCGCCAGCAGGGTTTTCCACTTAGGATTACTGCGAACAAATTCCGCTACTTTTTTACTGGAAGGTACCATACGGATATTCTGTGCAGAAATTTCCTCCATTACTTTTCCCAGCATCATTGGTAACACACCTTGTTTTTCCAATACCGGCGGCACTTCCGCCCCGGTCAGGAAAATACGGGTTCCATTCCTCTCATAAATTACTTTAGCCAGTTGTCCCGCAATATGCGCTTCAAACTGCCTGGCCTCTTTGTTGTCAATGATTTTAAAATCCTTCATGATCATTATTATTTTTTACATGATGTTTCCAGTGGTAGCATACTAAGGGAAGTATCTGTTGCAAAGGGAAAGTTGAAATAAGATAGTACGAATGGTATTAAAATACCCTAAAAAAGCCGATTCCGGCTGCAAATATACTAATAATATAGCAGAAAACCGTGAAACAATAATATGTAAAAATAGCTAATACTTAAAGTAGTTGGCAGGCAAGCCTTTAATTGGCAACCTCACGTGAAACACACTACCACTAAGGGGATATTCATCGAGCTGTGCAGCAGTCATATGCTCCCTGGCGGTGGTAATCAACATCTCGTCCATTCCCGGTCCACCGAAAGCACAGGAAGATACATGCGGAGCCGGTATCTCCACCTTTCCCAGCAGTTCACCTGTTACGGGGTTCCAACGATATACCCCATAGCCGCCCCAATGGGCAATCCATAGCATGCCTTCACTGTCCGTCGCCATTCCATCCGGCCAACCCAGTTCCGGCGGAATATGTATCGCTACCCGCGAAAATGCAATGGCGCCTGTTATTTCATCATAACTGAATTCCTGTACTGTACGGGTATGCGTATCATTGTAGTACATCTTATCTCCTGCCCATACCAGCCCGTTGGAAATGGTAACACCCGCCAGCTTCAGCTCCGGCTGAGCCTTTCCGTTAATACAATAAAGATTGCCCGTTCCCTCTTCCGGCGGCATCTGCATGGTACCAATCCATAACCGGCCTGCAGGATCACATTTGCCGTCGTTGCAGCGTACCTGGCTGCGTTCCTCCAGTATGGCGATACGCCGGCCCATTCCCTGCTCCGGGGAAAAAAAGGCTATGCCGTCTTTTAACCCGGCCACCAGTTCATTCCTTCCGGCTACCGGCGCCAATGTGGTTACATAGCCACCGGTATTAAACTTTTGCTGAAAGCCGCTTATATCCCGCATATAAATAGTAAAGCCCAGGATATCCACCCAGCACCAGCTGTTCCTTTCCGGCCACCAGCAGGCGCCTTCGCCCAATTCACAGGCTAATGCCGATAACAGGGAGGCCCGGTATATTTTCATACTCATCATTATTGGTTTGATAAAAAGCTATGCAGCTCATCATTTCGGTATATCACAATATATAGTTTTGCCTGCTGATAATGTATATTGCAGCGGGTAATGATTGTTAATTCCAACTTCTTTAACTCCATCTATGAATATTAAAGTATTTGAAAAGCTCCGCTCAGAAGGACTGATAAACGACACGGAGCTTGCAGCGGTGAAAACTGCAGAAGATCAGCGGCTGTTCTCCCTCCACTGGGAAATCAAAACACTGCTTTATTTAGGCGTATTGCTGCTAAGCGGCGGCTTAGGCATCCTGATCTATAAAAATATAGATACCATTGGCCACCAGGTGATACTGCTGATCATTGGCGCCATCAGCGCCGGTTGCTTCGGCTACTGTATCCGGAAAAAAGCACCTTTTTCATGGGAGAAAGTAAATTCACCCAATGCCTTTTTCGATTATGCGTTACTGTTAGGCTGCCTCACCTTTGTTACCTTTGTAGGCTACCTGCAGTTCCAGTACACTGCATTTGGCACTGCTTATGGATTAGCCACCTTTATTCCGCTGGCGGTGCTCACGGTAAGCGCTTATTATTTCGATCACCTGGGGGTATTGTCTATGGCCATCACCAACCTGGCGGCCTGGATGGGTATTGCGCTTACTCCTTTCCAGGTGCTGTCGGCCAACGATTTTGGCAACGAAAGGCTTATCTACACAGGCGCCATACTGGGTGTGCTCCTGCTTTCGCTGGCATTTATATCTGCCCGGAAAAATCTTAAAAAACATTTTGCCTTTACCTATCAGAATTTTGGCGCGCATATTATTTTCATTGCCTGTGTGGCTGGTATGATGGTGTTTGATACTGGCTGGATGGCCTGGTTCGCGTTTATGGCGGTTATTGCTTATTTCCTTTTCCAGGAAGCATTCAAAGAACGCTCCTTTTACTTTGTACTGATCACGGTGCTGTATAGTTATGTAGCTATAAGTATTGCAGTGGTGCGCATGCTTATTTTAACAGACGATATTGGCGGTGTATATCTCGGTCTGTTGTATTTCATTGGCTCCGCCATTGGTGTAATTGTGTTACTGATCAACCTCAACAAAAAAATCAAACATGCTCGCGTATAATTCCACTACCCTCGATAATCTTGAAATAAAAGAAGAAGCAGAAAAAGCGTTGCGTAAAAACTGCATAGAAGTTGCTACCTACAAGGCCATTGAGGCTGCACACCCGGTAAATTTTTATACGCCTAACCCGGTAATTAAGATCGGGCTGTTTATTCTTACCGTGGTAATCGTTTGCTTTTCGCTCGGCTTGTTATCACTGATGATGCTGGATTTTCTCCGGAATGAAGACGGTTTTGCAGGATTATGCATCTTCGCCGGACTGGTATGTTATGGTGCTCTGGAGATGTTTATCAGGGAGAGGAAACTATTTCGTGCAGGCGTTGACGATGCCCTGCTGTGGGGAGCCGTTTTGCTGATTTGCAGCAGTATGGCTATAGTTGGGCACATTTCTGCCACTACCATTTGCTTTGTGGTGTGCTTCGTTACATTGCTGGCTACCTTACGCTTTGCGGATATGATGATGGCTGGTATAGCCTATCTTGCTTTTGTTGGCTTTATATTCTCTATCGCCATTGAGTTGGGGCCTGTTGTCAAAATCATTATGCCTTTTCTTATCATGGCAGTATCCATCACCGCATACATTGCTGTAAAGAAAATATCCGCATATCATTTCAGCAGGCATTATAAACATTGTCTCACCGTTTTATCCGTGCTGTCTTTACTCACGCTTTACCTGGCGGGTAATTATTTTGTGGTAAGAGAGCTGAGCAACAGGATGTTTGATCTGCAACTGCAGGAAGGGCAAAGCATTCCCGGCGCCTGGTTCTTCTGGATCTATACGGCGGTTGTTCCGGTAGTATACCTGTGGCTGGGCATCCGTAAAAAAGATGCGGTGCTGCTGCGCACCGGGATGATATTGCTGGCAGCTATCGTATTTACCGTGCGGTACTATCACAGCGTGCTTCCGCTGGAAACAGCCATGGTGATTGGCGGCCTGGTACTTACCGTTGGCGCCTGGGCGTTGATCCGTTACCTGAAGGAACCCAAACACGGGTTTACTTACAAGGAACCGGAAGATCCATCCCTGGCAGATAAATTAAAACTGGAATCCCTCATTATTGCGCAAACCTATGTGCCGGGCGCCCAGCCTGCTACAGGCAACGATATACAGTTTGGCGGCGGTTCCGGTGGCGGCGGCGGCGCCAGTGGGGATTATTAAATGAACTTCTATCCAGTGCCATGAAAGGCCCGTAAGCGCTATCTCATTATTAGATGAACTATATGTACAGCCTCTCCGTATTCCGGAGAGGCCTGCTTAAACAGGCTCCTTATAAAGAAATTTGGTTTCCCGGGCATAAAACCCGGCTACGGGAAATATCACTTTCCGGCAAATATATCCTGCCAATTAAAAATCCTTTCACTTGCGGGCATAAAAAAAGCCCGACTGGATGATCAGTCAGGCTTTAGAGCGAAAGACCGGGCTCGAACCGGCCACCCCGACCTTGGCAAGGTCGTGCTCTACCAAATGAGCTACTTTCGCAGATGTATTAAGAACTTTATAAAAAACTGGAGCGAAAGACCGGGCTCGAACCGGCCACCCCGACCTTGGCAAGGTCGTGCTCTACCAAATGAGCTACTTTCGCAGGTATTAAAAACTTTGTTATTTTAAGAACTCTTCCCGTTGAACCGCATTCTTCCGTTTGCTTTGCCCCGTGGCGTTTTCGTTGGGATTGCAAAGATAGGAAACGGACTGAAAACACAAAATTTTTTTTGGAGTTTTTCGGGATTTTTTTTGCTCACCACTGTATAACAATTTGCTGAAATACAAGAGGGAAAAGCGTTTCATTAAAAAATCAGTAATACTTTTTATTTACATTGTTCCCGCTACCGTCGCTTTGCGGATAACAACAGGCTTCTTCTTCGATTTCTTCCGTTTACCCCACCATACATAAAAACCTGTTACAGGTAAAGACGCACAGATCAGGCTGATAACAAATGCCAGGATCTTTCCGGGCAGCCCTCCGATAGCGCCTACATGAATATCGTAATTCATTTCTATTAGCCGCTCTCCCCTGTTCTTGTGCGAATCATTCCTTCTTCCGAGGAAAGCGCCGCTATACCGGTCGAATGTCAGTTGATCAGTTCCGTAATACGTTTCCACACTTTTATTCCCGGTAACAGTGATCACACCCTTAGGGCTTTCATTTGCATAAATATAAAAGCGCTTGGCCTCTTTCAGCATGGGCAACGCCTTGCTATAGGCTATGTCCAGCGGGTTGCTGCCTGCCTGTACCGTTGCCGGGGCCGACTCGTACTGCTTTACTTCAGGAGGCGTGGTGGTACCGGAAGCCACTACATATACGGTAGCCTCAAACCATTTAAACGCCCATACCATACCGGTAAATGCAATAACCAGCGCTACCAGCATGGCATAAAAGCCCAGTACATTATGCAGATCGTAATTGACCCTTTTGAAGCCGGCTTTCCATTTAATTTTGAAGCTTTTGTCGCGGTTGGCTTTATTCCACTTTTTAGGCCACCACATGATCAGCCCGGTGATGAGCAGGATCACAAAAATAAAGGTGCTCCAACCTACAATGGGTTGCCCGTACTTATCGTTCAGCAACAGGC
>NZ_DATCRF010000220.1:0-7856 GCF_036569125.1 Chitinophaga sp. | reverse complement strand
TAACCAATCTGTGTTCGGGTACAGGTTACGGTCGGTGGCATTTTTATAGGCATCTATCATTTCCTGCGTGTATAAACCGGAGTTAAGCCCGGAATTAATACGCGCTTCGTTAAACAGCTCCATATACTCCGCAGAGTTGGTGATGAGGTCAAACAGCTTGGTAGGTTTGTAAATACCGTAGTTAAAATCATACTGCACCCGCATCTTGCCTTCCACACCCTGCTTGGTGGTTACCAGTATTACGCCGTTGGCTGCACGCGCACCATAAATGGAGGCAGACGCCGCATCTTTCAGTACCGATACGTTCTGGATATTATTCGGGTTCAGGTCAGAGAGCTTGCCCTCTACCCCATCTATCAGCACCAGCGGATCTACACCGGCGCCGCTGAAGGTGCCGTTACCGCGGATACGGATATACGCATTCTCATTCCCCGGCTCGCCCGTGCCCTGCACTACCTGCACACCGGGCATGGTGCCTTGCAGCATGGCCGATGGGTTGGTGATAGGACGTTTCAGCAGTTCAGCGCCATTTACCGTGGCCACTGCGCCGGTAAGGTTCACTTTCTTTTGTGTACCATAGCCTACTACCACTACCTCTTCCAGTGATTTAGGATCTACTTCCAGCGCCAGATCGATCACCGTGCGGCCACCTACCGGCACCGTTTGTGATTTATAGCCGAACATGGAGAAAATGAGTGTGGCATCACCGCTTACATTCAGCTTGTATAAACCGCCTGCATCGGTAGTGGCGCCGGTTGTGCCGCCCTGTACACGTACCACTGCCCCGGGCAGCGGGTTGCCGCCGCCGGTTATTTTACCCTGTACGGTAATGGATTGCGCCTGTGTAACCGTAGAAAAGTGCAGCAAACAAATGGTGAGCAGAGCCACCAGGCTGCCTTTTGTAATGGTACGGAGATAATTGGAATAATACGCGTACCCTGAAGTGCGCTTAGGTAAAGAGTGCATTTTTGTAAGTTTTATTTTCAAAACATGGAAGTCCTGCCCCGGAGCTGTGCACTCGCAGAAAGGTACTTCATAACGCCGGATGTGCTTATTTTACTGATATGATGGTTGATGACCCCCTAAAGTTTGCATTCGCCAGGTTGTTATTCATTACGTACAATAAAAGTATCAGGAACCGCGGGTTCAGGAAATAGACAAATCTTTTATGTTGATGGATTATGCTATCATTTTATTCCGGGCTAACATAAAAACGTCCCGGAACGTATATGTTCCGGGACGCTACACATCAATACAGCAGCGGATTACAGGCATTACTACCAGGGAATGATGCCAGCTGCATTAAAAAATTGTCCGCTGGGCCCATCTGCCTCCAACATAGCATAATGTGCTATAATCTTCGCTGAAGCTGATGTTTTATTAACACCGGTATGATTATTAAGATCAGTAGTTAGCCGTATTGATAAATGGTCGTGTTGTGTTAAACTATCCGGCAGCACAGTATTATCCGGCAAAAACAATCCTCTAAGATTTTTATCTGATAAAGTTATGAATTATCGCCATAACCTTAAAAGCGCACGGGAGGCCGCAGACAGTAAGGGACAGTTGGCCCGTTTATTCTTTTTAAATTTCTGAGGTAATCAAAATTCTCTGTACTCTGTAATTCACGTTAAGGTCCATATCTCTTTTCTTTTAAAATCAAACCCTCAATTTTCAAACCTATGTTGCACTCAACACGTTCACTTGTAAGGAATTATTTGTTCCTGTTGATCTGTATGTTGTCGGGGATCCATCTTGCCGGCGCCCAGGCCGTACTTTACAACGACATCAATTATGGCGGAACGGCCGTTTCATTCCCTGTTGGTAATTACCGGCTTACAGACATGAATGCAGCCGGCTTCCCGGATGATGCCGTGTCCTCCTTTACCTTACCTGCCGGGTACCAGGTAACCTTTTATGCAGATGACAATTTCACCGGGAAAAGCTTTACAGCTACGGCCTCCTCAACCTGGATCGGTACTGAATGGAACGACCAGGTAACCTCTTTTATCGTTAGCCTTATTCCCCCTCCCACGGGAACGGCTAACTGGATCTGGTCCTCAGCCGCAGGACCGGCCAATACCTGGATCGCTTTCCGTAAAAAGGTGACCTTATCTACAAAACCGGCTACTGCCATTACCAAAATTGCAGCGGAGAATAAGTACTGGCTGTATGTAAATAACCAGCTGGTGGTGAAAGACGGCGGACTGGATCTGCGCCCGGACCTGGTGAACACCTATTATGATGAAGCAGACATCGCCCCCTACCTGCAGGCCGGCGAAAACACCATCGCAGTGCTGGTATGGTATAAAGGTGGTCAGAATGGTTACACGCAGCGGGCAGTGGGTAATGGCGGCTTATTATTTGATGCAGGTTCCATAGGGGTGTCTGATGATACCTGGAAGTATAAAGTGCATCCCTCCTTTGGCGCTACCACACAGTTAATTTTGAACGGGCAGGATTATAAGTGGATCGCATTCCCGGTTTCCTATAATGCCGCCAATGAGCTGAGCGGCTGGACCACAGCAGCCTACAATGACGCATCATGGAGCACTGCCGTGAAAAAGGGCCTCCCTCCTGCTGCCCCCTGGAACAGGCTTGTGCCGCGCGGCATTCCTTTCTGGAAAGAGTATGCGTTGAGTAATTATCAAAACGCAATACCGGCTTCCATTACAGCCAATACTACCATTACCGGAACAGTAGGCACTAATATTCAGCTGCGCCCATACCTGCATGTAAATGCGCCCGCAGGTGTGAAGATCAGGATCACCGTGAACAGCCACTACTGGCAGGAGTACATTACAAAAGCCGGCGACCAGGAATTTGAATGTTTTGCCTGGCAAAATTCCAGCAATCATACCGTTACCTATGAGTTTACAAATGTTACCGGCGCCGTGCAGATCCTGGGTTTGAAGTACAGGGAAACCAGCTACAATGCGGACATTATAGGCCAGTTCACCTCTTCCGATGCATCGTTGAATACCTTGTGGACGAAATCAAAAAATACTTCCAGAGTATGTATGCGCGATCAGTATTATGACTGTCCCGACCGTGAGCGCGGGCAGTGGTGGGGAGATGTTTCTGAGCAGATCCTTTATTCATTTTACCTGTATGATACCAGCGTGAATAAGCTCACACGCAAAGCTTTCCGCGAGCTGATGTATACACAAAAAGGCAACGGCTCCCTTTATACAACAGCGCCCGGCACCAGCTTTCACCTGCCGGATCAGAACCTTGCTGCCGCAGCCATGCTGTGGAAGTATTATATGTACAGCGGAGACAAAGCCCTGCTGCAGGAGCTTTATCCGCAGGTAAAAAAATACATTCAGTTCTGTGCTGCCAGCTGTAATTCAGATGGCATGCTCATTTTACAAAATGATGCCTGGAACTGGATCGACTGGGGATCTAATTTAGGCACGCTCAATACCGGAAGCGCCAATACGATCTTTAACGCATTGTACATTTCCGTGCTTGAAGCAGCTATTAATACCGCCAACCTGCTGGGACAAGGTGCTGATGTAACTTATTACCAGGGATTACTGGCGAAGGTAAAGGCTAAGTTTAATACTTATTTCTGGAACAGCGCTTCCCGTGCCTATGTTTTCAGTAACCAGTCGGCCACGATCGATGACCGGAGTAACGCCTGGGCATTGCTTGCCGGTGTTGCTGACGATGCGCAGAAAGCAGGCATACTGAGTGTGCTGAAGAACCGGAATGATGCAAGTCCCTACCAGGAAATGTACATTGAACAGGCCTTGTTTATGCTGGATGGCGCTGCGGCTGTTACAAGAATGAAGAACAGGTATAATGGCATGATCAACAGCTGGTCATCCACACTCTGGGAAGATTTTACAGAAAGCAACAGCAATGCAGGCTACAGCAGTAATAACCATGCATGGTCTGCAGGTCCCTTATACCTGATGAGCGCTTATATGTTAGGCGTAAGGCCCACCCAGCCTGCCTTTACAGAGTTTACGTTTTTACCACAGGCAGGAGGTGTTACACAATTCTCCGGAGTGATCCCTACTGTGAAAGGGGGTATTGCTGCTGGCTTCTCTGCGGGCAGTGGTTCTTTTACGCAAACACTCAGCTCCCCTGCGGGCACTACTGCTATTGTGGGTATTCCGAAAGAAGTGCTTTCTACCCTTACTTCAGAGATCAAAGCCGGCAGCACTACCATCTGGAAGAATGGCACTTTCTTAGGCGGTGTGAGTGGTATTACTTTTTACCAGGAAGATGGCAGGTATGTACAGTTTAAAGTTGCAGCGGGCAGCTGGGAGTTCACGGCGTTGCCTTTCAGCACAACCGATCCGGTGGTCGTTTATATGGATTGTAATTACAGCGGCACGGCAGTTAGCCTGGGAGTGGGTAATTACACCCTTGCACAAATGCAGGCAAAAGGCATCAGTGACGACGCCATCTCTTCCCTGGCCATTGCAGAAGGCTATAAAGTGATCCTGTATGCGGATGATAACTTCACCGGCCAAACGGAAACTTTAACAGCCAATAACAATTGCATCACCTGGTCGCCGCTGCATGATAAAACCACTTCCATACGGGTGCTCACGAATGGGGTTACGAATTTGTCCGGCACGTATTTTATACGCAACCGGGCAAGCGGTTTAATGATGGATGTAAACGCAGCATCCACGGCCGACAATGCCAGTGTAATTCATTCAGAGTATAACGGCAATGCCAATCAGCAGTTTATCCTCACGCATCTTGGTGACGGCAACTATAAGATCATCGCAAAACATAGCGGTAAATCGCTGGATGTTCAGAACGTTTCCCTTGCAAATGGCGCCAACGTGATCCAGTATCCCTACCATGACCCTGCTGAATATCATCAGAATTTTATTATTGTAGCTGCTGGTGATGGCTATTACAAGATCATACCAAAACATAGCGCAAAAGTGCTGCAGGTGAATGGCGTTTCCGGCGGAGGGCTGGTGCATCAGTGGTCGAATGTGGGACAGGTGAATGGCCAGTGGAATTTTTCGGCAGCAGCTGCTGCTAAAGTAGCAGCAACAGAGGTGGCGCTTACAGTGGACCCTAATCCGGTTACCAATATGGCGACGGTAAAAGTAACAAATGTAAAAGAAGAAAAGCTCTACTTACAGATCTATACCGCTTCCGGTACAGCGCTTGCACCTGCGCAGCGTATGTTTAGCGGACAGCAATTTAATTTGTCGGCATTGCCGGCAGGCGTGTATATTATCAATGTAACCATTGGAAAAAAGGTGCTTAGTAAAAAGATTGTAAAATACTAAGGTAGAATGATGTAAGAGTTCCGTAGGAGGCCCCTTCTACGGAACTTTTTTTATTGAGTATTTAAAATAAAACATCCTGCTCAATCGTCATCAGTGCTAGTATTCCTACAGTACTATGACAAAGTCTATCAAAGTATATGATCCGCCGGCCTTTACAGCCGCCTATATGCAGCCTAAACAGGAGCTTGACAAAATGCTGCAGCCCGACTTCGGCAAGTTCTTTATTGTAAAAATAGAAGAAATGTACCGGCTGGTGCAACGCCCCGTAGCGGCCAGCCGCGGCACCACGCATAGCTGCTTATTCCTTACCTCCGGCGAGGCGGTAATGAAAATAGGCAGCCGGGAGTATACCCTGCACCCCAATGAAATATTGTTTGTGCCTGCAGGGCAGGTATTTTCTTTTCAACCGGGCGATGTGAATACCGGTTTCCTGTGCAACTTCCATAATGATACGCTTACCGGTCCTTATGGCAAAACCGCCGTGCTGCAGGCCTTTGAATTTCTGAAAGTATGGGGCAATCCCCTGATACAGCTGCCTGCAGCCACCGTTCAATTTGTGCTGCAGCTTTTTGAGCGCCTGCTGCTGGATTATATACAGCATGGCCTGCAGCACCCGGATATTATTCAAACTTATTTGACCACCCTGCTGTGCGAAGTGAATCGTGTCTACCAGCCGGTTAATAATGAGCTGCCAGGGGCCGCCCTGCATATTACCCGCAGGTTCAAAGAGCTGATCTTTACCCACATCCGCCATACACACCGGGTTACGGATTATGCAGCCCTGCTGCACATTAGCCCCAACCATCTTAATAAGACCGTGAAGGCCATAACCGGGCAAAGCCCCACTAAATGGATAGACGAGGCCATTATCCTGGAAGCAAAAGTGCTGTTTAACCAAAGTGAGATGAGTGTGCAGGAAGTGGCTACCGCTGTAGGGCTGGATGATCCCTCCTACTTTACCCGTTTGTTTAAGAAGTATGAAGGCTGCACACCCACGCAGTTCCGCCGGGTGATTGAAAAATCCTGTAATTAACAGTTTTCGTCCTAACAGCAGGCAGCGTTAAACAGGAACTTTGCTGCATAAATATTGTGCATGTATCCGTACCTGTTATTCTTTCATTCTGTTGTACGCTGGCTGGTGCTGGTGAGCTTAATATATGCGTTGCTGAGAAGTATAAAAGGCTGGGCCGGTAAAACGGCATTTACCGCGGCAGATAATTCCATACGCCATGTAACGGCTACTGTAGCGCATGTACAGCTGGCCATTGGATATGTGCTGTACTTCAACAGCCCGCTGATAGCCTATTTCAGATCGCATTACCATGAGGCGGTTCAGCACTTTGAATTCCTGTTCTTTGGGCTGATCCACATCATACTTATGACGCTGGCTGTTGTTTGCGTCACCATCGGCTCTTCTGTAGCTAAACGGAAAGATACGCCTGCGGCTAAGTTCCGGACCATGACCATCTGGTTTGCGCTGGCCCTGCTGATCATTTTTATTGCCATACCCTGGCCGTTCTCGCCACTGGCGCACCGGCCTTATCTCAGAACATTTTAATTATGCTGTTAAGAACAAAACTCGGAAGGCTGCGCATTATTGCTTTCCTGGAAGGGATCTCTTTGCTGGTATTGGTATTTATAGGCGTACCGCTGAAGTATGCGTACGGCAATCCTGCCCTGGTAAAAACCATGGGGCCCATTCACGGGCTGCTGTTCCTGTTCTTTGTGCTCAACACGCTCAGCGTGGGCATTGCCTACAAATGGGAGTTCCGCACCACTACCTGGAAAGTGCTGCTGGCCTGCATTATACCCTTTGGCACCTTTTACATTGACCGTAAAATATTATCCAAGCTGCCGCCGGTGGTCTAAGCTTTTTGTTTTTCGTAAGCTGCCAGCAGCTCCTGCACAGGTATGCCGTTGATGGTCATGCCCTGGGTATCGCAGCCGCGTACCTGCACATCCTGCAGGTTGCAGTTAATGATCCCGCTGCCGGCCAGGTAACAGTCCTCAAACGTCAGGGGCCGTTGTTTGGCAGCGGGGTCATAAAAAGGATGGCCTTTAGGCGGCAAACCTATATTGTGTATATAGGCGCCGCCTAATTGTGCACCTTCAATTTCCAGGTCGCTTAAATTGGCATTGGTGATCTTGGCGCCGGGCAGGCCTACATCATTAAACAGCAGCTTGTTCACACGGGCGTTCAGGAACTTTACTTCCTCGATACAGCCCTCTTTTATTTCCAGCAGCTGATCTGTTTGGGTGATGGTGATATTTTGCATGCATGATGATTTTTGGTTCACCAAAAATATGCAATGCCGGTACAAGGGACAGGGCGTATCTGCGACTTATAAGGGGGTAGATCCGGCTTATTTCGCCACTTCCAGGATGGAGTTCTGGTATTCGGGTTCCATCTTTTTGTTGGCGGGGTCCGGGATCCATACCCCATCTACGGAAAATTTGTATTCATATTTACCCGGCTTCAGGGGCAGCTGAATAGTCCAGGCGCCGTTGTTCCACTGCATGGGGTAATCCATATCATTCCAGCCGTTAAAGCTGCCGCCAATTGCTACTGAAGTGGCATTGCTATAC